>MHQP01000048.1 GCA_001820685.1 Candidatus Sungbacteria bacterium RIFCSPLOWO2_01_FULL_47_32 | reverse complement strand
AAAAATTCGCCTTATCTTTATTATCTTTCGACGGAAGACGGAACGATAATTTTTTCAAAAACTCTTGAGGAACATAATACCGCAAAAGCGAAATATTTGAGGTAGTTTGTTATTAGTAAAAATTTTTAACCCTCTCGCAGCGTAAAACACTCTGTTCCTCCACATATTGACATTGCTTTTTTAATATGCTATAATAAAGATGGCCGGAAAATGCCGGCCGATGTATCAATCACTGCCCCGGAGGCACCCAGCCCATGTGGAGAGGCGGCAAGTAGCGACAGCTCATTGCCCTTTTGCCACTCATTCTTTTTTGCCCCCAAAGGCACACCCATTACGGCTCAGCGCTCCTCGCTGGGCCTTTTTCCATATATAAATCCTGGGGTAAGTGTCCAAAAGAGCCCACTCGTTATTCGATAAGGAGGTCATCATCGGGATCTTCCTTTCCATTCTTCCTTTTTTTCCCGCTTTCCCACCCAAGCTCAAACAGGCTTTTCAGCGTTTCGCTAATCTCGTCTGATTCGATAATTACTCCAATAATGCTTCCTTTGAGCGACGCCATGCCAACGCGATTTCCATATATGAATATGTTCCCGGATACGGGAAATTCTTCTTTGCTCAAAAATCGTTCCTCGGCTTTTTCGGGCGGAGTTCTGAAGGGGCCTTCCTTGCGCGTATAGAGCGCCCGATAAAAAATGCCTCGAGCAAGCCTTTTTTTATAAAATTCTTTCGCCTCGTCATCAGAAATAACGTCGCGTATGAGATCGGCGTTATAGATTTCAAGTATCTCCCGAGTGTCGGCCTCAAAAATATCTTCAGCTATTTTCTTATATACCTCGGTCCCTTCATAAAAGCGTATCTTCGGGCGTCCCGGCGCTACGTTAAAGAGTGTTTTGAGTTCAGGAAGTATTTTTCTCATTTCCCGCTCCCGGTCTTCAATGCCGTTCTTTTCTTTATGAAGCATTGAAATGATCGCGTCCGGATTCTCAGCGACAAAAAAACTTCTTTTTCCTATCTTGACTTGTTTCATGAGACCGCGCTTCTCAAGCACAGTTATCATGACGTACACCGTAGTCCGGTTAACACCCGCCTTTTTTGCGATATCTTGGACCGTTCCCTTGCCAAGCTCAAGAGCCGCAAGGTACACCCGCGCTTCTTTTTCCGAAAGGCCGTTTTGTTTGAGTTCATTGATCATGAAAATATTCGATTACCAAAAAAGATTAATTATATTTTGCCGACGATCGTTTTAAAAAGACTTTTACCGATCATTTCAGGCGGTTTTTCTATGCCGAGCAACTCAAGAACGGTCGGCGCGATATCCGTCAGAATTCCGCCGACAGCGCGCCTTCGTTTTCGCACCTCCTCCGGAGCGCGCTCTTTGGAAAGCTTAAGGTCTTTAGCAATGAGAAAAAAAGGGACGGCGTTTATCGTATGCTTAGTCGTGACCTCTCCTGAAATAATGTTCAGTTTTTGTTCCGCGTTCCCGTGGTCTCCCGTTATAACAAGAACGGCATCCGAAGCAAGAACGCGTTCAACAATGGCCCCGACATCACCGTCAAGCACTTCAATGGCCTGTTTTACCGCATCAAAATTCCCGGTGTGTCCGACCATGTCGGCGTTGGCAAAATTCGCGACAATAAAATCAAAAGACGCAAACCCCGAAAGAACAGCCTCTTTCACCCCACGAGCGTTCATGGCGGGAGATTCATCAAAGTGAGACGTTCGCGGAGACGGAATGAGAATGCGCTCTTCGTGAGGAAACGGCTCCTCCCTTCCTCCGTTGAAAAAATAGGTTATGTGGGCATATTTTTCAGACTCTGCAATATGAAGCTGATTTTTTCCGGTTTCGCTTATGAGTTCAGACAAACACCACCGTATCTGGAGAGGAGAAAAGGCGGAAAGCGCCGGAAGACCCTCCTCATATTCCGTCATCGTTACAAGAAGGAAGTTCGAAAGAGGTGTCCGCTCGAACGCCATAAAATCTTTCTTGACGAACGTTTCCGCAATTTCTCTCTCTGAGTCCTCGCGAAAGTTATACATGATAAGAGCGTCATTGTCCCGAATCCTCCCAACCGCATTCCCGACACTATCAACGAGCATCCCAGGCTCAATAAATTGGTCGGTTAGTTCGCGCGCATATGAGTCTTCGATGTATTTGATGGGATTGATAAATTTTTCTCCCACCCCCACCGTGAAAAGCTCGTACGCTTTTTTTATTTTTTCCCACCGTCCATCGCGGTCCATAGCAAACGATCTTCCAATGACGCTCACAATGGTTGCAAACGGAAACTCGGCTGCAAGCCTTTCGGAGAGTTTCGGAAGAAATTCGCCACCTTCTTTTGGTGGAGCGTCTTTTCCGTCCGTCATCACATGAAGAAAAACATTTTTTTCGACATGTTCCTCTTTCAAAAGCTCGAGCAGAGCATACAGGTGTTCAATGTAACTATGAACCGAACCGGAAGATGCGAGTCCCATGAGATGAAGGCTTGAAGAGTTTTGACGCACATGCTCGATTGCTTTAAGAAACGCTTCATTTTTGAAAAAGCTCCGGTCACGAATAGAGTAAATAATGCGCGGAAGATGATGGTGAATCGGACGCCCTGCTCCAATGGTTAAATGCCCCACTTCGGAGTTTCCGGCTTCTCCGTAGGGAAGGCCGACGGCAGTGGAAGAGGCCTGAATGGTCGTAAATGGAAAATTTTTTTCAAGAAAATCGAACATGGGCTTGTTGGCAGCTTGAATAGGGTTCCCTTTGATTTCGGCGGAAATGCCAAAACCGTCTAGAATGATCAAAATGACCGGACGATATGATTTCATGGCTCTCTCCGCCCGACGGAGATTTGCTTTTAAATGTTATATAAAGAGTGTAACATTTTTTTCATCTTTCTCCACGGCGCGCAGGCTGGCGGAAGAAACGCATCCGGGCACCTTGCCTCTCTGTTGACATTCTGGGGTGTTTTTTGCTACGATAACCCCATCATTCATTTGTTAATTCTGATGAAAAAGACGGGGTTTACAGGGTTACGTTAGTGAACCGAATACATATCAAATCCCCCGATTTTTAGAATACAATTGCAAGCTTTAATGACAATCGCGAACCACAACCCTCATCTGTTCTTAAGCGGCTTCCCGAGCCGCGTGCTTGACTTTATTTCTAATAATTTGGGAACTAAAAAGGCGTCTACCAATCGGCACATTCTTCGTTTCGCATAATACCATCCCTCGTATCGTCCGCAAGGCTTCGCCGAATTTCTGGCGGCTACGGCGCGATAATCTCTCTTTCCCATCAACTGAAAAATATGAGCACTCTCATGGCACTCCTTGTCGCGCTTTTTGCGTTGGTTATTGGGGGAGGATTGGGGTATCTTCTGCGCCAAAGCATTGCCGCTCAGAGAAAAAACTCCATTGAGGCAAAACTTCGGAAATTAATTGAAGATTCCAGAGCCGAAGCAAAAGAAACTCTCCTTGAAGCAAAGGATAAAGCAGTGAAGATTCTTGAGGAAGCAAAGATTGAAGAAAAAACACGCATGGGTGAGATCCGGAAGAACGAAGACCGCCTCATTCGGCGGGAAGAATCTCTCGATAAAAAAATACTGACCCTTGAGGAAAAAGAACGGGATCTTCAGGAAAAAATAGAACGCGTAAAAGGTATTAAGCAAGAGCTTGAAAAAATGAAAGAGACTGTATTTACCGAACTTGAACGCGTGGCCCGTCTTTCCGAGACTGATGCAAAAGAAGAGATGTTCAGAAAGATAGAAAAGGAACACAACGAAGACCTTACCCGCAGAGTGCGGAAGCTCGAGGAAAGCGGCATTGAGGAGCTTGAACGCAAAGCCAAAAATATTCTTACGACAATTATCCAGCGCCTTGCGACCTCAACCGCCTCAGAAGTTACCACAACAACAGTAACCATTCCATCAGACGATTTAAAAGGAAAGATCATCGGGCGTGAGGGCCGGAACATCCGGGCGCTGGAACGCGCTGCCGGAGTTGAGATCATTGTTGACGACACGCCCGGCGCCATTATTATTTCAGGTTTCGACCCGGTACGCCGCCATATAGCGAAACAAGCGCTTGAAATTCTTATTCAGGACGGAAGAATACAGCCCGCGCGCATTGAGGAGTCGGTTGAAAAAGCCCGACAGGAAATAGAAAAACAAATAAAAGCGGCGGGAGAAGCGGCGGCATTTGAGATCGGCGCGTTTGATCTCGACCCAAGGCTCCTCAACCTTGTAGGACGCCTTAAATTCCGTACAAGTTATGGACAGAATGTTTTGATGCATTCAGTCGAGATGTCTCACATTGCGGGCATGCTTGCAACCGAGCTCGGAGCGGACGTCCAGATTGCTAAAAAAGGAGCCCTTCTTCATGACATCGGAAAAGCCGTTGACCATGAGGTACAGGGAACCCATGTTGAGATTGGGCGGCGCATTTTAGAAAAATTCGGCGTCGACAAACGGATTGTCCAGGCAATGCAGTCGCACCACGAAGAATACCCATATGAGACAATTGAATCGATCATTGTACAAACTGCCGATGCTATTTCCGCATCCCGACCGGGCGCCCGAAGGGACTCAGTCGAGAATTATCTGAAGCGGCTTCAGGACCTCGAAGGAATAGCAAATTCTTTTGTGGGAGTTGAAAAGTCCTACGCCATACAGGCTGGCCGTGAAATACGAGTGTTTGTAACCCCGGAAAAAGTAAGCGACCTTGAGGCCCAGAAGCTCGCCCGCGATATCGCAAATCGAATCGAAGGAGAACTCAAATACCCGGGAGAGATAAAGGTTCACGTCTTCAGAGAAACGCGCGTCGTAGAATACGCAAGATAACCGAAGAGGACCAAAAACGCCCCTTTCCGCACTGCGGAGAGGGGCGTTGTAATTTTGGCGTTTCCAGAGTAGGGTAAAACAAGCTTCTTTGAGAAAGCGGCCGAAAGAGGACTCGCGTGTTCACAGCCAGAGTATTTGGATTTAGAATAACTGTCGAGGCCGGATTTCTTTTTCTTTTTTGCCTTATTTTTTTGTCCGGATTTCAGATCGCTTCAATCCTGAATCTTCCATTTCTCTTTACGCTTTTTATAGCGTCCGGAATTGAGTTTGGATTTCTTTCTTCCCTTCTTATGCACGAGGCCATGCACCTTGTTGTCGCACGGAAATACGGCCACGAAGGACGCAAAATTTTCCTCTTGCTCTTTGGAGCTGCCGGGATTATTGAAAAAAAATTCAAGGAACCCAAAGAAGAATTCTTCATAGCGCTTGCCGGCCCCCTAACAAGCCTCACTCTCGGCGGAATATTTTTAGGAACATTTTTCGTTCTTGACGGACTTTATGCGGCTGGCCGCCTTTCTGATGTGTTTGTGCTCGAATTAATCGCGTTCTTTTGCCAGGTTTTTGGCATCCTCAATAGTATACTCGGCGTCTTCAATCTTCTCCCTGCGTACCCGACCGACGGCGGAAGGATTTTGAATTCCTTCTTCTGGAAATTTTATGGCGAAGAAAAAGGCCTTCGGTACAGCCTGGTTGTCGGAAACGTCTTTTCCTTCCTTTTCATCGGAGCCGGAGTTCTCTCTTTTTCATACGGCAGGTGGTCCGGATTGTGGTATATTCTTCTTGGAACATGGCTCTTTTTCCAGCAGCAATCTATTAAAGAGTCTTCCTCTCTGCCGCCGGATAGTCCCGACGCTGACAGCACCTGGCCTCATGAATAGCACCCCGTGGCATGCGGGGTTTCTTTTTTTATAAATAATCTCTACACTTAACAACATATGAAGATACTATTTTTCGGAGACATTTTCGGACGTCCGGGCCGCGAGGCGCTTCTGCACATCATTCCTGAATGGAAGGCTTCTTTAAAGCCCGATATTATTATTGCCAACGGAGAGAACGTGTCTCATGGCGCGGGGCTCTCCGAATCTTCCGTTAACGAAATTTTCCAGGCAGGCGTACAGATCATTACCGGAGGAAATCACAGCCTTGAGGGAAGCAACGCGGGCAGTCTTCTTAACGACGAGCACCTGCCAATCGTACGTCCAGAAAATATGCCTGAAGGGTCGCCGGGGCGGGGATTCGTATATTTTTCTTTTTCTTCCGGCGAACTCCGACAGTCACATGACAATTCAGACTCAGAGCTTCTCGTCATAAACCTCATCGGACAAACACACATGCGCTTCCATTATGATTCTCCGTTCTCTGCTTTCGAGCGCATTCTGAAAGATGCTGAAATAAAAAAGCCCAAGGTCATTCTTGTTGACTGGCACGCGGATGCTTCCTCGGAAAAGATCGCTTTTGGGTGGTTTGCGGACGGACGGGTAACGGCCGTAATCGGAACGCACACCCACACTCCGACGGCAGACGAACGGATACTTCCCAAAGGTACTGCTTTTATTTCCGATGTCGGCATGGTTGGCCCGCACTTTTCGGTCATTGGACAAGAAATTGAAAACAATATCAAGCGTGTTCTCCTCCAGGCCCCGAGAAAAGTAGATGTTGCTTCGGCTCCTCCCTACGAAATCAATGCGGTACTTCTTGATATCGATGAAATTTCATGGAAAGCAACAAAAATAGAGCGCCAGAGAAAAATAATCTTTTAAAATACTCTGTTTTGACAAAAATTAGAGCAACCCGCTCAACTGGTTTGCCGTTGTGGTTTCATTGTAATGTGCTTTTTTTGGTATATTCTTCCTTAGAAACGCATAAACTGTGGATAAAACAGCACAAAACGCCTGTTTTTGTCTGAAAAAGACGTTTTTGCGGGCATTTTAAGCCTTACAAAATGGCGTTTCGTGGGGTATAATGAGCTTGGCGTTAAAAAATGGTCGAAAAAGCCACCCATTTAAAACTCATATCTATTCAATCCGTTACTTACTAAGCATTTTAAATTTTAACATTTTAAGAGTTTCGTTCGCGTGATCTGGCTTGGACGCGGGTAGATACCCTCAGACAAGAAGGCCACACGAAACAACTGCACCTATGACAATGAAATATGACAAGAAATGGCTTGCTGAGTGGGTCATGAACAAGACCAACAGCACCAAGAAAGACGCAGGAGAGTTAGTAGACGGCATCTTTGACGAAATTGCAAAGACAATGGTCAAAGGAGAACAGGTTAAGATCGCAGGATTCGGAGTATTCAAGGTTTCGCGAAGAGCTGCCCGCGAGGGAATCAACCCGCGAACCCAGGAAAAGATCCAGATTCCGGCAAAAGTTGCCCCGAAGTTCAGGGCCGCAAAGCAGTTGAAAGAAGCAGTTAAATAATTTTTCTTGAATGTAAAAATATCCCGACATCAGCCGGGATATTTTTTTGTGTTTTTTTGAGAGCGCGGGGACGCCGAATGTCTTCGTCCGCTTCTATACAAAACTCTTAAAAAGGATTTTTTGCTCCGCGCACTTCGAAGTGTACGTGACACCCCGTTGAGTTCCCGGTCGTTCCGATAAGTCCGATTTGTTGTCCTTGCGTAACTTCCTGCCCAACCGAGACAAAAACCTGCTTCATGTGGGCGTAGAGCGTTTTCACGCCGTTTGGGTGTGAGATAATAACATAGTTTCCATAGCCTCCGTTCCACTGGAAACTTTTTGCAAATATGACGTTTCCTTCCGCCGCGGCAAATATCGGCCTGCCACATGAAGATCCCGACGCGTCTGAATTCACGAGGTCAACTCCGTTGTTCCCGTGAAAACCGCGGGATCGTCTGCCGCGCGTGATTGGCATCATGAAAAATCCTTTTATGTCGGGAAGACCCGAATATGATGTCTTTGCTGGGGACGGGAGAGAACCAGGAGATACGGGAAGCTCCGGCTGGGAAAAATCTCCTTCCGTGTTCGGAATAATGATCGTGTCTCCAGGCGTGAGCGGGTCTTTGGGGTCAAGTGCAAGGCCATTGTAGGCCAAAATATCATACTCCATCTGTGCCATATCTTCTGCCGAATACGCGCTTTTGTTCGTGAGATATTTTTTTACTATCTTATCGATGGTGTCTCCTTTTTTTATATCATATGTGAAACCCGTAACAGGCAGAATAACGAGCCGTGAACCAACCTTAATCCGGTTTGGATTTGAAAGGTCGTTGGCCCACAAAAGTGTGTTAACGGTAATGCCATAGGAATTCGCAATACTTTGCGCCGTGTCTCCCCACTGTACTTCGTATACAAAAATTTGGTCATCCGGCCCTCCAATGCCGTCGCTTACAAACCCTTGCGGGTTTCTGGTGGCGACAAGTGATTTTCTTTCAGTGATTCCGAGGTTGGCGTCACTCATCGGGCTTTGGCGCGTGTTTGCGGTGGAAGGCGCTTCCAAAACCGGGTCAGGAGAAATGGTGGCGCTGGCATCGCCAATAAAGGCAGTTTCTGTTTTAGTTGGTTCTGAGCCACCAAAGAAATAAGTAAAACAAGAAGTAATATCCCTAAACGAACATGCCTTCGCCTCAACCGGGTGAATAGATAAAAAAAGACTTAAAATAGCCAAAAACCCTATAAAACCCCTTAAAAAAGCCAAAAGCTTCTTTAGGTAAAGAAGCGTTTTTCTAGTAAAATCGTCGTTTTTATGCTGTTTTCCGGCAGTAGTATTATTTTCTTGAAAGGACACCCCTGAACCCATAATTTTTTGGTCCGTTAGGCCATAAACCCCGTCAAACCTCTTACCACCCGTTGATCACACAAACGCTAAATTCGTCATTCTATGCGGTTTTTGGCATATTCCCAAACACTGTACCACCCACATATTGTATACCAACCTGATTGTTTCGGCAAGCAGATTGTCCACAAGGCGACCAGCCCGCACATAACGGAATTTGCCTTCTAAAACAGGGTTTTTGGTATATTTTCTTTTGAAAAGTCATCCTACATAGGATATGCTAGCAATGCGCTTATGGATGTTCCTGAGTTTTTTCCCTTGTTCGTAAATCAAAGAGTCAATGAAAGACAAAGAAACGGAAAATATACAAAAAATAATCCTTGATCCTTTAAACAGCCGCCAGCGAGAGGCGGTTTTAGCAACAGAAGGGCCGGTTTTAATTATCGCCGGAGCCGGCTCTGGCAAAACAAAAGCCCTTACCCACCGCGTTGCCTATCTTCTGTCTCGGGGGGTGCACCCCGAGAATATCCTTGCCGTCACGTTCACGAACAAAGCCGCCCGCGAAATGAAGGACCGCATCACGTTGCTTGTGGAAAGAAACCGACCGCGTGGAGCAGGAGACCCATTCATCGGAACGTTCCATTCCTTTTGCGTCAGAATTTTGAGAAGTGAAGCGATGTATATCGGATATACCCGCTCTTTTACGATATTCGATGATGATGATTCTATCTCGCTTATAAAAGAAATATTGAAAGAAGTGAACGTCAACCCAAAACAGTTCCCGGCCGCAATGGTGTTGGGTATTATCTCGGGCCTTAAAAGTGAGCTTGTTGAATCTTCCAGCTATGAAGGAAGGGATTCAAGTGAGATGTTCCCTAAAATAATCTATCGCGTATTTGACCTTTACGAAAAACGCCTCAAGAACTCGAATGCGATGGACTTCGACGACCTCATTACAAAAACAGTTCTGCTGTTCAGAGGTCATCCGGACATTCTCGAAAAATACCAGAGCCGTTTCCGCTACATCCATATCGACGAATACCAAGACACGAACACGGCCCAGTATGAACTCTCTAAATTACTTGCCGCGCGCTACAAGAATATTTTTGTCATCGGAGACGACGCGCAGTCGATCTATTCGTGGAGAAATGCGGACTTCAGGAATATTTTGAATTTTGAAAAAGATTTTCCGGATTCGCGCGTCATTGTGCTTGATGAAAATTATCGCTCGACCAAAACCATTCTCGAGGGGGCGAACGCGGTCATTTCGCAAAATACGCTTCAGAAACAAAAAAAACTTTGGACGCAAAAGCCAGACGGGGAGAAAATAGAATATGTTATTCTCCCCACGGAACTGAGCGAGGCGGAATTTGTTGCGTCCGAAATTGAACGGCTGAGTAAAGCGGGAAAAGAACTTGAGGACATTGCCGTATTATACCGGACAAATGCCCAATCAAGGGCGGTTGAAGAGATACTACTTTCAAAAAAAATCCCATATTCGCTTATCGGCGGCATAAAATTCTACCGGCGAAAAGAAATAAAAGATATCACCAGCTATCTCCGCCTCATCGCAAATCCGAATGACCAGCTTGCGTTGAGACGAGTTATCAACGTCCCTCCGCGGGGGATCGGAAAAATAACCCTTCTGAAATTTCTGGGCTCGCGTGAACGAATATCCACAGGAGAAAGACCAAAGTCAGGACAAGAAGCAACGAGTGTTGGCGTTTTTGAAAATATTTTAAGCGATCTCCGAGGTTCTGCCCTTATTTTGCCTCCGCACCTCCTCGTTCGAGAAATTGTAAAAAAAATTAGCTATGAGGAATACCTTGAAGACGCATTCCTGGACTCCGAAATGCGCATTGAAAACATACGCGAGTTTGAGGCACTCGCTTCGCGTTTCTCCGAAGGAAGCCCATCCGAGGAACTTATCCGCATGCTCGAAGAAATTTCACTTGTACAGGATGCCGATACTGCCCGTGAAACCGGCAAAAAAGGCGTTACACTTATGACACTTCATGCCGCAAAAGGGCTTGAGTTTCCTGTTGTTTTCATCACAGGAATGGAGGAGGGAATATTTCCTCACTCCAAGTCTCTTTTTGACCCCGGCTCGTTGGAGGAGGAACGTAGGCTTTGCTATGTGGGACTTACGCGCGCCAAAGAAAAGGTCTGGCTCCTCCGCGCGTATCGCCGGAGAGTCTGGGGAGACCATCAGATTAATAGCCCGTCGCGATTCGTAAAAGAAATACCCGAACACCTTTTGAACGTAACTGACGCGGCGGGCGATATGGATTTTTTTAAGGACGACGAGATAGAATATGAAGACGATGAAACACCGCTCGAATAATATTTTTATTATGGAAGATCCGCGAACAACCCTTCATGCACATGGGTACTCTCCAAACAAACTCATGGGGCAGAATTTTTTGGTATCCGAATTGGTTCTCAAAGAAATTATTTCCGCCGCTTCTCTTAGAAAAGATGATGTTGTGCTTGAGGCCGGGCCTGGTCTAGGGGTTCTGACGCGTGAGCTTGCAAAAAAAGTGCGGGCTGTTTTTTCCGTAGAAAAAGACAAAATGCTTTTTAATCTTCTTCACAAGCGCCTTACAAAGGAGCACATGCGGAACGTAGCGCTCTCGTGCGAAAATATTTTAGACTTTTCTCCGGAAATTCTCCGTTCGCGCGGCGCACGATATAAAATTGTTGCAAATATTCCATATTATCTTACGGCGCGTTTTTTGAGAAAATTCCTTGCCGAAGAGTCCTTCAAGCCGTCTTCAATGGTGCTTTTAGTTCAGCGGGAAGTCGCGGAGCGAATAACCGCGCGCCCGCCGAACATGAGCTTGCTTTCTCTTTCCGTGCAGGCATACGGCGAGCCGGAGATCGCCGCGTGGGTCCCGCGAGATTCTTTTTGGCCGGCACCCAAGGTTGATTCCGCAATACTCAAGATATCAAAAATTTCAGAGGAGTTTTTCCAAAAACAAAAACTTGATGAAAAAAATTTTTTTGAGCTCATCCGTTCTGGCTTCTCCCAAAAAAGAAAAACCCTCTCAAACTCCCTCTCAATGTTTTTCAGCGACAAGAAAGCCGCCGGAGAGGCTCTAAAAAAATCCGGCCTTGCAACACGCGCGCGGCCGGAAGAGTTGTCTCTTATTGATTGGGCAATACTGTCCCGAACGAAACACTAGTCATCACCCGCAACCGCAGATGCCCGTAGGTATATTCCCTGGCGGACTTCCAAAATACCACCACGCATCCCATACCGCATTCGGCCACGACTGGCACACGAGGTTTAGACACCCAAGAGGCACATTACATGAAGTACTATATGGGCCGCAGTCATAAATGAACACGCATCCGTAGGAGCAATATAACCCACAGTTGCAGCAAAACGCCCATAAATTTACTCCGGGGACCGGGTTCAGAGCATTAAGATCTTTATAGCAGTCGGGGGATGTGTTCCAAGAAGGCGTATAATCTTCAGACGCATGCGCCGGGGAAGCCATAAAAACATATTTCAGACCATCTAGAAGATCGCTAACAGCGTCTTTTTGGCTTTTCTTTTGAAGCGTAAGATTCTGGTCTTTCGGCAATGCTTTTGTTTGCTCGTTGCCGCTTAAAAACCCCTGTTTTTCCTCCTCAATCAGGGCTGGAAGCACCTCCCGAATTCCCTTTCGGAGACTCTCTGAATCCTTTTCAGCAACCCAGCCCTTTTTTAGGGCGTAATTCAGAATACGCTCCATTGAGTCGTACATGTCCTGGTCAGTATTGAGAGCGGACGGCCCTTTTACAAAACCGTCCTGAATCATAAGTTTTTCTATTGTTTCAACATAATTTCTATAATCAGACGTCCAGACGCGGTTAAAAACATCTGCTTCGGTTAACTGCTTTTTGGGAGATGCGAACGAAAGTGCATCTGGATCAGGAAGAGGAGGAGCGTTTTTATCAAGAAAATCGTTATTTTGCTCCGGGACTTCCGTTGCAAATCCCTTAAAAACCGGCTTTTCTGCCATAATACCGACGAGGGACTGGACGGTGGAGTGGATGTTGAGCGCTCCTTGGCTCGTTATTTCTGTTATATCGCCCGCATGTATCGATGGCTTCCGGCTTTCTCCGGCCAAGCCACCCTTAACTCCAAAACCCTGAACTGTTGTTCTTGCCACCGGCGTTGTTGATTCGTTTCCGCCTCCAAAAAACCAAAAAAAAGCGCCTACAAATGCGATAATGCCAAAAAAAACAAGACCAAAAACAAGCTTTTTATCCATACTGGGCAGTAGAACTTTGATTTAAAGGATTAGCTAGTATTTTTAAAAAAATATGCTTTTTGTGCTTGCTTGCCGGAAATCACGAGGAATTCTTACTGGCCGAAGCTTCATTACCCAGCATACATAAAAATTATACCTATTTCGAGATAAAACAAAAAGGCCTGATACTGGGTCTTTTTTGTTTTTTGCTTAAAATTGGTGGTCTCTGAAGTTGCGTTTTTGAAGCACGCAAGAAGGCTACTTATCCACAGTAAATCAAGGGTATTTGCACAGGAAATGAGATATAATAAAGAAGTGAAATTAGGCGGATATTTTATGTTCAGAACGAAAGCAACACGAACCCTGATTGTGATTTTTCTATTGATGCTCTCAAGTGGCATCACGTTATACGTGATGACGAAAGAAACTCCCGAGTCGCGCCTTGCAAAAAATCTTGGAAAGATTGTCCCGCTGACGCCGGAACAGCAAAAACTTGTTGACAGCCGCCTGGACGAACTCTCGGGAGATTCCGACAACGACGGCCTTAAAGACTGGGAGGAACTTATTTATAAAACCGACCCAAAAAACCCGGACACTGACGGTGACGGAACAAACGACGGAGACGAGATAAAACAAGAAAGGAATCCTCTTATAATAGGACCGAAGGACTCTCTATCCAACCCAATTGCCGACGAAAAGGCTCTCCAGGACGCCTCAACAAGCAATACCTTTACCAAACAATTCGGCGAAACGCTCCTTTCCTCCGATGTGTTTGTGGGTTTGATGCAAAACGGCACGCCCTCGCTTTCCCAAGGAGATACCGAAGCCCTTGCAAACCAATTGGCCGAGGACGGAAAAAAATTCCTTGCGGTCAACGAAGACGAGCTTTTTGCTTCAATACGGATCGCTCCGAAAGATACTCATACGGAGGCCTACTCAATGATAAAATATTTAAACGGACTCGGTAAAATACAGAACGAATATTTTATGGTAGCGCCCGAAGACGATCCCGCATCAATAATAACTGAAGCAACAAAAAGCAAAGATGTAAAAAGATTTGCAGAGCTCAAAAAAAGTATCTCCATTTTTGGTGCCGCCTTAGCGGAAGTTAAAGCCCTCTCCGTGCCCCGCCCCCTCCTTGATGTCCACAAAAAGGAGCTTCTTCTTTTGGCGAGTATGGAAAAACAGCTTACGGCGATCATGGACGCGGAAAAGGATCCGCTTGGGGCAAGTACGGCAATCGCCGGTTATATTGCCTTACGAAAAGAAGGGGCGCTCCTCCATAAGAAAATTTTGGAAATAATACAACAGAACCATTTGGTGTTCTTAAGCGGGGACGCCGGCTCATTTTTTACGGAAACGAGTTTATGACGGGAATATTTATAAAAAAACAATCCGCTGTAGCGGCACTTCTCCTTATCGCGATGTTTTCGTTTGTCTTTTCTCCTCTCGCCCTGCCGCGTCCTGCACAGGCTTCGGTACCGAAACACTGCAGTTTTATTGACGACTACTGCGCAAAAGAAGTCGGCGGAAGGGGGCTCAATGTTATTCAAAATCTTATCAATGCCGTCAGCTCAAACGATTTTTGGGCAAACCTTATTGGAAAGAACCTCATTGCCATATTCCGGGACATGGTTATTAACTATATCGTTACCGGGCGGTGGGCGGGGCCAACATGGGTGTTAAGCTATATTTTCGACCCACAAAAAACAATAAACAACGCGGCC
>MHQP01000047.1 GCA_001820685.1 Candidatus Sungbacteria bacterium RIFCSPLOWO2_01_FULL_47_32 | reverse complement strand
AACCGATTACACAAGGAGACAGCCGTGAGAAACGCTTTGCGGGAATTTGCAGAAGGATACAAAACATCGTGTGGTGCCTTTGGCTGGGTAGCCGGTACTCTCATATACATCTGCTTGTCCGTCATCATCCTCTATTGGACGATTGAACTCGTTGTTCTGGGATCACTGGGGGGGGTCCTGGTTCTGCTGAAAAAAGCAGCTGGCGCCATTCTCGGCCTTGCAGGATTCGCCGCACTCATCAACCCCGTCGGGACGGTGGCCGGAGCCATTCTCGGCATGGCCTTTTCGGGACTCTTTTTCGGAACCACCATCTTCCAGTTTGGCCTGCTCCTCCAGATCTTCCTCCTCGTCCCTTATGTTCTCCTCTGGATGGCGCTCGGCGCCTACGTCGGCGGGGTCGCGGGCGGATTCTGCGGAGCGGGAATCCTGTGGTGCTTCGGCAAAAGAAATTTCAGAGATGACTAGCCGAAGGCTTTGGCAACACGCGCTTGCGGACAAACTCGCCGGCGCTTTTTTTATTTGTTTTCCTTAACGTGAAGCACTTGTCGGCGAGTTTTCAAACCATAAATTTTTTATTGTTGACATTCACCTATCTCCATTATAGTGTTGTGTCAGGTCTTATGTTAAACGCGGAGACTCGCGTGCCGAAATCGAAAGAAGAAGTCGCACGAGAGCTTGTAGGGCTTGCGCTAAGAAATTGGTTCGTTCCTCCTTCGCGGCAAGCCGAAGCATGGCAGGAAGCATTCGACTATATCGGGTTTGATGCAACAATAAGAGCAGGAATGCATGAGGACAGATATGTTTTCATGGTTGAAGGAAACGAATCGCAGGACGCGCGCGCCTTCCTTATCCGGCTCCGCAGTGCCGTTTCGCATCTTCTGTCTGAAGCGGAAATTATCGAACTCGTAGAAACCTCCCTTGAGGAATGCAAACAAAATTAAGATATTAGCCTTTGTTGCGACGTCGCCCAGATGCCGTGTCCGCGCGTCGGGACGCGTTGAACTCACACGTCGCAATAAAAAAACACCCCGAAAGATGTCGGGGTATTTTTTATTTCTAGCTTCAAAAATTAGAGCACCGCTTCCTTTGCCGCTTTTGCGACGCGGAATTTCACAACCGTTTTGGCCGGGATTTTGATGGTTTCTCCCGTTGCCGGGTTCCTGCCCATGCGCGCCTTTCGGTTAACCTTAACGAGCTTTCCTATCCCGTGGATGGGGAAAACGCCGTTTGTCTTTACTTGCTTATATGCAAGCTCTACGAGGGCATCCATGAAGCCTGCGACTTCCTTTCGCTTCAGCAGTGTCTTTTCGGCAAGCGCGTTCAAGACCGCTGACTTTGTCATTTTTG
This sequence comes from Candidatus Sungbacteria bacterium RIFCSPLOWO2_01_FULL_47_32, assembly GCA_001820685.1. Classification (GTDB taxonomy): domain Bacteria; phylum Patescibacteriota; class Minisyncoccia; order Sungbacterales; family GWA2-42-14; genus GWA2-47-10. Next base: position 5,722 of record MHQP01000047.1, on the reverse strand, counting down.
ACATAGTATCTTTTTTTTATTTATTTATTAAATCTCAAAAATACACTAGTACTAGTATACAACCAACCGCAAAAGCGAGCAAGCCCTCATTTACACACAGCCCCAAAAGGCATTGCTTCCCCCCTGGTTAGATTCACTCGGTATTTAATATCGTCAGTGGGCGTGCCAGGGATCGGACCTGGGACCTCATCATTATCAGTGATGCGCTCTACCACTGAGCTACACGCCCACTAAAAGACTAACAGAAATTATTGTAATAAAAATCGGCATGTTTTGCAACCGGGTAGTAGAATTTCAAACAGGAAAGGGGGTCCTTATCGTATGATTTTTTAAAAATTAAAATAGCGCTGTCGGAGCGCTAATGTGAGCCGCCTGGCGGCTAATTCGAAATTTCACTACCCGGCAACTGCAGGATTATTGGGGGACGCAAGCGACAGCACACCCGTTGATTTGTCGTAGGAAACTTTTCCCTCTTTTTCCGCCGTACGCACCGACAGATTGAACATGACTTGCGGGTCGCGCAGGCGGCCTACGGGACCGCCGGGAAACACATGGGCGTTTAGCATAAAATATTCGAGTGCTGCCATGTGAACTGCTCCCCCTTTTTCCGTTAAAACTTCTACCAGTTTTTCAACCCCATTCGAGATAATCTCTTCTTCTCTTGTCACGGCGTCCTCGTCATCCGAAAGGTACCGAGTACACCGTAGCATATTCGTTCTTAAACGCAAGACCGCGTATTGCCTATGCAGTTCCTTTGTGCTACCTAGAGAGTGTCGAACCTTGAGAACAAAAGGATAAAAAGCATGAATTTCCGGCTGACGGGTGAACAGCTCGCTTTGAAAGAACAGACCAGGAATTTTGCGAAAAACGAAATCCTCCCACACTGGAGACGCCTCCGGAAAAAGGAATTTCCATGGGACATCTATCGGAAGCTCGTTGAAGCCGGATATGCCGGCGGAGTGATTGAAGAGCGCTACGGCGGCGCGGGACTCGGCATGTTTGAATTTTTTCTCGTAACCGAGGAAATGTGCCGGGCAGACGGCGGCGTCGGCCTTTCCATAGGCGCTTCGCAGTCGCTTGTCGGAAAGCCTATTCAGAACTTCGGAACAGATGAGCAGAAAAACTACTGGCTTCCGAAGATCGCATCCGGCGAAATCCTCGCGGCATACTGCCAGACAGAACCGGACAGCGGCTCGGACGTTTCTTCCATTAAAACCCGGGCGCATCAACACTCTTACGGCACCACATTTAGAATTACCGGAACAAAGCAGTTCATCACGAACGGCAGCATCGCGGACCTTCTTTTGGTTCTTGCCCGCACAGGAGAACACAAGTACAACGGCCTTACGTGTATTTTGGTGGACGCAAAAAAAGCGAGAGAAGAAGGAACGCTCATTGTTGAAAAAGATTTCGACAAGCTGGGGATCCACTGTTCCCCCACCTCAACCCTCGTTTTTCAGGACTGCATAGTTCCGGCCTTAAACATTTTGGGCGCGGAAGGCACGGGTTGGCCAATCGCCATGGTAACCCTTACGGGCTCGCGCTCAATGATCGCGGCCCAGGGCGTAGGACTTGCGCAAGGGGCCCTCGACGAAGCGCTCACGTATGTAACCCAGCGAAAGCAATTCGGAAAGCATCTCGCTGAATTCCAGCGGGTGCAGGGACAGCTTGCCCGCATCGCAATGAAGCTGGACGCCGCTCGCCTCCTCGGGTATCGCGCGGCGTGGCTCACAGATGAACTCGGCCCGATGCAGGCAATGGACTTCATGATGGAGGCTTCAATGGCAAAACTCTATGCCTCGGAGGTTGTCGAAGAAATTGCGTCTACCGCCGCCGAACTTCACGGGGGTATGGGCTTTACCACTGAAGCAAGAATCGGCGCAATTGTTGAAGATGCCAGAGTTCTCAAAATTTACGAAGGAACATCTGCAATCCAGGAGTATGTCATCGCGCGTCAGCTACTCGCCAAACACGGCTTTAAAATCTAAATAAAAAAACACTCCGCATTCATTGCGGAGTTTTTCCTTTCAAGAAAGCCTACTAGCGAGGACAGTATATTTTTGGAACTCAAGAGGGAGTCAAAAATGTCGGAACGACAATTATGATAGGGGTGTTGCAACAGTCACCCTCTTGGTGAGAAAAATATGCTGTTCGAGCGTCATTCCCACCGAACCCCCATCTGATACAGTTCAGCCTCAACTTTTGTCCAGCTTCCTGTGCAGTGGATTGCGTACCCTCCCATCGCCTTAAACACCTCAACATATTCAACAAAATCGTCGACGAAAACGGCTTCCTCGGGCTTTAGGCCTGTGGCATTCAAAACCTTCCAAAAAACTTTCTCGCAGAGTTTTCTGTTCTTTCCGTCAAATTTGGTTTTGCGGGCTCGCACATCGTGGTCGGAAGACGCAAAGAAGCGGTCCGCTACCCGAAAGAGCTCACTGAAGCGCGTGTAATGGTATCCGGTTTTCTTGCCGCTTCCTTTGAAATACTCAATGTGAGCTTTGTTCGTATTCGAGAGAATATAAATCTTATAGCCATGCCCCTTCAGCTTCCGGATGAGTTCCATGCGGTCGCGGATTAAAGGAGAGGGGTCCATGATTGAGTTCCATGCGTCAATAAATTCTTCGTCGGTAAATTCCGCGGACGCTATCCGCTTCCCTTCTTTTCCGGCAAGTTCCGCAAAAAGCAATTCAACACGCGCGCGGAATTCTTTTAAAAAACGCTTGGTCGGCATGCCAACCTCGTATTTCATGATAAGCCCGGACGAACCGTTAAATATCCTCCAGAAATAATGCCGCGGAAGACCAAACTTGTAAGAAAGCCAGTTGAAAAAATAATCCAGATGATAATCATGAATTGTTTTTCCGAAGTCGAAAAAGATTGCTTTGATTTGCGTCTTTTCCGGCACGAAAACTGCTTCCATAGAAAGCTCCTTATTGGGAAAGAAACCTTAAAAAGGGTACCAGTTATTTCTTGAAAAGTCAAACAAAAAAACCGGCTGTATGAGCCGGTACTATTCTGACATGCGGAGCATAGGCTCCGAAACACGCTTGACTTCAATAAAAGTTTCTACGAATCGCTGTTTAATCCTTTCGACATCTTCATCTGAAAGTTCGTTCGTAGCAAGAATGCAAAACTTGATGCCCTTCTCTGCCTCGCGATCCCGGTCAATACACTTGCCCGGAGCAACAATGGCGGGAAACTCCTCTCGCAAACGCAAGACAAAGTTGTTCATCTGCATAATAAGTACAGTATCCTCAGGATCATAGTCCGAAGGGTCATACGGATTTGTCACCTTTTTACTCCTTCCACCAACTTTTCAAGAACGCTTCCCTATAATATATTGGCGAAGATTTAAGTCAATAGGCAAAAACAAAAAGCCCCGTTGTGGGGGCTCAAAAAAATATATTATTACTTGAGGAGAGTTTCCACGGCCTCGCTTTTCTTACTCAGCCACGCGTCAAGTTCACTCATCACGACCGCATAAGCCTTGAACTCCGCGCTATACCGCAGACCATCGAGCCCAACCTCGCCGGCTTCAACCGCTTTGACGAGCGTATCGAGCGCCGTACTCATCTTGTCGAGCTTCTCCTTACCTTCGGTCCGGATAGAGGCCGCAAGGGCCTTCCCTTCGACGGTCTTGTCAGCGCGAAGCACAACGGCAGGGACATTGACGGTCATCGGCTTGTCTTCACGGACAACGGACAGTGTTAGGGTTGAGCCGGCCTTGGCCGTGCGAACCGTAACGAGCGCGTCCTTTCCGTTCATCAGAGGAGCCTTGCCGTTGAAGGCGACAACATAGTCGCCCATCTTGAGGCCAGCCTTCTCGGCGGGACTATCCTTCCGAACGCTAGCCACGACGAAGGCATACCCATCCTTGTAGCGAGCGGCGCTGAATTCGGCACCCGTCCCGACAACAGGTCCCATGTTCTTCTCCACGTCTTTCGCAATATCTTCCATATCCATCTGCATTCCTTTTACAGCTTCGGCAACGTCCTGCTTAAGCTTCGCGACCTGTTCGGGAGTGGCCTTTTTCACGGACTCCGGAGTTGGAACCTGTGGGGTTTCCTGCGAAGGAGTCTGGGCAGAGGCCGTGCCAAGCATGGCCACGAATGAAAGAATGGCGACGCCAAGAACAGCGGTTAGCGTACGACCGAAGGAATGTCGCATGGTTCCCCCTTTGGTTGTGAGTGAACAACTTGAAGGCAGTGCCTTCGCGAATCATATTACCATGGACACAAAAAAATGACAAGGCCCATTAGAAGTGTTAAGAGTATGCACTAGAAAAAGCTGAAGCGAGCCACAAGGCGGATTCGCATAACGGAGACAGCGGCAAAATACCATCCTATGAACTTCTAACGGGCAAAGAGCCGGTTGCATTTTTCGTTTTTCGTGGTAGCATTGAGAACAGTTCCCAAAACAAGGCGGGAAAGAAGGAATGAAATACATCGGCATGGGCATGGTGTGGCTTGCATATGCGGGCGTCATTGCCGCCATGGCGTTTTCCGGACAGTCCCCCGAACTTTTCGGAAAGATCCTGCATGACGGATTCTGGACAGCCGTAGGTATTACCGTCATTCTTCTTATTTTTGAATAATAGTATTTCCTCAAGGAGCCGTAAGCTCCTTTTTTAATTTCGCCCACAAGATTTCGCCACTTGAAAACTGAGCTTAGGGGAAAACAAATAAAAAAACGGCCGCAGGAGCCGTTCTATCGCACGAATGAAAAGGGCCTGTTCTTTACAAGAAAACAATTGCACTCTTCTTCCATTTTTTGAAGGAGCGTTCGCTCCTGTTCTTCCGCCAGGTCCAAAAGAACAACGGTTGGCGCGATATCAAAAATCTTAACCTCGGGAAATTTTTCCTCTATTTTTTTAGCGAATTCTCTCGTGAGTTTTTCGCGCTGTTCAAGCCGTCCGTAGCGGTCAAGTCCCCGGAATTTTTTCAGCGGTAGTGGTTCTTTCGAATACGCAAAATAAAGATTCGACTTTTTCCCGTCCACGGCCCCGCTCATGTGAACCACTAAAAACGAACTCCTTTCAGCATAAGGAACGGAGGCGTGTTGTCAATCAATTTTCCTTGGAAAACAGGGTCAAAACGGGAAAACGGGGTCAGAAAAACGGGGTCAGGAGCTCTTTTTTGGTCTCCATGGAAAACGGGGTCAAAACGGGGTCAGGAGCTCTTTTTTGGTCTCCATGGATTATTGACCGTCGGCTCAAGGTCAAACATATCAACCATTTTATTTACCCACGCATCAGCGCCATATGGCTTACCCCTTTTAACACTATACTGTATATCCCGCAAATCATCATCCGGCTCGCGCATATTTACATAGTCCAGGTACCCCTCCGGCATATCTTCCGGCCAGGATGAGAGCAGTTTCTTTTGCTGATCACTCCCCTTCTCCCGCCTCCAGAGACTCGACCACTTCCAGTGCTCTGCTTTTTTAACCAGCCTTGCGCGCAGGGGGTTTCGCTCAACATAGCGGCAGAGCTGTAAGAAGTAGTTATTTTTCTCAACGAGAAACGACTTGTACCTTCCTTGATACAGGTGACCCGACCCTGCGGTCTTATGAGCCGCGTGCTGGCGCTGAGTATGCGTCATTGTAAGCCAACGCATAAACTCCTGGAGATCTCCATCCTTCCGGGGATGAAGTACTAAATGCCAGTGATTTGGCATAATGCAGTATGCGAGAATACGCATACCATTGAGCTCTTTTGCTT
>MHQP01000046.1:16401-17364 GCA_001820685.1 Candidatus Sungbacteria bacterium RIFCSPLOWO2_01_FULL_47_32 | reverse complement strand
CTCCACAGCCACCGTTCTATTTGACAAGGATACTTCTGTTTCCCGGGCATTCGGCATGCTCGTAACCCCGTCGTCAATGCACTACGGCAGGCTTCCCGGGCACACATACGTGGTCATGGATAAAGAGGGAATAGTCCGTCATGTCCTTGATGACCCTAATATGGCTCTTCACAATGACCAGTTAATTGTGGAACTTCAAAAGCTGAACTAACGGATAAAAGTTCTCCACATGCGCGCTTGACATAATAGGGTATAGGGGTATAGGGTATAAGAGGGCAGGGGCCAAACGTAAACCGTATATAATAAAACCTATGGTAAATCAAGCATTAAAAAAGCGCGCAGTTCATCGGGCAAAGATTATCCATGGCCAGATGGAAGGTCTTATCAAGGCGATTGAGAAAGAAGTATACTGCCCCGAACTTTTAGGGCAGTCGCTCTCTATTCAAAGGTCGCTCAAAAGTCTTGATGCATTTTTGCTCGAAAATCATCTCCGCACCCACGTAAGGCACCAGATGCGGCGCGCGGGAGAGGAGGAGAAGGCCATAAAAGAACTGGTCAAGGTGTACACGCTATCAAATAAATAAAAATATATTATGATGTACAACAACTTTCTGGGTTGGGCGGAGATGCTGCTTCTTTGGGTTTTTTTCATCTGGCTTATTGTATGGGTGGTTAAAAAATTGAGCGAGGGAAGTCATTCCGACTCGAAACATGCTAAATCCGCCACAGATATTCTGAAGGAACGGTACGCAAAAGGCGAGATTGACAAAAAAGAATTTGAAGAAAAGAAAAAAGATTTAACCAATTAACAAAAAACATGGAACAGCTATCAATTACTAACTATGGCTGGAAATGCGTTTTGGGGGCAGAAGCTGCATATACGATTTGTCTCACTGGAGGGTTTCTTCCTATTCGCAGCGCCCGCGGATTGGAATTGCACCACACGCTATTTGAAACTCTCCC
>MHQP01000046.1:0-16386 GCA_001820685.1 Candidatus Sungbacteria bacterium RIFCSPLOWO2_01_FULL_47_32 | reverse complement strand
TTTGAAACTCTCCCGGGATTTACGTGGATCAATTTTGGAAGCGTAACGCTTGGTGCAGTCTACATGTTCACATTTGCCTGGGTTTTTGCCTGGTATTATGTCTGGATGCATAACTCAAGCCTTATTCAGAAATAGCTCATGGGAAACATCAATCCTCCACTTGCCTCGTACGTGAAAACTTTCTAGTATGTCGATTTAAAAATAAATCTTTATGAACAATAATGAAAAAAGTAGCTTGTTTTCAAGGCGGACGTGGATTGTTATTGCAATAATCGGCATAATAGGCCTTTTTTCCCTTTTGAAGAGCCATTCATCGCACGTACTATCCGTTATTCCCTACCTTATTCTTCTCCTGTGTCCTTTGCTCCATATAGTTACGCATAAAAATCATGATGGCCATGGTGATGGCAAAAACAGAGGCCACAATGAGCATAGCCAATCTAAGTTCTAAAGCTTATGTCTTCATCTCCTGAATACGGCCTCTGGCCGATGGTCATTATTAGTTCTCTGGTTTTTATTGTCTTTGCCTTCAGTTTTGCAAAGCCAAAAACATCACGGGATTGGCGCTCGTTTGGTGCATTCTCGGCGTTTATCGTTGCCTTGTTCACGGAGATGTATGGATTCCCGCTTACCGTTTATCTTTTTTCTGGCTGGCTTACGAAGCGGGTTCCGGGCCTTGACCCGTTCACGCATAGCTCCGGCCATATTTTTGAGGATTTGTTTGGGTGGGGAGGCAATCCTCATTTTGGCCCGTTCCATATCGCAAGTTATATACTCATTACCATTGGTTTTGTACTGCTTTCGAAAGCCTGGCCGGTACTCTACAAAGCAGAGCAACAGCACACACTTGCTATTACCGGACCATATGTTCGCATCCGCCATCCGCAGTATGTCGGTTTTGTGCTTATCCTGTTTGGGTTTCTACTTCAATGGCCAACGCTCTTTACGTTTTTTATGTTCCCGGTGCTTGTCTGGATGTACGCACGGCTCGCGCGAAGTGAAGAAATGGAAGCGCGTAAAGAGTTCGGGATAGTATGGGACGAATACGCACGAAAAACCCCTCGGTTTATTCCCGCTCTGAGACAATAAAAGTTTATGATTACAAAAAATAATATTTAAAAAATATGTTCAACTTCCTAAAAGTATTTCAAAATACTGGTCAAGGAAAATCATTGAAAGATCCTGTGTGCGGCATGCAGACTGGCGGCGCTATCACGGTTGAGTATCGGGGGAATACCTACGGATTTTGCTCGGAACATTGCAAACAGCAATTCGAGAAAAGCCCCGAGGCGTATAACGCAAAATAACGTATGGATACTAACGTTACAAAACCGATTTTTTTGGGAGTGTTCGCGAGTATCGTCATGCTTGGCGCGTATTTTGCGATACTCACGCTGGTGTCAGGATGGAATTTTGCCCAGTTCCAATTTTTAGCTTTCCGATATTTCATTGTCAGCCTTGCTGTCGGTTTCGGGGTTCAGGTCGGATTGTACGCGTATTTAAAAAATATCATAAGAAGCGGGCAGGGAAACGGCAAAATTTTAGGAGTAACGGGCACCACGTCTACTGCGGCGATGATCTCTTGCTGCGCTCACTACCTTACAAATGTGCTCCCAGTTCTCGGCGCCGTTGGAATAATAACATTTGTAGCGCAGTATCAAATTCAATTTTTTTGGATTGGGCTCGCCTTTAATCTTGGTGGAATAGTCTTTATGTTCAGAAAAATTATTGAATCAAATAAACAGCAATGAAGCCCAAAATATTATTTTTTTCCATTCCTGTGCTATTCGTCGCCGTTGCCGCGTGGTTTTTAATGGCTCCGCGCGGAGTTTTGCCAACCGATACACTGTCATCAAAAGCAGTCTCCGCTGATGAGGCACGCGCCGAAAAATGGGAGGCTAAAGTCGACGAGCAGGAAAATGTGACAGTGCGGGTTACACCCAGCAATCTTTCGCCGCGGTCCGCTGAATGGAAGTTTGATGTCAGTATGAGCACTCACACGGTTGAGCTTGATCAGGATATGACAACGTCAGTCGTGCTCATTGATGATCGGGGCAAAGAGCATACGCCAACATGGATCGGGGCGCCAGCCGGAGGCCACCACAGAGGAGGTACGCTTATTTTTAAAATATCCGTACCAGCGCCGAAATCTATCACATTAAGATTTTCAGGAATTGGCGGCGTTATAAGGAACTTCTCTTGGCAACTATAGTATGCGTTCATGGAAAATAGTCGCTCTGCGCGGTACTATATTCATAAGCCTGCCGTATGTGTGCGGAAGCTCTTGAAAGGGTCGAGGGTTAAGGGCGCCACATAATGCAAACGTAATTCATAACCATATGAGTCTAGACAAAATAGTTGTTACCGTTGCGAGTATTGCGGGCATGGGATTTACATACTGGTTTTTTCTTGCAAAAAAAGAGAAAGAGGTACAGGTTTCCGGCTCGATAGATATCGCCGTTGAGGGCGGGTATACTCCCGAAGTTATTTCAATACCAAAGGGAAAATCCGTCAAACTTAATTTTCTTCGCACGGATTCTACAGTCTGTCTTGAAGAAGTTGTGCTTGGGGACTTCAAAATTCGCAAATATTTGCCGCTCAATCAAAAAGTGGTTATTGAGGTCACTCCGGAGAGGAGCGGCGAATTCATATTTACCTGCGGTATGAACATGTATCACGGCAAGATAATCGTAAAATGACCCCATGAACTCGGATAAAAAAACATTTTCAATAAAGGGCATGCATTGCGCGTCGTGCGTCGCGGCAATCGAGGGTTCGCTGAAAAAAGTGGACGGCGTGTTGGAGGCCACCGTTAATCTCGCGACCGAGAAGGCGATGGTAACGTTTGACCCCGAGCGCGTTACTGATGAGAGGCTGCGTTCGGCTGTTTCGAACGCCGGGTATCAGGCGCTTATTAATGAGGAGGCAAAGACGGAGAGCGATGAAGAGAAGGAAAAACAAAAAGAGCTCCGCGATTTGCGCATTAAGGTGATTGTGAGTCTTGTTTTAGGCGGCTTGATTTTGTGGGGCAGTTTTCCGGGGATTATAAAAACAGCCCCCGTGTTCTTAAAAAATTTTTGGGTGCAGCTATTCCTAGCGACACCTGTGCAGTTTTGGGCAGGATTTGCATTCTATCGGGCCACGATATCAGCGCTCAAGCATAGAACGGCAAACATGGATACCTTAGTTGCCATTGGCACGACTGTCGCGTTTGGATATTCAGCTTTTGTGACCGTGTTGCCACAGCTTGTGATAAAAATCGGCATAGAGCCCATGCCGTATTTCGATACGGGTACAATTATTATCGGGCTTATTTTGCTTGGTCGCTATTTTGAAGCGCGGGCCAAGGCCGGCACTTCGGAAGCTATTAAAAAGCTCATAGGACTGCAGGCAAAAACTGCGCGGGTGGTGAGGGACGGCAAAGAAGCGGATATTCCTATAAGCGAAGTAATTATCGGCGACAGTATCCGGGTTCGCCCCGGAGAGAAAATCCCTGTTGACGGCATCATCACTGATGGAGAGTCGTCGATTGATGAGTCAATGCTTACCGGCGAGAGTATGCCTGTTGATAAAATCACCGGAAACATTGTGGTTGGAGCAACCATGAATAAAACAGGCACGTTTACTTTTAACGCTACGAAAATTGGGTCTGAAACCATGCTGGCTCAAATCATTAAGTTGGTGCAGGAAGCCCAGGGCAGTAAAGCTCCAATCCAGCGGCTAGCTGATTCGGTATCGTCTTACTTTGTGCCGGTAGTGATCATGCTCGCTTTTCTTACTTTTGCCGTCTGGTATAACTTTGGACCCTCTCCGACACTCCTGTTCGCATTGCTTAATACCGTCGCTGTTCTTATTATCGCCTGTCCCTGCGCAATGGGGCTTGCTACCCCCACTGCCATTATGGTCGGTACCGGAAAAGGTGCGGAGCATGGTATTCTTATCAAAGACGCCGAAAGTCTGGAAACCGCTCACAAAATTAAAACTATAATTTTTGACAAGACCGGCACTCTCACAAAAGGACAGCCGGAAGTAACCGACATCATTCCAATCGGTTCAATTAGCAGAGATGAACTGTTGAAGTTGGCAGGGTCAATTGAAAAAGGTTCGGAACACTCTCTTGCCGAAGCAATTGTCAGAGCCGCCGAAGCAAAACAGTTTATGGTATCCAAGGTTGAAAAATTTCAAGCAATTCCGGGTCATGGCGTCGAAGGAGTAATTGATGGCGCCAGAGTTGTTTTTGGCAATAAACGATTAATGGATAAGGAATCTATTGATATCGGATCGGCAAATAAAGAGATTGGCGAGATGGAAAATAACGGCAAGACTGTCATGATGCTTGGAATTGGAAATAAGCTCGTCGGTCTCATTGCGGTTGCGGATATCATTAAGGAAAGCGCGAAGGAGGGACTGGCGGCTTTGCAGAAACTTGGCATCGAAGTTGTTATGATCACCGGAGATAATCAAAGAACGGCCACTGCTATCGGGAAGACCTTAGGCATTACCAGAATTCTTGCGGAAGTGTTGCCTGACCAAAAAGAGGCGGAGGTTCGGAAAATACAGGCGGAAGGCAAGGTAGTGGCTATGGTTGGCGACGGCATCAACGACGCTCCGGCTCTTGCGGCCGCGGATGTGGGGATTGCCATGGGAAGCGGTACTGACGTTGCTATTGAAGCTGCTGATATTACGCTGATTAATAAAGACTTGAGATCGATAGCTACTGCAATCATACTTTCAAAAAAAACAATGAGGACTATCCGCCTCAATCTGTTTTGGGCGTTTGGGTATAACGTGATTTTGATTCCTGTGGCAATGGGGATACTTTATCCATTTTTTCATCTCTTGCTAAATCCTATCTTTGCGTCAGTAGCCATGGCCACAAGCTCGGTTTCGGTCGTATCAAACTCGCTTTTGCTTAAAAGAAAGAAATTCTTTTAATAGTATGCCAATCGTTTGAAATCAGTCCGCTGGGTTGAGCATATGCCGGGTGTCGTATTGCGGCGGGATGTACTCATCTTCAGGCAGGTGCGTTACTCGCGGGCGATGTTTGGAGTTGATAATCTGTATGCTATAATACCTAGCAAGTCCAAATATCTGAAAATACCATGCAAAATACTGACCTAGGGCGTGGGAGTTTCTTGGATGGAAGTGTATTCGGCAGAGCAAAGCCGGATTATTCCACCTCTTATATGAAGCGGATGGTGCCCCGAATTCGGGTTCAAGCCGTCTTTTTGTTTTATGCGCTATTGTGCGGTTTTGTTATAATTCCCCCAGGCGCTGTTTTTGCGCACGGCGATGAAGCGCCCGCTGAAACATTGTATTCGCAAACCCAGATTGGCCTTCCCGACTCCCGACAGGGGCATGCTCACGGCGGCATGGTGGGGGACCAAAGCGGTAATTTTGATGTATCCATAAGTTCATCCGGCCCCTATCAAGCCGGTATCCCCCAAGCATTGCGCTTTACCATAACAAAAAAAGCAACCGGCGAGCAGGTAAAAGAATTTGTTCAAACACAAACAAAATATCTGCATCTTATTATCGTAAGCTCGGACCTCGCCGAATTCTATCATGAGCATCCGGACTTGGAAAGCGACGGCACGTTTCTTTTAAAAGACTTCGCCTTCAAGCGAGAAGTTCCATACACGCTGTATTTCGATTTGTCTCCATCAGGTTCCGGTGATGATATTCTCCTGCGGCGGGATATCGGTGTAGGCCAAAATGTATATATCGCGCCTTTTTTAAAGTCAACTCAATTTCCTGTCGCGTCGCAGGGTCTGCAAGTAAGGCTTTTCTTGGATCCGGGCGAACCGAAAACCATCGGCAATACCTTTTTTACGTTTACACTATCGGATGCCGCCAATGGCGCTCCTGTCAGCGACTTAGAAGCCTATCTTGGTGTGCCTGCGCACCTGGTTATGATTTCACAGAAGAGTTTTGACTATATACATATGCATCCGTCGGGAAACTTTCCAACCGACCCCGTAAAACTGGATGCTTTGCGTTTTGGTCCTAATATTCAATTTCAAACGACTTTTCCCGAAGAGGGATTTTACAAAGGATGGCTTCAGGTACTGCGCGGCGGTAACATAGTCGTTCTGGCGTTCGTCATATCAGTGGAAAAGGGGACTGGTCTTACACGTGACCAGATTGCGACCAATGTCCACTTCGTTCAAGCCAGAGAAGAAAACCGTTCTATTGTGAAGTTCGCTTTGATCACGCTTTTCATGTGCGGTATGATTCTGCTTTTTTATCCAAAACGTTCTTCCATTTCTTCACTGCCCCCTTCTTCTCTTCCCGTTGTCGCTTCTCCCGCCTCTCCCCAAGCATCCGCAACATCTCCGGTCCAGCCAGCATCGGATTCGAAGCAAAATCAACCGCCTCAACAACCCAATAATACATAAACGCCCAACTTTTTATGGTATCGTTTCAAAAAATAAAGTCCGAACTTCAACAAACCGGCATCGTGCTCGGCGGGCTCATTATGGTTCTTTTGTTGTTCCTCATTGTTTCCGGCATTCTTTTGGCGTTTTTTTACAGCCCACAGCCGGAAGAAACATATTCAAGCATGGACTCCATCATGGCAAATCCTATTACCGCTTTTATCCGCAATTTTCATTTTTGGGCTTCCGACCTTTTTCTTTTTACGCTCTTTTTACACATGACCCGAGTTGCGCTTACCAAGCCGTCGGGCAAGGCGCGAAGGTACGCATGGTGGGTCGGGATTGGCATGCTTATTCTTGTTGCCGCAGAAATGCTCTTGGGGACATTCATGCGGGGGGACGAGGAAGCTCTTGAGGCGTATTCGCATTTCTTTATCGGGTCAACGGGCATCGTTGCAAATTATTTTCCTTTTACCACGCTTATCACTGACTTTTTCTCGCAGCACAACGCGCTGTTTCGATTCTTCATTTTTCACGCGATTCTTATTCCTTTCGCTCTACTCTCTCTTATTATTTTGCACGGACTTTTCGCGCCGACCTTCCGCGCGCTTATGTCCCCATGGAAAAAGGTTACCGAACCCACCATTCGGGGTTCGCTTGATATCCGCGGGGTGTTCGCGTATCCCTCGGTGCGCAAAATGATGTATCTCTCCCTTATCGCACTCGGCGCGATAACAGTGCTTTCCTTAGCACTTCCGGCCCCCTTGCTTCCTCCTCCATATGGCGGCCTTGAGGTAACAAAACCCCCGTGGTGGCTTTTATGGGTGGTATTCTTTGAAAACTTTTTTGGTCTTACTCCCATTGTCATTTTACCGCCAGTTCTCTTCCTGATATTTGCGGCAATTCCTCTTTTTACCAAAGACAAGCCCGGCGCGGATTGGGGCGTTTATATTTATCTTATCGCCACAGCCCTCGTCATCTCTATGAGTTTTTGGGCGGCCCTTGGTCCTCAAGTTGCGCATACGGAGCACTTTTTGCAGGGGCATACCGAACCCTAAGAACGAAACCGATATATAAATTGACGCCGGGCGCAGGGAATTGCCGAGTATTGATTACAAAGTAGCATAGTCGTTCAAACTATTTATTCAAAAATTATTTTATGGAAAAAATACTCATCATTTTCGTTCTTATCATAGCGGTCGGTTTTGCGGCGGGGTTTTACCAAATGACGTATCAGACAACCACCACTGATATGCACGACATGCAAATGCCCGGCATGCAGACACACGGGGAGATGCCATCTGCCTCAAAAAATGAACCATCAAATATCGACCACATGAATGTCGCCGTGAATTCACCAAAAGCGGCGAGCGTTGGAGATATTTCGCGCCGGACTGATGATATTCCTTTGCCTATCACGCGGGATTATTCGAAACGCGTCGTGTTCGAACTTCGAACCAAAGAGGTTGTTGCGGAAATCGCGCCGGGTATTACATATGAATACTGGACGTATGACGGAACCGTTCCCGGTCCGTTCCTGCGCGTACGGGAAGGGGATACCGTTGAAATCCATCTGACCCATGACGCGCATAGTCAGACGGGCAAAGCAGACGGAATGGATTCCATGGCATTTTCGCTTGTTCCGGCAGTGTTGGCGCACGGCGATGAGGAAATGCCAATAATGGATGCTCATTCAATGGATGGCACCGGCGGCACTATGTCTGGAGATGAACATGCCATAGCGGGACACGCCGCTCACTCAATAGATCTCCATGCCGTTATCGGGCCTGGGGGCGGGGGAACGATCACGCAAAGCAAAACCGGAGAAACAAAAGTATTTCAATTTATCGCTTCACGCTCCGGCCTTTACATCTATCACTGCGCGAGCCCGGACATTCCGACGCATATCGCAAATGGCATGTATGGCATGATCCTTGTTGAACCGAAGGAAGGGCTCAAAAAAGTTGATAAGGAATTCTATGTCATGCAGGGAGAATTGTATACTGAAGGTAGTTTAAATGAACCGGGCTTGCAGCATTTTTCAAAAGAAAAAGTGCTTGCCGGACGCCCTGAATATGTCGTCTTCAACGGACGCGTCGGCGCCCTTACCGGTGGAAATGCGCTTAGGGCAAAGACCGGCGAAAAAATCCGTCTCTTTCTCGGTGTCGGGACGTTCATTCCTTCGAATTTTCATGTTATTGGAGGAATCTTTGACGCACTGTATCCGGAGGGCGATATAGTGTCCTCTCCACGACGGAACATCCAGACAACGATCATTCCCGCGGGTGGCTCGGCGATGGCAGAACTGACGTTTGGCGTTCCGGGAAAATATCTTCTGGTCGACCACAACCTTCCGAACGCTCTCTACCGGGGAGCGCTCGGGGAATTGATTGTTTCGGGACTTGAAAATCCCGAGCGCTTTAGCCCTATAAATCCTTAACCTAAATAACATGAATGGTATTCCTTGGTACAGCACATTTACTCTCGGAACGGAGCTACTCGTAACTCTCGGCGTGTTTTATATTATCTATTCTGCATACCGGAAAAACGTATTTCCGTTCGCGTTGACCGCCTTTGTCCTTTCTTACGAAATTCTTTTCAACATCAGCTATATGGTGTACCGCACTTTTTCCCATCAGGAAAGTGCTTCTCACGTTGATTCTTCATTCCATATTGCAGTCGCTATTTTCCACGGCATATTCTCCCTTCTGATGTTCATCTCGCTTGTTGTCTTTATGGCGATTGCGTGGAAGAAATACCGCGCAGGAATTAATTTTTTTCGTGAGCACTCCACACTTACCAAAGTGTTTCTCGTAAGCTGGCTCATCGCCGTTTTGTCCGGGGCCCTCTTTTATTATGAAGCCTATTTTAGTCCGGAAGAAATACAAGTCCGCCAGGAAATGGCATCATAACGAATGCCGCGATGGTTTCCGCTAAAAACAAAAACGCCTCGATGTACATCGGGACATCTTTTAGTTCGCAAAATTAATTATTTCAAAAGTTCGGAGAGATTGAACGCGGGGTTTTTAATCTGCTCCTCCTTGCCTGTGATGATAACGCCTTTTTCAATGAGTTTTGAGATGGGGGCAAGGTCCTGCGTGCGGTTAATAAGGGTCGCTCCGATTATCCGTCCGTTCCAGGTAATAAGACGCGAGTATGATTTAAGTTCATGAGATCCGCGTGTAATCACAACGCGCTCCTTGTCCACGCGAACATCTCCCGCGAATGCGATTGCTGTTTCAAATCCTTGCGTTGTGTAGAACGAAACAAGACGGAACGCTTCATGCTTGCCCGTCATCGCGTTTCCCGCGGTTCGTCCCTGCATTTGGGCGTTTACCCAGTTGCCGAGCTGTACTCGCTCGCCCAAAATCAGGTCATTGAATTCAGCCGTATCTCCGGCAACCCACACGTCTTTCGCGCTCGTTTCAAGATATTCGTTCGCGATAATTCCGCGATTTGTTTCTATGCCCGCGCTCTTTATCCAGTCAAGATTCATCACAATACCGATGCCGACGATAGCCATGTCGCACTCAAGCAGGGTCCCGTCTTTGAGTTTGGCGCCCGTTATTGACGCGTCTCCCAGGAACTCCGCGACTTCAGCTTCCCTCAATATTTTTACCCCGCCCTTAATGAGGGCATCTTCAATAATCTGGCCCGATGTCTCATCAAGAAGTATCTCCCAGAATATTTTTTCGCGGAGCAAAAGCGTTACGTCAACGCCCGCCATGCGGAGCATCTCGCACATTTCAAAACTGACGAATCCTCCTCCAATCACGATCGCTTTTTTTGCGGTCTTTGTTTTCGCAATGATGCCTTTTGCGTCATCAAGCGACCGTATGACGAATATCCCCCCTTTGTCTCCTCCCGGTCCGGGGAACTTTCGCGCCGCCCCTCCGGGGGCAAGCAAGAGCTTTTCGTAGGTCAAAACGTTTCCGTCATCAAGTGTTATGGTGCGGACGCTCGTATCGAGGGCAACAGCCTTTTTGCCTGGCATGAAGGCGACGTTATTTGCGCTGTACCACTCTTCCTTTTTCAGCCAGACATTTTCAAAAGGAATTTTCTCAAGGAAAAAGTTCGGCTTTGAAAGCATGATGCGCGAATACAGCCGATACTGCTCGTCGGATATGATCGCGAGAGACCCGGTTTTATCAGCCGTGCGAATTGCTTCTGCCGCGGTTGTTCCCGCAATGCCTCCTCCCACTATGATGTATTTGTAATTCATATAAATGAAAAAGGGCGCGCTCCACCCATGTAGGCGGGCGGCCCCCCAAGCACGCCTTAATTATGGATAAACTTGAGTTCCGTCTTCGGCATGAAGAAATATCGCCTTCGTGGGACACGACTGCGCGGCAAGCAGAATTTTGTCGTCTGCCCCTCCTTCGAGGGCAGAACGCTCCGCTGGCCCCGAGTTTTTTGCGCCTCCTTTCAGCTTAAGCACGGCTTTGTTTTCGGCATCAAGCTCGAAAACATCTCCTTCGGCCATAACACAGCTTGCGGCTCCTATGCAGAGGTTTCGGTCTACGGTAACCTTTGCAATTTTTTTTGTTTCGTCGCTCATATAAAAATATTATGTTATTATATTCCCGCTTTGGTGAAACGCGGGAGGTTAAAACCGCCTTTATTATTTCATGGCAGGCCTGTTCGGTCAAATGAGATATCAACAGCATTTTGGGAAATATGCTGGTCTGTATCGCTATGGCAGTATTCTCGCAACCGCTTCTCCTATCCCCGTGAACGCTTTCGAACTTTGTGAGTTTGGAGACAAGATTGTGATAGGCGTGCGCGAGGCGGTTGCGTTCCTCATCGTTGTATCTATCGGCACTCTGCCGAGAACCTCGGTGGAATGGCGGCGCGCGATGTCGCCTGCTACGCCTTCGCCGAACACATCTATCGCTTTGCCGCAATGCGGGCACACGGTGTCGCACATGTTTTCTACTATTCCAAGCACCGGCTTTTTCAGTTCAAGGAGCATGGTAAGTCCCCGCTCGGCAACGGCTGATGCAAGGCTGTCCGGAGTTGTTACGACAATCCCTCCATCAAGCGGTATGTCGCGGATGATAGTCAGCTGGGCATCAGAAGTTCCCGGCGGAAGGTCTATCAAAAGATAATCAAGCTCGCCCCACTGCGTCTGCATGAACAAGGACTTAATGCCGTTTGAAATCATTGGGCCTCTCCAGATGACCGATTTCGCATCAGGGTAGAGAAATCCGAATGATGCGACTTTTACACCGAAACAGTCCGCTGGTATTGCGTTGTGTCGCAATTCCGCAAGAGGAGTTTTTGTGTTGAACAAAATGCTTTGAGAATGCCCCGTAAGGTCGGCGTCCATCACGCCAACTTTTGATCCGCGCCGGAGAAGGGCTGTCGCAAGGTTGGCACATACAGTCGATTTTCCGACACCTCCCTTGCCGCTTATGACGGCGATAATATGCCTGATTCCATCAGGTTTTTTGATGGGTTTGGGTGCAGGAGCGTACGGCGATGATTGGGGCACGGGCGTATTCATAAGGTTTCTCCAGTTTCATTTCACGTGTGAAAAAGCATACTATGATTTATACCATATTTAGCGTAAAATAATAAGTAGAATAACGGGTAAACCAATCACGCTATGGACAAAGGAAACGAACACAAACACGCAGCAAGTTTTTCATTGCTCGGCTCATCGCTCCATATCGGTTTTTTCATCGTAGTTTCTGTCCTCTTTTTCGTTTTGGCAGGAGTCTGGCTTGACAAGAAATTCAACACAGTTCCTCTTTTTATAATTCTCGGCGTTTTGCTATCGCTTGCGGCAAGCATGTACGAGGTTTATCGCATCATCCGCAAAGTCGGCGGGTCAGGGGACACGCGCGCGTCCAAAAATTAACCTATGGGAGAAATTCAGCTTAAACCGGAATACGTATTGCAGGTGGGGAACATTCTTATCTCCAATGCTTTTTTTACGTCCGTCATCACGACCGCGATTCTCATTCTCGTTGCCGCTTTGCTTGGCAAAAGTTTGAAAGGAGTTTTTGGCACAAGCACGGGCCAGCTTGTCGCCGAATTTATTTTCCAGCCCCTGTGGAACCTGTGCTATCAAGTTCTCGGAGATGCTACTCTCGCGCGGCGGGCGTTCCCATTTATTGCGACCTTTTTTGTTTTTATCATTACTGCCAACTGGATTGAGGTCCTGCCGGGTTTTTTGGGGGCGCTGTATGTTCACGCCGAAAACGGAGCCAACCTTTCGCTTTTCCGCTCTCCTTCGACCGACCTCAACACGACATTGGCCCTCGGGCTTGTTTCGGTAGGATTCACGCAAGTTATTGCCATGCAAGTTCTCGGTCCCAAAGCATTTTTTTTAAGGATTGTTAACATCAGAAAGCCTATTCAGACACTTGCCGGCATTTTGGAATTTATGAGCGAATTTTCAAAAATATTCTCGTTTGCGTTCAGGCTCTTCGGAAACATGTTCGCGGGCGGAGTGCTTTTGCTTGTTACCGGTTTTCTTGTGCCGTACATCATTCCTCTGCCGTTCATGGTTCTTGAGATCTTCGTTGGTTTTATTCAGGCTTTGGTATTTGCGCTCCTCTCGCTCATGTTTATCAAGGCGGCGTCTTCTCATGGATAAAAGCGGAGAAAGCGGGCGGCCAGACAAAAGCCGTATCAACATTTTGACACACATATCAAACGCGATATAATTCATATGTAAACGTTACAGTGTTGCGAGCCTGCCGGACGCGGAATGGAGCACGCCATTCACCGCCTGCGGCGCGCATTGCACTTCAACTAACTCTATGAGCCCAGAATCAATTCCATCTATTGTTTCAGGTCTTACTATTGCGATCGGAGTCATGCTCCCGGCACTTGCCATTGGCATGATCGGAAAGGAAGCGGTGCGTTCCATTGCCCGCAATCCGGAAGCGGGAGAGCGTATTCAGCTGACGGCCCTCGTTCTTGTCGCATTTGCCGAAGCGCTCGGAATTTATACGCTTGTCGTAGCGCTCGTCATAAAGTTCGTTCAATAATCCACGCGGGGACGCTAATTTTCTTTCGTTCATGAACTTTCTTGGAGAGATTGGCATTGATTTTAACATTCTTATCGCGCAGATAATAAATTTTCTTGCGCTCGTTTTTATATTATGGTGGCTTCTCTACAAGCCTCTTGTACGCATGTTTGAGGAGCGCGAGCGGCGCACCAAACAGCTCGCGGCCGACCTTATCGACCTCGAACAAAAAGAAAAAGATTCCACTGAAAAAGGGCGTAAAACGCTCAAGGAAAGCGAAGAGGCCGCGGAGGAAATACTCGAACACAGCAGAAAAACTGTAGCACAGTTCAAAGAAGAACGCCTCGCAAGCACCGAGCGCGAGGTGGATAGGCTGGTGGAAGAATCAAAAGAGCGAATATTGGCTGAACAATCAAATATCAAGCGCGAACTTCAGGCTTCAGCCGCGGGGGACGTGCTGAACGCCGTGCGTGGGATTGTCCTGGAACTTGAACTTGATACGGATATGCATGCGCGTCTCATGAAGGCATGCCGCACTGGACTTCCGGTCGAACTCAAAACCGCTGGAGTTGCCGCCGGTACGGGAAAGGTTTCCGTTGTTTCGCCAGTGTCCCTTGCAAAAAGCGAGCAGGCGTATTTTGTTTCTCTTTTGAAAAAAAAGCTCGGACTTGTGTCTGACGTGGTGTTTGCGTCCGATCCGTCCCTTGTCGCCGGAGTTGTTCTGAAATTCGATTCAGGACACTTTTTCGACTTCAGTTTTTCAGGCGCTTTGGAAAAAAAATATTCTGATTCACTTCGCGCGTAAAAAAGTTTCTCAAAATATCATCATATCGTCGCGCAGGCGCTCCTCGGCAGTTTTTCATGGCTGACTTCAAACCAATAATCAGAAAAATCGGTCGCGTCGTCGAGGCTCATGACGGCATTGTTCTTATTGAAGGACTTCCCACGGTTATGGTTGAGGAAGCGTTTGTATGCGAGAACGGTGTTCGCGGCATGTGCATCGGTTTTGATGAGACCACTGTCAAAGGCATTCTTTTTGAGGGGTGGGACACCGTGAAGCGCGGAATGGAAGTTCGCCCGGAGGGCGAACTTCTTACCATTCCTGTTGGGGAAGAATTCCTCGGGCGGGTTGTAAATCCTTTGGGATG
Organism: Candidatus Sungbacteria bacterium RIFCSPLOWO2_01_FULL_47_32; assembly: GCA_001820685.1. Taxonomy (GTDB): domain Bacteria; phylum Patescibacteriota; class Minisyncoccia; order Sungbacterales; family GWA2-42-14; genus GWA2-47-10. The sequence continues at coordinate 1,881 of MHQP01000046.1, read as the reverse complement.
CGCTATCGACGGCAAAAAAGAAGTTCGCTCCCGCGCGTCGGAACCTCTTCGAATGCAGTCCATTGAAGCTCCCGCTCTTTCCGTCGTCATGCGCGATGTGGTAGAGGAAACCGTCGTAACGGGCATCAAAGCAATTGATGCGCTTATCCCCGTAGGAAGAGGACAGCGCGAACTTATTCTCGGCGACCCGAAAATCGGAAAAACGTCTTTAGCGCTTGACGCTATCATCGCGCAAAAAGAGTCAAAAGCAAGCGGGAGTCCTTTGAAATGCATCTTTGTTTTCTGTGGAGGAAAGCGCGTGCAATTAACTCAAGTAATAGAAGTGCTCCGCTCTGGGGAGGCGCTTGACTACACCATTATTGTGGCCGCTACCAGTTCCGAGCCTGCATCTCTTCAATATATTGCGCCCTACGCGGGCATGGCGATGGCGGAATATTTCCGCGAAAAGGGCGAAAATGTTCTTATTGTTTTTGACGACTTAACAAAGCACGCCTGGGCGTGGCGGGAGCTTTCCGCGATGCTTGAACGCATCCCCGGCCGCGAAGGCTACCCGGGCGATGTTTTTTACCTCCATTCGCGTCTTTTGGAGCGGGCAGGCAGGAAAAAAGGCGGAGGATCCATTACGGCTCTCCCCATCGCTCAAACCCAGGCGGGAGAAATTTCTGGATATATTCCGACAAACATTATTTCAATCACCGACGGGCAAATTTATCTTGAGTCCGATATTTTCAACAAAGGCATCCGGCCGGCTATCAATGTCGGACTTTCGGTCTCCCGTGTTGGGGGGCGAGCCCAGCATCCAGTCCTCCGCGCGCTTACAAAGGGACTTCGCTTGAGTATTGCCCAGTACGAAGAGCTTCAGCGGGTCGGCGGATTCGAGATTGAAATAAGCGAAGACCGGCAAAAAGAGATCGCGCGCCTGAAAACCCTCTATGAAATATTCATGCAGCCGGAGCGAGCCCCTATGGAGCTTGAACTCCAGTGTCTTGTGCTTTTTGCGGCACACGAAGGGTATCTTGCCGAATGGGCCGAGAAAGGAAAACTTCGCGAGGCCGAAGAAAATCTCTCGGAGTTCGTCCGGGCAAATTTTCCCGAGCTGAAAAAGCACGTCTGGGAAGCATCCGATGTTACTCCCGCGCTGAAAGAAGAATTTACAAAAATTTTGAAGTCCATGTTTCACTCTTCGAAACCTTGAATCACGAAATCAACTATCAGCGTGACTTCAGCGTTCGCATCGGCGTAAAATCAGTGGAAACGCGGATAAAGGGCAGAACGGTACGCTGAGCATACGCTGATAGCGAGTATAATTATAATAAAGAATAACTGAATTCAATGAGCTCGCTTAAAACATTGCGCGAAGAAATAAACCGGGTGGAAGTCATCCACGAGGTTATGGGAACGCTTGAAAAGGTGGCTGGTTTTGAACGCGTCAGGTCCCAGAATTTTTACAATAAAATAAAGGGCTACGAAGAGGAACTTGCCGGGTATTTTAAGGGCATTCTTCCTGTTACCATCGAAACGGAAGATCCAAAAGGGAAAAAACCTTTCCATCCGCTCCTTCTTTGTTTCGGGACGGAGCAAGGGCTCACGGGGCCGTTTGCGGAAGAATTCGCGAAATATGTCTTAGCCGAGGCTCTCCGCATTAAGCCGGTAAAAATAGTCGCGACAGGGCATAAGCTCGAGGCCGCGTTTAGGGAAGTGCCGATGGCTCAAAAAGTAGAGTTTCTTGAAATGCCGAAAAAACACTCTTCAGCGGATATTTTGACGCCTATCGCAAACCGCGTCATGCAGGGGCTTTCAAACAATGAGTTTTCGCAGGTCTATCTTGTTTCGGCGGGTTACCAAACGCTTGGCGGCTATAAATTCCAAACATCGCATATT
>MHQP01000045.1 GCA_001820685.1 Candidatus Sungbacteria bacterium RIFCSPLOWO2_01_FULL_47_32 | reverse complement strand
AAACCGGAACCAATCATTGTGTTAGTTTCTTGAAGTCGCCTTGGGCGGGGTTGACCAAAATATGTATATATGCTATAAATAATGGGCACGTTGTCAACTGAAAACCCTGCTATAAGGAGAGAAGGCCTTGAAAAAAGCTGCCCCTAAGCGGAATTCTTTTCGCTTGCCTGAAACAGTCGTTCCTACTGTCTATCGCCTTACGATGAAGCCGAACTTCAATACGTTCACGTTCAGCGGAACGAATACGGCAGAAATCGTTATCAAAGAGCCTGTCCGCTCAATTACGCTTCATGCGCTTGAGCTTGAGATCAAAAATGTTGTTCTTGATGAAAGCGTTTACGCTAACCAAAACTATCCTTTCGAAGGAAGAACCATTAAGCCGATAGAAATCAGCTACGACAAGAAGTTGCAAACAGTCACATTCGATTTTGGTGTGGACTTGTATGTCGGTAAAGCCAAACTCAAAATGGAATTTACCGGAAAGCTGAATAACCAGCTCCACGGATTTTATCGCACATCGTATAAGGTCGTGGACAAGAAGCACTGGGGTGCCTCTACCCAATTCGAGGCGACCGACGCACGCAGGGCATTTCCCTGTTGGGACGAGCCGGATAAGAAGGTTCGTTTTCATACGACTCTCATTGTTCCAAAACATATGGCGGCTCTCTCGAATATGCCTGTGGACGTAACCATTCAGCCAACCGGTGATGAATACCGGAAAATGGTCTGCTTCAAACCTACTCCCCCGATGTCGACATATCTTGCCGCGTTCGTCGTGGCCGACCTCGAATACATCGAGGCGACCGACAAAAACGGCGTTCTCATCCGTGTATACACAACTCCCGGCAAAAAGGAGCACGGAAAATTCGCTCTTGATGTTGCTTTGCACACACTTCCCTACTACGCCGACTACTACAAGACACCATACCCCCTGCCGAAGCTTGACCTCGTTGCTATTCCCGACTTCGGGTCGGGTGCCATGGAAAACTGGGGGCTTGAGATTTTTCGCGAGACCGCCCTTCTCGTTGATGAGAAGAATTCGTCAGCGTCTGCCCGTGAGCGCGTCGCGGACGTTGTGGATCACGAACTTGCCCACCATTGGTTCGGCAATCTCGTGACCATGAAATGGTGGACGCATCTCTGGCTCAACGAAGGATTTGCAAACTTCGTCGAGATGCTCGGAGTCGCGGCCCAGTTCCCGGCCTGGAAGCGGAGAGTCCGCTTTGTCGCCGAAGACCTTGTCGGAGCTCTTCACGATATGGACAAGCCGAGTTCTCACCCAATCGAGGTTGATGTCAACGACCCGGCAGAAATTCGCGAGATATTTGACACCACGACATATAGCGGGGGTGGATCCGTAAACCGCATGATTGAGCACTACCTCGGGAATGAATTCCCGAAAGGCATTACGAAGTATCTTGACTGTTTCAAGTATGGCAACGCCGCAACAGAAGACCTCTGGAAAATCCTCGGGAAATCAAGCGGCAAGCCGGTATCCGACATCATGGGCCCCTACACGAGACAAGCCGGCTATCCAGTAATCTTCACTGAAGAAGGCTCGCGAAACGGCAAGAGCATTCTCAAACTTGAACAGATGCGCTTCCTCATGGACGGCTCTATTGACGAGACCTATCCCCTTTGGAACGTTCCTATCGGCGTAATGACGCCGGCTACCGTTGAAAATCCGAAGTTCATGTACATGAAAGGCCGGCGCATGACAATTCCGCGCACTACCAAATGGGTAAAGCTCAACGCGGGCCAAAGCGGCCTGTACCGGGTTGCCTACTCGCCAAGAATGTGGGACCGCCTCACAGATGCTGTCCGCGCAGGAGAAATTCCGGAGATTGATCGCATTGGTCTTCTTGACGACGCCTTCGCGCTCGCCAGAGCCGGCTACGTCAGTATTTGGTCAGCTCTAGGTTTGCTCGACGCCCATCGCAACGAAAGGGAAACATACGTCTGGGCGATGCTTGCCGGAAAACTCAATGGTGTCGCGTCTCTTGTAAGGGACGAGGATCCGGAAGCCATGCTGGCGGAATACGCCCGAAAGTTCTTCAAGCCTCTTGTGGAACGCGTTGGCTGGGATAAGAAACCGGGCGAAGGAAATCTTGAAGCCATTCTTCGGGGCGTAGCGTTGTCCAATCTCGGCGCCTACGGCGACGAAGAGATAATTGCAGAAGCGCGAAAGCGCCTTGATGCGTTTATCGCTTCGGGAACGCTTGACCCCGACATCCGTCAGACCGTCTACACCATCGTCGCGCAAAATGCGACCGATGAAGATTTCGAGAAACTCATGAAGGTGTACGACTCAACGGATATGCACGAAGAAAAAGTCCGCGTACTTCGCGCCATTGCGCACGTACGTCGGCCTGAGCTCATCAGGCGGGTGCTCAACCTTTCGCTTTCTCTAAAGGTCCGCTCTCAAGACACACCGATCGTTCTTTCCGTTATGGCCGGAAACGATAGCGCGCGCCGGACGGAATGGGAATTCATCATGGAAAACTGGGGGACGCTCCTCACGCGAGGAGGAGGCCTCGGCTGGATTTCGCGTGTGGTACGAGGAGTTACCGAAGGTTTTAAGGATAGGTCCGACCTCGCTCGTGTTGAGGCATTCTTCAAGACTCATTCAATGCCAGGGCTTGACCGGGCGATGCAAATCTCACTCCAGATGATTAAGTCGAACATGAAGTGGCTTAACCGCAACTTGCGAGATGTGGAAAGCTGGCTTACCGATACCCGTGTTCCGCTTCCTGCTTCCGAACAGGTGAGCGCGCCGCACGAACTTCGCTGATAAAGTAAAATACATCAAAGGCTGATAATTATCAGCCTTTTTTCTTTCTAAATTTTTTATGAATAAAAAAACCGCCCCGATGATTATCGAGGCGTTTATTTCACTTAGTTCTCAAGCGTTGTTCCGCCCAAGAATTTGAAGTCTTTGATCTTTAAAGCCGGAAGGAAGAACGGCGATGTTCCGCCCTCGTCCCAAGCGTCGTAGACGACCAGTTGGGGCCCCGCGGTTTCAACGCGCGAGAGCGCTTCAAACATTTTCTGCTTGAAGCGGAGGTTGTAAATCGGAGTAATTTTGCCTTTATCAATGAGGAACACTCCGTGCTGGGTTGTTCCGGTAACTTCCGCCGACTGAATGTGCGGCATCGCAATATAGTGCGTTTTCGTTATCCAGATAGTCGGGAGCATGCAACGATCCACCATTTCCCCAATTGATAGCGGTTGACAATCGACCATAAGCGAAATCTGGGACGGCATTGCACCGCCTGATTTTCCGGTTGGGAGAGAAGCATGCGCGGTATTCGGAGTCCCCAGCATGCGCGCAATAGTTGAATCGGTCGCAACCGCTTTCAAGACACCCTTATCAATAAGCGCTATCGATTTCTTCGGATATCCTTCGCCGTCAAATGGGGACGGAGAGAACCGCAGAGGCTCGTCGATGATGGAAATGTTTGCGCCTGTTACAATTTGCCCCATGCGCCCGGAAAGAGCGCTTGAGCCTCGAAGATAGTTCAATCCGTTAAAGGAGAACATCGAGACCCAACCAATAATAGGGGCAAGCGCGTACGGCTCCATGATGACATCGAATTCTGCTTCCGCAGAGTTCCTGCCTTCAAAAAGGTTAATGCGCTTTTTACCTTTCTGAAAAGCTGTCTTGAAGGCAAGTTCCCATGCCACCTTTCCAACATCTATCTTGTCTACGACAAAATGCCCTGACGCCGAGTATGTCGACATCTCCGGCTCTTCATATGGGTTTGGGAATGCGTAGCAGTTCAAGAAAGAACCGGTATAGGCGTGGCGAAGACGAACGTCGTTCGAATTTCCAAACCATACTTCGCCTTCTGACATTGCCATCTTCCCGGACCATACAATGTCCTTTGTTGCTTCAAATTCCTGAAGATATTCTTTCAATTCGGAAAGTTTCCGCACCGCGTCCTTCGAATTTAGCGCTGCGGTCCTTTCGTCATAGCCTGTGAGCAATATCTCTTCGCCGGGAAACCTGTCAGGAAATTTTAGAGAAAGTTCAGGAAGGTCAGTTTCCGGCATATGAGGAACTTCGGAAAGAAGTTTCTCAATCAACTGCTCGGTGTTTCTTTCATCAAGCGTCGAGATTCCCCCGGTAATGTAACGGCCGTCTTTGATAAGTCCGAGGTTCAGCCCGTATGAATCCCCCGCGGGATTCTGATGGATTTTTCCATACCACACGCGCTTAAGAAGCGAACTCTGACGAGAAACAACCGCTTCAACCTTTTTAGCACCCATCGAGCGTGCGATTTTTACGACCCAGTCGAGGTATTCAGTTCCGGTTTTCATGGGTTTCTCCTTATGCCCCCGCGATACCGATGCTGACATCTTTGAAATACGCCGGTGATGTTCCGTGGCCCGTTTTCATCGATTGGATGGGGTCGCCTTTTCCGCAGTTCGGAAGTCCGTAAAGAACCCAGGACTTTTCATCGGCAAACCCAAGACAGTTCCTCCAGAATTTAAGATTATCGCCGTAGTAAAGAGCGTTCTTTCGAAGCTCCCAGGAGCCGTGCACTTTTTCCCACGCAATTTCAACGCCAAACTGGAAGTGGCGCCGATAGTCGTCAATCGTCCAGGATTTATTTGAGCCGAACATGATGGTCCCTTCCGGTGCCATATCCTTCATCTCTTCAAAACCGAGATGTCCCGGCTCAATCAAAATGTTCGTCATGCGGGAAAGCGGAATGGAGCTTGCGCGCTCTGCCCGCATTGAAGCGCCGGATTGTTTGAAGTATTCGCGTCCGATGTGCTGATTCAGCATCGAAACAGATTCGCGGCTGGTCAGAAGCCCGACCCAAATTCCGTCTTTTACCAAGTGGTAGTGCTTGCTGGGAGAACCTTCATCGTCGAAAAGATATGTTCCCACACCACGCGCAATGGAGCTGTCGGCAACAATGTTTACATGCTCCGAGCCGAATCTGAATGAGCCGATCTGCGGCAGGATCCGCATAAAAAACGAACCGCCCGCAAGAGTCCATTCGGTACCGCAACAGCGGTCGCCTTCAAACCCATGAATGGTTTCGTGCCCGCCGTGAAGATTGAACTCTCCCGGCATGATGATGGCGTGCCTCGTCCCCGCAGAAACAACCGGGGCAAAGCAAAGCTCCAGCGCTTCGTTCGTAATCTGACGCGCTCCAGCGATAAAGTCGCGCTCCTCAATAAACTCATACCCAGCCTGAGCCATATAGCCATGTCCGTCGGGGAACGTACGACCCTGAATGTCGTCTCCTTCGCTCTTTCTGACGTTAACGCCTATCTGCGCTCCGGACATCACGAACGTCTGGTCAGTAAAAAGTCCGAACGAATTTAAAAAAAGTTTCTGTGTCTTTTCGCATGTCATAGCACCCGAGCGGTAGAAAGCCTTTGAACCGGCTTCCTCTTTCATTGCCGCTTCTGCACGTACCAATAGCTGAATTTTTTCCTCAACAGGAACGGTAAACGGATTTTTTGCCATCGGTGTTACGTAAACGAAATTCCCCATCAGTCGTGTATCCGGCAAAACCGGACAGACACTTCCAAAGCGTGAATTCGCTTCCGCAGATTCAACAGCCCGCCTTACCATTACTTCAGCGTTTTTCTTATCAAGACGTGAGGTGCCCCAAAAACCGACTCCGCCGTTCTTATAGACAAGAATGCCCATTGACGATTCGGAGGCACTCGTTACCTGAACAGGGCGCTCATCTTCGACGGCAACGGACTCGCTTACCGACTCCGGCTCAAGACGCATCTCGGCATATTCGGCGCCGAGAACGTGAGCTAGACGCAGAGTATCTTCCATAAGCATCTGGTATACGCTCATGTCCCTTCCTTTTATATCTGTCAAAGAGTACACCAATAGCAGTACCATGAATTTTGTTAAAAGTTCAATACTTGGGCGATTTTTGCCTTTTATGGCTGATTATGATAGCATATAGGAACCAGCACATGTGGTTTTTATTGAAGTTTGTAATAAGAATAGCACTGAACGCAGCGGCGTTATACATTGCCGGCTATCTTTTAGACGGCTTTATTTTGCCAGGGAACCTGGAATACCTCATCCTCGGAGGGTTTGTGCTGGCACTCATTAACACGTTTCTCAAGCCAATCCTTAAGTTCATTAGTTTCCCGCTTATACTTGTTACCTTCGGCCTGTTTTCCGTCGTCATTAATATAATCATTCTTCTCATTGCCGATCACTTTTTGACCCAGCTATCTATTCAGGACTTCTGGACTCTTTTCTTGTCTTCCTTTATCATCGGTATTGCGAATTCAATCATTTAAATCATCTTCGGACGCGTTTAAAAACCCGCCTGAACGCGGGTCTTACGCAATAAGGCTAATAAATACTGCACATATGAAAACAGTCTTACCATATATCCAAATAGTCGTATCCGTTCTGCTTGTAACGGCAATTTTGCTGCAACAGCGCGGAACGGGTCTTTCGGCAGCCTTCGGAGGCGAAGGAAATGTCTACCGGACAAAGCGCGGATTCGAAAAAATAATCTTCTACGGAACGATCGGCCTTGCCGCTGTCTTTTTCCTTTCGGCAATCGTCAATATCCTCCTTTAGACTTACGTGAATGTCGCGAACTCCGCAGAACGCACAATGCATTCTCTGCCGGCTGTCCGCGAATTCGCAAACAACCCAAGCGTGTTTTCCCTCTGGAAAAACTGGAGAAGGCGCATTCTTTATTTTCCGCGCCTTTTCACAAAAAAAGAAAAGCTTATTCTCGGGCTTTTGATAATCGTGTTCGCGTCTTCGGCAAGTACGTTCCTTTTTTCATTTTTCATGAGCCACACTGTTTCTGCCCCGCGAAATGCCGGAACGTACCGCGAGGGTCTTATGACTCGTCCGCGTTTTATAAACCCGTTGTATCTTTCGAATAACGACACCGACCGCGACCTTACCGGCCTTATTTTTTCAAGCCTTATTCGCTATGACTCAAAGGGGAATATCATTCCAGACCTTGCGGAAAGCTGGGAACTCTCTCCCGACAACAAAACATATACGTTCCACCTGGTAAAAAATGCTCTGTGGCATGACGGAGAAAAAGTAACTGCGGATGATGTTCTCTTTACCATCAAAACGATACAAAACCTTGAATATAAAAGTCCTTTAAGGCAGAACTGGCAAGGAGTGAGCGTCCAAAAACTTGACGACTACACCGTGAGTTTCACCCTTCGCGTTCCCTATTCCCCCTTCCTTGAAAATGCGACGACATTCATTCTTCCGGAACATATTTGGGGACGTATTCCTCCGCAAAGTTCCTTCATTTCGGAATTCAACCGCAAGCCTGTCGGCTCCGGAAAATATGTTTTTTCGGCACTCAAGACCTCCACCACGAACGAAATAACTTCCTACACCCTTATTGCAAACAGCCGCTACTACCGGGAGCCTTCGCACATTTCAAACCTTATTTTTACATTCTACGCTTCGGAAGGAGAACTGATACGAGCCTATAAAAAAGGCGAACTAGATGGCTTCGGTTCTATTTCTCCCGAGCATATCGCCGATTTGAAAAAACAGGACATGAATGTTTATGCGCTTCGCATTCCGAGAATATTTGCCGTGTTCCTCAATCAAAATAAATTTCCCGCGTTTAAAGACGTAAGAGTTCGAAATGCGCTTTCACTCGCTATTGACAAAGATGCGCTCATACGCGATGTACTGAAAGAAGGCGCCATTCCGGCGGATTCCCCGATCCCTCCAGGCACATTTGGATATGCTCCCCTGCCCGACAACCTTAAAATAACGCCAAACCAATCAGTGGCAATTGAGACCCTCGAAAAAGCTGGCTGGAAGAAAAATGACAACGGCATTTATGCCATGACCGCAAAACAGGATGGGAAAAAAGTAGATATGACGCTTTCGTTCGAACTTGTAACATCGGATGTTCCGGAACTGATACAAACCGCCGAGTTCATCCAAAAAAGCCTTGCTGTTATCGGCATAGATGTCCGTATTACGAGCCTTTCAACCATCGACCTTGAAGCGCAGAATATTCGAACACGCTCCTACGACGCGCTGCTTTTCGGAGAGACCGTCGGACACGACCCGGACCCGTACCCGTTCTGGCACACAAGCCAGATACGCGACCCTGGTTTGAATATCGCGCTTTTTGCGAACCGCCAGGCGGATGTGCTCCTTGAAGACGCGCGGCACAACCCCAACACAGACACAAGAAGAAAAGAGTATGCGGATTTCCAAAATATCGTCCGGAAAAATTTCGGCGCTCTGTTTCTGTATAGCCCGACCTACTATTACGGAGTTCGGAGCATTATCAAGGGAATCGACCTTCAAAATATCGTGGTGCCGGCGGAACGCTTTAACGAGATCGATAATTGGTATATTAAGACCAGGCGATCTTGGAAAACTCAAAAAAAAACCGGCTATGGTGCCGGTTCTGCCCCTGGGCATCGCCCTGACCTTTCTTCCGCTATTTTCTGAAGATGCCGTGCGAGTTCTTTATTTGCTTCGGCAAACACGCATTTCGAGCCAAGCACGGTATTAACCCAGCAAAAAAGTTCAGGAAGAGGCATCTCGCAGAGAAGCGTCCGAATTCCCGCTATGGATCCGAATATCGCAAGGTCAGCAGGAAGTCCGGTATCAAAAAGATGGCAAAGATCGTCGAGAAGTTCATCCTTTGTTATCATGTCAACGCAAAGACGCGGGTCGTTTAAGGAAAGATAATGAAGCGAGCCGTTCTTGTATACACCCCTGACATAACAGCCAATAATCATTTGCTGGTGGTTATAATGTGACTGAACGACCGTTCCGTAGCCCTTCTTATGGGAAATTTCAGGCCGGGAATCCGTCCAGCGAACAATGGGCTTATACAAGGTTTCCATTCTTAAAAACCCTATTGTAAATCATCCGTTAATATGCTATAATTGTAATACGTTCAAGTCAAGGCTAAAGTTCGATGGCTTGCCATACAGGGCTTGCCTTGATACTCGTCACTAAAAGAAAATACAGACAAAAGGCTTCTTTTTCGTGGGCTTTATGGCTCCGGGAAGGGGATTCTTACGTAAAAAGTGGATTTTTGCAAACGTGTTTTCCCGCAGAGGCAAGTGGTGGATTGGCATGCTTACCCCATTACGAATGCCGCGGTGGCGGAACTGGCATACGCGCACGGTTCAGAGCCGTGTGTCCGCAAGGGCTTGTGGGTTCAAATCCCACCCGCGGCATTCATAACGGGGCATGCGTACACATTGCTAAAAAATAAATTATAAATATAAATTCTAATTTCTTCCGCCAGAGGGCGGATTACTGCCGGCTGACACAATGCCTTCGGCGGAACATTTCAACTGTATTATAAAATTTTATAAACGTTTGTATCCCGGCGCAATTCTCTACGCTCCGGGGCCGAACATCAATCCGGATACATCCGTTCATTCGTCCGTATCTCGGATTTAGAATTTTTATCCGTTATGATAAAACAATTTCATTCGGGGCGTCCGCCCCGAAAAGGGCGGCGCCATAGCCCTCACAAGCGCCAGATCCGCTGGAATCCGTCGGCCCAGACAAGCGGGGACGGGTTCGATAAATCAAGGCTTCCGCGCGAAAATCTTAAGGTTGTTCCGCTGGGGGGGCTTGAGGAAATCGGCCGGAACATGTGCTTTATCGAATATGGCGACGATATCATCATCATCGACATGGGACTCCAGTTCCCCGAGGAAGGAATGCCGGGCATTGATTACATCATCCCGAACATTTCGTATCTCAAAGAGCACAAAGACCGCATCCGCGGCGTTATTATCACGCACGCGCATCTCGACCACATCGGCGCGATCCCCTATCTCATCCACGAACTGGGGAATCCGACAATATTTACAATGCCATTAACACGCGCCATCATTTTAAGACGCCAGGAAGATTTTAAGCATCTTCCACCCATAGACATTGAAACAATCAAGAGCGACGAAGTGCTGAATCTTGGAAGCTCGTTCCGTATTGAGTTCTTCCATGTCAACCACAATATTCCCGACACGATCGGTGTTGCCGTAAAAACTCCCGTTGGAACGGTCGTGCATACCGCCGATTTTAAGTTCGACAACAACCCCGTCGGAGACAAGCCTGCTGACTATGCAAAAATGGCGCATCTCTCAAGCGAAGGCGTTTTGCTTCTCTTGTCTGATTCAACGGGAGCGGAGCGCCCAGGGCATTCCATCTCGGAAAAGACCATCCAGGAAAATCTTGAGGATATTTTTGAGCATTCGGACGGCCGCATCATTGCGGCAACGTTCGGCTCCCTCATTTCCCGCATCCAGCAGCTTATCGTACTTGCAGAAAAATTTGATCGCAGAGTTGCCATCGACGGATACAGCATGAAAGCAAACGTCGCGATTGGGCAGGAGCTTGGGTATATAAAAATAAAGAAAGGGACGCTCGTTGATATCGACCAGATTTCCGACTATCCGGAAAATCGCCAGCTTATTTGCTGTACCGGTGCCCAAGGAGAATCAAACGCGGTTCTTATGAGAATAGCGCAAAAAGAACACCGCTTTATCCGCCTTGAAAAGGGAGACACGGTCATTTTCTCTTCTTCGGTTGTTCCTGGAAATGAGCGCACCGTGCAATCATTGAAAGACATCATCTACCGGCAGGGAGCGAATGTATACCACTACCAAATGATGGATATCCACGCAGGCGGGCACGCCCAGGCGGAGGATCTTAAGATGATGATAAACCTCATCCGTCCGAAGTTTTTCATGCCGATACACGGCAACTACTTCCTTTTAAAGCTTCATGCGAATCTTGCGGAATCCGTAGGCATTCCGCCGGAAAACGTTATTATTGCAGGAAACGGGAATATCGTGGAGCTTACCAAAGACAAGGCGACTATTTTGAAAAAGACCATTCCCGCAAGCTACGTCATGGTTGACGGACTTGGAGTGGGAGACGTCGGAGAGGTCGTGCTTCGAGACCGGCAAATGCTTTCCCAGGACGGAATATTCGTCATTATCGCCATTATCGATTCAAAGTCAGGAAAAATAATCGGCAGTCCCGACATTATCTCGCGCGGATTCATTTATCTTCGCGAAAACCAGGAACTCCTGAAGGAAGCGCGCCATAAGATACGGGAGATCGTTGAACATAGTTCCACTCCGGAGATGACGCTGGACCCGGACTATATTAAAAACAGCCTCCGCGATAAAATCGGGCAGTTCTTGTTTACTAAAACAGAACGACGGCCAATGGTGTTGCCGGTTATCATTAAGGTGTAGACCGACCGCCAAAAACCCTTCACCCCTCATACCTATGGAAGAATCTATGAAAAGAAGGATTGTTTTGTTCGATTTTGACGGCGTAATTGCCGACTCCAAAGCCCTTGCATACGAGGTAAATAAAATGATATGCCCGCATCTTACAGAGGAAGATTTTCGGAAGCGCTTTGAAGGGAATATCAATGACTGGCAAGAACCCAATCACACTTCGGAATGCCGGCTTGATATTGATTTCTTTGCCCTATACGCGCCGAAGCTGAAGGAGCAAACCGCCGTTGTGCCTGGCATGGATGAAGTGATTGCCAAACTTGCCGATAGCCATATACTCATCGTTGTTTCCTCAACCATCACGAGCCCAATTCAAGAGTTTTTGAACATGCACGAACTATCCCGATACTTTCGCGAAATTATGGGGAGCGATGTTCATTCCAGCAAAGTTGAAAAAATAAAAATGGTTTTTTCAAAATACACGGCCGAGCCGGCGGATTGTGTTTTTATTACGGATACTCTAGGAGACATGCGGGAGGCGGAAAAAACAGAGGTAGGAAGCATAGGGGTTTTGTGGGGATTTCACGACAAAGACAGGCTCTTGAGGGGCAACCCCTTTTCCATTGTTGAAAAACCGGAAAATCTTGTCTCCGCAGCACAAAACTACTTCAGGAAGAATTAAAAGCGGACAAAAGATGCAAAAAGAAAAAGGCCACGTTTGAAGCGGTCTTTTTTTATTAAATCTTTTTTGAGAGGGCCTCTTTTGCTTTTTCAACCTCGGATCTAAGAACGTTGAGAATGTCAGGGGGCATGAGAATAAGCGTATCAAGATGCTTACCGCTTACGCCAGCGTAGATGTGAAGAAGATATGTTTTCCCGCCTTTCTCAACAAGACGAATTCCCTTCATCATAACCACTTTCGAGTTGGTCGAAATCGCAAGGACTTTTTCGGTAAGAAGAGGCGAGAGAACATAAATGCGGGAACTGCGACGGGTCCCTCGCGCAAGCGCTTTCAGACTTTTTGTCTTTTTTGCCTCGACCCTTCTCAAGTTGTCTATCGCGCGATTAAGTGCTACATGAGTTGCTCGAATTTCGCAAACAGCCTGACTCTCCGTTTTCATGCAAAACCTCGCTTATACCCAAAGGACACCTTAATATTTATAACATTATTCAGCTAAAAAAGCAAATACAAAAAAAATAAAAAACGACCGAGAGGCCGTTATGTATTTCTAAATACTACGATAAAGCACTGCGCACTTCTTGTATTGCCGTGCCGTGAACATCCAATAATCTTTGATTCGCACCGGAAGAAATTCCCGCGGGCACGTTTTGTACCCGCGTTTCTTACAAAACCGGAAAAGATAATACATCGTGCAAAGCGCCAAAAGGCTTACTCCCTTCTTTTTTGCCTCTTTTGCCTTGAAACTCATAAGGCGGGTCGCAATTCCAAGATGGCGGAATTCTTTTTTCGTAACCGCATACGTAAGCACGGCTGCGTTATTCGGAATATATTCAATTCCCATACAACCGACTATCTCTCCGTTCAATACGACAATGGAAAAATCCTTAAGCGAGTCGCTTTTTTTAAGAGCGCCGATATGTGCTTTGCGCACAAGACGCGAAATTTCTTTGCGATGAATTTCTTTTGCCCTCATAATCCGGTATTCCGTTTCCATGGCTGGGGCCGCGCGCGAATTTGTAAAGTACCTATAAAATTGGTAACATAAACTAATGGAAAAAAGCAAGAAACAAACGGTTTTTAGCGGGATTCAGCCTTCGGGAAACCTTCACATCGGAAACTATCTTGGGGCAATCAAGCAATTCGTGAGGCTTCAGGATGAAACTGACGCTCTTTTTTGCATTGTTGATGAACATGCCATAACCGTTCCGCAAGACCCGAGGATTCTTCGCGAAAAGACACTCGAGGTTGCGATGCTGTATTTAGCGGCAGGCATAGACCCAAAAAAAGCAGTTATTTTTATCCAGTCGCAAGTCCCCGCTCATGCGGAGCTCGGTTGGATTTTAAATACGATGACGCCCTTAGGAGAGCTTGAACGCATGACGCAATTTAAAGATAAAAGCGCTAAAAGTAGCAAGGCCGGCATACTGGCGGGACTCTTAAATTATCCAACACTCATGGCAGCAGACATTTTACTTTACCAAACAGACTTGGTACCAGTCGGGAAAGACCAGAAACAGCACGTTGAACTGACACGATCAATTGCTGAGCGTTTCAACAACCGTTTTGGACAGACGTTCAAACTTCCAAAGGAACTTTTAAACAAACAAACCGCCCGCATCATGGGGCTTGATAATGCCGAAAAGAAAATGTCAAAGTCTGCAGAAAGCAAAAATAACCATATAGCGCTTCTTGATACGCCGGACGAAATACGAAGAAAAATTAAAATTGCCGTAACCGATTCCGGCTCTGAAATAAAATACGCTCTCAAAGAAAAACCTGCCATCTCGAATCTTGTTGCGATATACAGTGAATTTTCAGACAAGCCGATATCGGATATCGAAAAAATGTATTTCGGAAAAGGATACGGGGACTTCAAAAAAGACCTCGCCGAAGTGGTTGTCGAAGGGCTGAAACCGCTACAGGAAAAATTCAAAACACTTGAAAAGGACCCTGAAGGTGTCTTGAAAATTCTCCGCGCCGGAGCAAAGGAAGCCGCGGAACGCGCGGGAAGAACCATCAAAGACGTGAAAAAAAAACTCGGATTCGTTCTCTAGCCGGCAAAACAAAAATCCCCCTTTCGGGGGATTTTTTCGTTTCAGAAAAGTTCGTTAGGCGTTTATATCCTGTCTCATTTTGGTAATAACGTCTGCCGCAGCGTCTCGCCCGCCAAGCCCGAAAGCCAGGCCAAAGGCAAGCGCCATCATGGCGACAACTCCTGTCACAACCGTCTGGAGAAGAACAGCCGCAACTCCAAGCTGGAGTAATGCCGCAATCACGGCAAAAATCCATATCGCCCAGCGCGTCAAAACCGCCGCAGGCGAAACTTTCATGCCAAGCGCTCCAACTGAGCCCCGGACAATTGCTTCTGCCGTGTCGGCAACTAATGCCGCGATGACAAGAATGAGAGCCGCAACGATCACGTTCGGCAAGTACTGAAGGACGGAAACAAGAAAATCAGATATCGGCTTGAATCGCTCGCCAAGGATATTTACTGAGGCAAGCATGAAGACGATGACGAGGAACCACTTTACGAGGCCTCCGATAAAGGCTCCCGCATTAAGCTTCACGCCGGCCCGCTCAAGCGCTTTTTCAAAGTCGAGCTTTTGAAGAAGCATATCTACTTTGAGCGCCCTAATGACCTGCTCTACCAGCTTTCCGACTGCCATTGATACGACCCAACCAATAAGAAAAACGATGATGGCGCCGAAAAGAAGCGGAATGAAGCCGATGACTCCTGCCCATGAGTCCTGAAGGGACATCGCGATAACTTGTCCCCAATCTTGAATGACCATAATATAAAACGTTTGGCGTAATGAGGCTCCGTTGAGGACTTCCCCTTCTCGTTGCCTCTTATCCCACGTTCGTTTAACTCGCTAAAAAATCAATGTGCACATTAATTTTCTACCGAAAGTTACCTTTTTAGATCGACCTCTTTAAAGGGTTTTCGGGCGAACATTCCCATTTTACCGCATTTCCGAAGTTCTCACGAAAACAGTTATCCACACGGCGAACCCGCATTTTTCCAAATTTTTTAATAAAATTTGCTTGTTTGATGGGATAATATCTATCACGGAGAAAATATCCGCCCGTCCATCTTTTTCATGCGTTCCTCAAGCTCCTCTTCAAGCATAAAAAGCCCTCGAATGGTGTTCTCGCGTTTTTCTATCTCATGGCGCCCGACGGGGTGTTTTGCTGATGCGTCCTTTAACGCCTCAATCTCCCACGCAACATCCTGCTTCAGGTACCGTATTCCTTCAGCAACAGATCTATGGGCCGCATGAATCTCCCTAAAAAATGCCTTTTCTCTCTCCGCTTGCCGCTTTTCTCTTTTTTTTGCCTCCCGAATGAGTCGTGCTATTTTTTTTGCCTTCGAAAGCGAGTAGAAAAATATGAAAAGAATAAGTACAAATATGATCAAAAGAAAGTTCCCTGCGACTTGATATCTAATTGCAATTCCAAAAAGAGAAAAACCGAATATCGCGGAATGAATTGTTTTCGGGGGCGACCATTCGGATGTCTCGCCATTCGGGTCATTAGTCCGAACGCGCAATTCCCAAACCCCTTCTCCAAGCGGCACATTTTTACCTAGTGACCACTCCCCGCGAGAATTTACCGGAATATCGAATGTTACGGAAGGGGCACCGGTTTTTTGGAGGATAAGTGTTACGGCCGAGCCGGGTTCACCCTTGCCTTCTACGTAAAATATTTCTTCCGAAGGATAAAAGACCCCGGGGCTGATGGAAATGACAGGCTCTGCCGGAGCGGCAGTTGCATGCGCGAGTGCCGTAGTAATTCCGAAGAGCAAACTTGCCGAAAAAATGAACAAGAGAAGATTTCTTGTTGCATCTCCTCCGGAATTGCGCTTCCGCAAAAGCCACGCGTAGAGTGAGTGGAGTCTGATCTCTTCCGGTCCTATTGTTATATCGTGCCCGATGTCCTCTTTCGGCTCTGTGATTGCAGGCTTCGGATACTCAAGTTCTCCAGAAAGAGACGGCGATGTTTTTTCTTTTACGGGCGACACGACTTCCCCATCCGGTTCATGTTGTATTACATCAACCGGACGTACCGGGTATCCGGAAAAATGAGTTTCTTCTTCGGGGGTAACATAGAGAGCGTCTCTTCCTCCCATTTGTGGAATAATATCCACGACCTCAAACGATCTTCCCGGAATAGGAAGCGGAGGATCCGACGACGCTTCACGCCTCCTATCCGCCTGCCGAGATTCTTTTCGCACCGGCGGCGGTTTTTGAGGTTCCACTCGTTTTCCGATATTTGAGAACCTCATCTGAGGAATATCATAATGGTCCTCTTTTTTTTCGAAGCCACTATCCGGACTTTCAAAAGCTACTTCTCGTTCCCCGGTCTTCAAACTTTCAAGTTCTTCTCTATCCGGGATTTCAAATTCTACCCGTTCGGGAGTTTCAAGAAAATGGCGTTCGTCTTCTTCCGTTTTCGGCTGATTCTCCAATTCAAAATCTTCCATTTCTGGCGGAAGAATGTCCGCCATTGGTTTGGGCTCCGGCACGAGAGCTCTTTTTTTCTCAGGCTTCGGCAATGATTCTTCGTTTTGTTTTTGTATCTCAAACGCCAAAGGCTCCGGCTTTTCACGCCGACGAAAAGAAAAAAAATCAAAGAATCCGGGAGAAGCTTTTTTTGGCTCTTCAAGCGTAAAAGAAGATACTCTCCCCGACGGTGCTTCTGATGTCGGATTTGGAACGGGCCTTGATAAGGGCGCGGGATAGGTTATTTGAGCAGGAGCCGACATGTGCGCGATAGGATCAGACGGAGCTTGTGGCAGTGGATCAGGAGGCGAGACGCGAGGTAGAGAAGATGATGGTTTTTCCTCAACTGGAGTTTTCTCAACCGCATATTCTTCGGAATGCCTTGCCGCAGGAGATGAAACAAACCGCAATGAATGGCCGAAATTTCTCTGCGCCGGCTCTTCGGAGCTTGAGCTACTCTCGGTATTTGATACAGGATATTCTGAAAGGCTATGGGGAATTTTCCCGGTAACTTTTCCAAATCGCATGGGCAATGCTTTTTTAAAAGATTCCCGCGCCGTGTCGAAATCTCCTCTCGCGTGTTCCGCCATGTGCGGGTGGTGCTTCCACCATATTCTGACGGTAGCTATAAGAAAAATAAAGACAAGAATAAAAAGTATAACAAGAAACACCGGCCACGAAATTGTGAAAAAAATAAAGTCCACTCCTTCCGGCGAAAAGACGTCAAGGTAGGAATTCACGATGTGAATATCCACTTCTTCATCTCTCCAGTTCCCCGCCCTGTCGAAAGCCCGGACTATTGCCTTATACTTCCCGGGGTCAAGCGGCGTTATTTGATACGGGCTCGTTACTTCAAAAAAGAATGGGGTTTCTTCCGTAAGATTTGCCTTGAGTATCACGATCTTCAGTTCAAAATGGTCAAAGCCAGAAGCAGAATCGGTCGTAAAAAAACGGATGATCGGATTCCTCACAGTCGTGCGACCTTCAGGAGAAACATTCACTCCGAACTCCGCGGGCGGGGCCGTATCTATCTGCAAAATATAATGTGAAAGCCCTCCCCACACGTTATTCGCTTCCGCCCGCAAATGGAAATACCATATCCCCGACTCAAGATTAGAAAACGAAACCTGTGATTGTGCTGAATCGACAGTCGTATCGGGCGACCCGCCGGGATCGTGATCAATCGCGTAACTGAATCCCGTTACATCAGGCACTTTCGCCCATGTTAAGGTTGGATTAGGGTCTTTGTACCAACGCGTCTGATCAGGGTGCGTCGGGCTTGAAACTTCGACACCCGCCGGAGGCGGCATACTGAACGAATATTGGGCATTGCTTGTGTGCTTCAAAATATCTGTCCCGCGCCCGTCATCCGCATGCACCGCCGACTTTTGCAAGAACGATATTTCCCCTGTTCCCTGCGAAATAACCCGAAATGTCATTGTGATAACGACGCCCTGCGATGTTTTAATGCCGGGAGAAGGAATTCCTCCTGCAAAAAATATTTTTCCTTCTTTGTTCGAAAACGACGGCTGAGTTACCCATATCTGAATGATGGAACGCCCAACGGACGGATTTACAAGCTGAATTTTGTCTGCGGGAAACTGAAGTTCCGCGATGATTGTATTCGCCGACACGTCTCCCGTGTTCAAGAGAATGGAAACATCGAATGTTGAGCCGATAATAAACGAACCAGCCCCCGGACTAATGTAGAGCGTTGATCCTTCTGCCCTGGCACCACCCGGAACAGCCAAAAGAAGGCCCCACACAAAGAGAGCAGAAAACCATATAAAAATTTTCTTAAATATACTATTCACGAGAAAAAAAATTAAACGACTCCAGGACTCTTCTTTTTTCGGATCAAGAAAACAAACACTAACCCTGTAATAAGAGTGAATAACAGAGAAAACCTCCCTGCATTCGTTCCGACAAATGCCACTAATAGTCTTCTGGGCTTTGAAGAGTTATCCGCGCTGCCTCCAGCTTTTGAAATTCTTTCATCAGGGGAAGATTTGGATACTCCCTGTTTCGAAGTATCGCCGGAGGAATTTGCATCATCCGTGTACGTCACAATCATATCGGTCCATTCGTTGAACATAATGGAAAGGTCGGTATAGTCGAGCCTGCCGTCTCCGTTGATGTCTGCAATGCGTGAAAGAATTGTTGTGCGTGGCAAATAATAAAAGAGGATGCTCAAGTCAGCAAAATTAACCTTGCCATCGCAATCAAGATCAGCACGGTCAAAATTATCCTTGCCGGTACTGCAGGCAACGGGTGCCAAAATCGGTGGCGGCACCGGGACAGGCGATGGCAGAAACGGCTTGATGATTTTTTGAAGAAAGGGAGGAAAGTAGGTAATAATTCCCGGCGGTCCCCCTCCCCCGCCTGAATTTGGAGGCTGCGGCGAAGGCTCTGGCGGTAGCACCGAAGGAGTTGGTTGGAAAAAATAAAGAAAACCGGAAAGAAGTCTGAATGAGCCGCTCGTCGAACGGCCGATGGCGGTCTGTCCGACCGCCGTGAGATTCGCGTAGCTTGCTGAAGTTGCGAGCGGACCCGCGGAAACATCAAGGACGGGGTCAAGCACCTTAAAGTTGCTACTTGTGTATTCGATCGCGTATGCAAGCACAGGAACAAAAAAACTTCCGGCGAAAATGACGCTTACGAATATCGGAAAAAATTTTTTCCTCTTCATATTCATCGTTTAATTATTAGGGCGCTGTAGCGGTTCCGATGTCGGAAGGCGGTAGCGCGGCTTCGGTACTTGTGCTCCCCGTATCAATGATCGGCGTGGTAGAACTTTCACTGCCCGCAGGAGAAGCTGCCGACGTATTAATTGCCGGAGTCGTCGAAGAAGTTTCCGGAGGCGCGCTTGTTCCGAAACTATCCGGGAAGACAGCTGGAGAAGCGCTTTGTTCAGAATTTGTCTGAGGCATTGTCCCCGAAGGAGCTATTCCCGACGTATCTTCGGGGCACGCCCCCGCCGCCGCATTTACAATTCCAGCCGTAACAGTAAGACATGAAGGCTGTTTTGTGACGGTGTCATAAACAGTAATACCGGACGGCTTTGCCGAAGAACCGACTTCAAGTTCCTGTGTTATGATTTTTTGAGCGCGGACTTCATGTGCAACCAAAACGCCGGCCTCATCAATTGACCATGTTCCGTTCTCCGAGAAAATTCCCCGAGCATTTACAATGTCCTTGCCCTTGAAATCAACATAGCTTCCACCCTTAACCTCTCCTGTCGCCGGGTCAATTGCCCATGTCGGAAGTGCTACGGGTGTTCCGGATGCGGATGTTGTGGCGAGGCTTGAGTATAAAGAGGACATAAGAGCTTCTCCGTTGTCAAGCTGGTGATAGCCAAGATTCACAAATACCATGACGGTTCCGATATACACGATATCTCCTTTTTGAGTAACTTCAGTTGTCGTTGCCTTTGTCTGATCGAATGAAGAAAGAGCCACTCCAACTGAAGTACCGGATGTTGTCGCCTTCATTCCTCTTCCCGGAATTGACGAAAGGGCTATCCGATCTCCTATAGTGATTGCCCCGCCCTCCGTTGAAACTTTAACCGGCACTCTTCCAACCAAAGCAACGGACGGTTTCAAGGGATTATTTTTATATCCGATCCCCGTTAGGAATTGGAGAGACGAACCTTCAATTGTGATAGCCGGGTTTGATGAAACAATACCGATAACTGCCGTGTTTGCTGTTGCCTTCCTCACAGAACCGGGCACGGATGCATCAACCGCGACGATATCGCCCGGGTCAACTGGTTCTGTCGCCGGATAAAGCTCCGCATAGTCAGCGCATCCGCCTCCCGTGTCAACGCATGTTCCCTCAATGGAAAGTTTGGATGACGGACTTGATGTTCCAATGCCGACGCGCCCATTCAGACCGTCAATGGAAAGTATCGGCAACGTACCGTCCACAGAGGTAGTCGCTATTGACCACGAGTTCCTGTTTTCCCTGACAATACTCGTCGCATTGTTCATATAGAGCGTATCCTGATAGAGCCAGAGACGCCCGGTTGATGCAACCGTAAAGCGAGGAGCATCCGAATCCTGAAACTCAACAAACTTACCCTGAAACGTATCACTTGTTCCTTTAGCCATGTTTACCAAAACCGCCGTTCCTGTGTAGTCTCCACCGGATGTAAGCGAGTTTTCTTCAAAGACCGAAAGAAGTGTTGCGGCTGTTGAAGTTCCGGAGTAAACACGAAGAGCATTTCCGGTCGAGGTTGACTGGAGTTCGGCGTAAACACCTGCCGGTACGAAAGTTCCAGCGGCTGTTCCTAGAGAAACACCTTGGATACCGAAGGTTTTTGCCGTTGCAAGAATGCCGACATTATTTCCGCTTAGATTTCCCCCCGCCGCAGTATTGACTTCAATACCTCGAACGGTATTTGCAAGAGATGAATTATCTATGATGCGGATATTTTCACCTATTGCCGTATTTGCTGAAACAGTCGGGCTGTTTGTTACAACAAGCCTATTCCCATATTGTGTTCCGCCGCTACTCGGATTAAATGTGAGACTTTCGTACATTCCTGCAATTCCATTCTGCTGGCCGGAGCCGGCTGTCGCTCCTCCGATGGTAAACTTTGTTCTAGGAGAAGTTGTGCCAATCCCCACATTCCCACCGTTTGTAACAATAAAGTTCGTCGCAGTCGTTGAGCCGATGACAAAAGAGGGGCCGGAAATTCCG
>MHQP01000044.1 GCA_001820685.1 Candidatus Sungbacteria bacterium RIFCSPLOWO2_01_FULL_47_32 | reverse complement strand
AACGTGTTTTATCAGAAACCCGATGTATCGTTCACGCTTCGTTTTGAAAACATGGGCAACGTCCACCTCCGGCCGGCCGGAGATATTACTATATATAATATGTTTGGGCGCGAACGTGGAAAAATACCCATAAACGATACCGACGGCGACTTCGGGAACGTTCTTCCGAAAAGCGTCAGAAGATTTGATTTTAACTGGAAGGGGGACGGAAGCATTTTTGAGATAGGAAAATTTAGCGCGGTAGCGACTCTTACGTTCGGGAGCGATGGACGCCAGAATGTATCGCGTTCCACATTTTTCTGGGTTATTCCCATAAAACCGGTTTTAGGCATAGCGGGCGGGGGCATTCTTTTCATTTTCTTTCTCGTTTGGGCAGTACGGGCCTATATTCGGCGCGCGCTGGTTTTGGAAGCGGAGAAAAGAGGTGTTTTTGTTTCTAAAAACGGAAAAAGCACGGAGGAGCCTTCACAACCGGAACACGCGCGGGGACTTGGTTTTTTTGCCGAGCCTTTTTATGAAGGCGTCATTGATCTTAGAAAAATACGAAATATTCCAGTTTCAGCTTCGGAAAATACCGACGGACAAAAAGAGCGTGTCTTTGGTAAGGAAAATTTTTTGACAATAGGCCTCTTTTTGCGGAAATATTATAAGTTCTTTATTTTCCTCCTCGGCATAGTTCTTGGAGTTTGGGGGGTTACTTTTTCACTTCATTCGGTGCTCACGCCGGAGCGGGACTTCAGCATTATTATTCGCGGAGAGGATGGGGCAAAGAAGGCAATTTCCTCCGAAGAGGTCATACGGGGCGAAATTGGGAACGGAGAGAGGCCTCTCATAGAACAATCCGAAGGATATATTCGTTCAGTCACAGCCCTGACGGCAGAAGAAAAAAGGATCCTTTTAATAAAAATTATTAATGGCTCTGGAAGGCTAGGGGCAGCAGCGGAGCTTTCTCTTCGGCTTGAAAAAGCCGGATATGTCGTATCGCTCTTGGGAAGTGTCTTGGAATATGGGAAGCAAGAAAGCTTTATTCAGTACAGGCCAGGAAAACGACAGATTGCGGAAGGTATAAGCGTCTTTTTGGATGGTGATGTTATTTTGAGTGAAAACAAGCAGCAAAATGAGGATATTTCAATTACGCTTGGCGCAGGTCTTCGTTAAATGTCGTTTTGCTTTTAAAACGACGCAATTTTTTTATAACGAATAGTATTAACTGCTAAACATTGTTAGCAAACTTTTGTCAAAAAATCATCTCTGTGCATAACTTTTTTGGCAAAACGCGACCGGAATTGTGTATAATGTGTGTATTGGGCGGAAAACACAAGACAACAGGCCGAAATTGGTGGTTGGTTTTTTATGGAATTATCCACAGTATTATTCACACAGGCATATAATAATTCTTGACAAAAAAGTATAATAAAATTACTAACCAAATCTATCCATATTTTTTTACTCGCATAGTTTAGCCAATATAACAAACTAAATTTCGGATAAGTTGCGATGTTCCCATGGGCTGTCCCAGCTATTCTGAAAAAGTTATCAGTCAATATGTTTAACACATTTATTGCACGAATGGGTTACAAAGCAACTTCGGCAGTATTGATTGTAGCTTTGTTTTTTTGGTTATCGGGCCTACCTTCTTGGATTGGCCTCGCGGAAGCGGTTTCGCTGATTAATGTGAGCGATACGTTGCAGGATTCCGCACCGTCGAATCCTGCGAATAATACGATAGTTTTTAATACCCCAACCGGTGTAGCTAATGGCGGAGCAGTTACGATAGCTTTTCAATCAGGATTTAACCTAGCAAGTATTGTCTTTAGCGATATTGATGTTGCGACTACGTCCGGAGAATTTTCACTCGCGGCAGATTGTACCGGAAGTGAGATGGCAAGTGCCGCGGTTGTGAGTCAGGATCTGATAATTACATTTTGCTCAGGAGACGGTGGTCTTCTTCAGGCGAGCGCGACTGCAACAATTAAAATCGGCACAAATGCGACATTCCAGACGACCGGTGTAAACCGTATTGTAAACCCAAGCACAATCGGCTCATATGTTCTTTTTGCGACTGCGGGTATCGACGTGGCTGAATTCAGAGTTGCAATTGTAAATAACGTTACCGTAACGGCTTCGGTTTCAACTTCTTTTACCTTTGTTATCAAGGGCCTTGCGACTTCTACGGCAGTAAATGGCGATACTACGACTGGCTCAACAAGTCCCAATATTATTAATTTCAGTACCACCACGCCCGGATCGGCGAAGGTTATGGGCCAACAGCTTGAAGTTACAACAAACGCCGTCCATGGGTTTATCGTTACTGTTCAGGAAAACCAGAACCTTTTAAGTTCAAGCGGAGCTGATATTGACCTTTTTAAGGATGGCGCAATGACTGCAATTCCCATTGCATGGGCATCTCCTGCCGGAATTTTGGATGCTGAAGAGACCTATGGCCACTTTGGCGTAACAAGCGATGATGCAGACCTGAACGGGGGCGAGTTTAGTGGAACAACATATGCAGGAAATTTCAGCGCAACAAACACTCCGCGCCAAGTCTTCTCTCATGCGGGACCGTCAGACGGAACAACGCAAAACAAAGGCATGGCCAAAGTTGCCTATAAGCTTGAGATTTCAGCCCTCCAGGAAGCTGCTCCTGACTATACTAACACGCTGACATATGTTGCAACTCCGACATTTTAAGCCCTTTTCCAGATTGATCTTAAAGATCCCAGCCTATTGGCGGGGGTCTTTATTTTTGATACTATAACGGTATAAATCATTAAGCCGACGAAGGGTTTTTGCCTTATCGGCAGAAATTGTTTCATGAAAAAAATTCTCACCATAGGCGTGTTCGTTTCCTCCTTGTGCGCGGTTTTGCCGGGTTTTGCGTTTGCAGACGGATTAAAAGTTCAGCCAGCACTCATTGAGGAAAAAATAGACCCGGGTAGCGCGTATTCCGGAGTAATTACGGTTACGAATATCGGCGGGCAAAGCGAGCGGCTGTACGTTGTAGTAAGGGATGTTACCGGGGTTGCCGATAACGGGGTGCCGTTGTTTGCAAAAGAGAACGCTGAAACAGGATATAGCCTTGCAAGCTGGGTTCATGCGACAGAAGACGCCATAGAAATCGGGCCGAACGGGGCAAGGGATGTTCCCTTCACCATCGAAGTTCCGAAGGGAGCCGGACCTGGGGGGCACTTTGCGGGTATTTTCTTCGTTCGAGAAGCCGACCGGGTTAAGACAACAGGTTCGGGAGTTGGTTTTGAAGTCGGAACGATCGTTACTATGAAAATATCGGGCGATATACGCGAAGAGGCGGAGATCAGGGAATTTACTACCAATAAAAATATTTACGGGACGGCTGACGTGATATTCACGACAAATATTGAAAACTTAGGAAATGTTTTGATACGCCCCCGCGGTCCGATAGACATTACCGACATGTTTGGCAAAAAAGTCGCGACTCTCATAGTGAACGATCCTGAAGCGGGCGTATTCCCAAAAACAATCCGCGAGTTTGCTGTCAGCTGGAGTGAGCCGGGTTTTTACTTCGGGCGGTATGAGGCGGTAATGAGCCTTGCCTATGGGGAAGAAAACGGACGACAGACGGTATCCCGCTCCATTTCTTTCTGGATTTTGCCTCTTAAATTTCTTATTTCAGTCTTTGGCGGCCTTCTTCTTCTGGTTCTTTTCCTCTTTGTTTTTATTCGGCTTCACATTAAGCGGAAAATTCGCCAGATTCAAGAAGCGACACTTGCGGTTGGAGAACAGCGGAAAATCTCTTCTGATGATGCCTTGCTTCCGTACGGCAAGGAGAGTCCCATATCCCGGCTTTGGCTTGTGACGGTCGTTTTACTTCTGTTTACCCTTGTTTTTCTCGCTATTCTTTTCTTTCTTTTCGCATAAAACACCGCCTCATCCGATTCGGGACGAGCGGGTACATGTATATGTCAAAATGGACACATATATCAGTCGGTCTTTTCGCGGCATATGCGATATATTCTTTTGTATACCTCATGTTCGGAATTTCGCCCGGAGTGATCGAGGGCATGATGATGCGCGAGCTTGGTTCTGGGGTGGGGGTCGCAATCGGCGTTCTTCCGAATGACGTTAATGTGCTTGCACAAGAGCTGAAAGAAAAAGAAATGAGCCTTAATGAACTGGAAGCGCTGCTGAAGCAAAAAGAGTCCGGCATAAGTCAGGCAACTTTTGAAGAGCAAAATAAAGCTTTCTGGGTTATTGGCATTATTGGAGGAGCGCTTCTTTCTCTTATAGTGCTTAATTTTTATCTTGATTGGAGGCGGCGACGGCAGAGTTAGCTTCGTATCCCCATGGTTCATATGCGTCATCTCAAGCTTCTTTTCTGCTTGTTTGGAGCCGGCCTTGTCTGGTCGGGTATTTTTTTTGATGCTCACGCTTCGGACCTTGTGTTCATCAGTGATACGCTTTCAAACTCTCGTCCTGCGACCTCTTCCAACCACACGATACTATTTTCCACGACCAATGCGGTTCCTCCGTCGGGGAAGATAAGCATATTTCCGCAGGGTGGGGTTTTTAACATTCCCGCGGGACTTGATTATACCGATATTGACTTCGCAACATCTTCGTCATTAACAGGTCCGTTCGGAGAGAGATTTCTTCTCGCAAGCCCCTCGGCAGCCGCCGATGGTGTTTTGGTTGTACCGGGCGCAAACGGGTCGATAACGATCACGCTAAATTCAACTACGGGACTTGCCGCAAGTTCTACCGTAAAAATAAGCGTCGGAACAAACGCCGCGACGAGCACGGTCGGAGATACGCAAATTGTAAACCCGGGAGGTACCGGAACATTCTATGTTACGGTGCAGACAAAAAATACATCGGACAACGTAATCGACTGGCAGGAACCCAGGGTTGCAATTTCTGAACCCGTCAGCGTACACTCGCTCCGGGTCGACGTTGTTCCTCCCGTTCGCTCAAACGGCCTTCCGTCGGGAAATCTTCTCTATTCAACCCAGCAAGTTGAAATCGCGCTTACCACCGACGAACTTGCAACATGCCGTTATTCAACTTCAAACGGAATTTCGTATGATTCGATGACGAATTCTTTCAGTGAAAGCAGGGTAACGCTTCACACCGTAAACATTGGCGCCGTTGTTTCCGGAACAACATATATATTTTATGCGCGATGCCAAGATCTTTTCACAAATACAAATACGGATGATTTTATCATATCGTTTGCTATAACAACCCCGCCGGGGCCGTCCGGACCAAGTGGCGCCCCCTCTTCCGGGGGCGGGGGAGCTGCATTTCCTCCTCTTCCGTCAAGCCCCGAGGTAATGTTTAGCGGGTGGGCGTATCCTTCCGCGTCAGTCGTCGTTCTTAAGGATGGAAAGCAGGCAAAAAGCATAAGCGCGGACACGGGAGCAAAATTTTCCGCGAGCCTTACCGACCTTGAGCAGGGGAGCTATACCTTCGGAGTATTTGCACGCGATACGGACGGAAGAAAATCAAACACAAGTTCTTACTCAGAAGTTCTTGTAGGAGGAACAAAAACGAATATTTCAAACATTCTCATTCCTCCTTCGCTTGAAGTCGTAAAAGATACTGTAAGTCCGGGAGAAGATCTTTCGGTTCTGGGACAAAGCGTCCCCGATAGCATCATTCGTGTCTGGGCTTACGCGCAGTCGGAAAATTCTCCCAGAGACTCCAGCCCGAAGGCGGTCATCAAAGAAGAAAAAGCTGACTCTTCCGGCAGATGGACGGCAGCAATTCCAACCGGGTCGTTTGCGGTGGATACCTATATCGTGCGGGCAAAGTTCAAAAATACTCCCATTGGAACAAGCGAATATTCTAACCCGGTCTATTTTGGCGTAGGAAAAAGTCCATCGCCTGATTTTTGCAAACGATCTGATATCAATAAGGACGGCAAGGTTCAATTAACCGACTTTTCTATACTCCTTTTTAACTGGGGGACTGATAGTACAGAATCGGATATTAATATAGACGGTCGTGTGAACCTGACAGACTTTTCTATAATGCTCTTTTGCTGGACGGGGTAATTTATTTAGCGCAGTCTAGCGAAGAACATCTTATGAGATTGCTTGTACCCGACAAGTAGAAAATATATAAAAGGGTATGCTCTTTTGCTGGACGGGGTAGTGAATACCTAAAACCCACGAAGGGTATCTTATGAACGTGCTCGTACCCGACAACCATAGGCCTTAAAAAGGCATCCGTTTTATAAGGTTGGATTTGCCCTGCTTTGGTTGGCGTATAGTATAAAGGTGTGAATTTCATAAAAACACGGATGTGCTACACTGTACTAGAGGGTTTCGGTTTTAGGATAGTGACTCATTTTATAAAATCTTATGGACTCTTTTCTGGAAAAACTCGAAAAAGTGCAAAAAGATCGGGCAGAATCAAACCTCCAAAAGGCCCGGGAGGAGGCAAAATCAACAACCCCCGCGGGGGCTGTTCAAAATCTCAAGGGGGCAACCTCGCTTCTTTCGCGCTTAAAACTTAAAAAAAGCGATCCTACAAAGGTTGCCAAGGCGAACGAGGGGACTGAAGCGGGGAAAGACGCAACAGTAACGCTTGATGTTTCCCAGCTTTCAGTTGATATGTACAGGACATCTTTTGCGGTAGTTGTTTATGCCTCGGTCCCCGGCATGGAATCGAAAGACCTCGACGTCGAGATAGAAAAAGAAGGTGATGTCATAACCATTCGCGGGAAGAATCAGCGGCCCGAGCACTGGCTTCGGGGACTTACTCAAGGGGATGAAGAAAAAAAATTCCTCCTTCAGGAATGCAGGTGGGGTTCTTTTTTCAGGCAAATAACACTTCCGGACGAAGTAAATGTCTTTGAGGTTGATGCAAAACTCTATAAGGGAGTTTTAATATTATGGCTTCCGCTAAGAAAGATAAGCGGAAAGCGCAACATCAAGCGAAAAGTTGAAGTGGCGGACGACGATGAAAAAACTCCGCCGCAGATAGCCCGATGAAAACCATTTTGTGCCGGTCAGCCATCGTTCTTGCCGGCATACTTCTCATACTAAGTTCGGCTCATGAAACCCTGGGAGCAGGAGCGGTGCTTTTTATGTCTCCGGCAATCGGTTCATACGGCGTTGGATCGACATTTACCGCAAGCGTTACGCTCGATAGCGGCGGGGGAACGGGAGTGAACGCGTCTGAGGGAACTATAAATTTCGATAAAACAGCTCTTTCGGTTTCAAATGTATCAAAAAGTAATTCAATTTTTACGCTCTGGCCAGCTGAGCCGAATTTTTCAAATGCTGCCGGAACCGTGAAATTCAGCGGGGGATCGCCGTCTACATATACAAAAAAAGCCGGGGTAATTCTTCAAATAACATTTAAGGCGCTTAAGGTTGGATCAACTGATGTTTCGATAATCGGAGGCTCAGCACTTGCCGCGGATGGGAGGGGGACGGAAATTCTTTCTAAATCGGTAAAAGGAACGTATACAATAACCGAAGGGCAGGCGTTACCGCCAGCTCCGCCTCCTCCGTCGCCGTCCACGCAGTCATTTGCTCCTTCGGCTGAGGCTGCGGATACGAGCGCTCCAAAAATTTCTTCGCCAACGCATCCGGATGAGAATAAGTGGTATAACTCGCGCGATCCGAAATTTACCTGGCAGCTTCCGAACGGCGCTGCCGCAATTAGCCTTGTTGTAGACAAAGACCCCGCAACGGTCCCAAGCGTTGTCTATAAACCTGCGGTTGCGGAAAAAACAATTGTTGGCCTTGATGATGGAGTTTGGTTTTTCCATCTCCAGCTCAAGACGGATATTGGCGGGTGGGGAAAAACCGGACATCGCAAGGTTATGATCGATTCAACCCCCCCCGATCCTCCCCAAGTTGAGATAAAGAAAGATGACGCATCCGACCCGCGTCCTCGCGTGCTTGCAACGACAACCGACAAAGCATCGGGGCTTGACCACTACGAGGTTTCCGTTGACGGAGGAAATACACTGACGGTTTCGTTGCTTGATATGGAAAATGTGAATTTCCGTCTTCCGAAGCAAAACTCCGGGCATCATAAAATAATTGTCCGGGTATTTGATAAAGCCGGTAACGCTAGCGAGAACGCTGCCGAGTTTGATATACAGGCCGAAGAAGGTGTTGCGCAATCAGCCGGTCCTGGATGGTTGTGGTGGCTGATGTTAGCGCTCTCTCTTCTTCTCAATATTGCCGCGGGGTGGTATATTCGCAGACTTCGGAATGAAAACTTTCTACTTAGAAAAGATGCGGCCCGCTCTCTTGAAGAATATAAGTCAAAAATTGATGATGTGTTTACCGCGCTTCGACAGGAAGTTGAGGACCAGATTATGTACCTTGACGACAAAATGGAACTTTCGGAGTCAGAACGGACGGTCATGAAAAAATTAAAAGATGCGCTTGAGATGTCGGACGAACTTATGAAAAAGGAAGCTGATGAGATTGAAAAAAAATTGAAATAGACATAAATAAAAAACGGGGAAGAACCCGTTTTTTATATTGAAGATTCTGAAGAGCTCAAATAACAGGCAAGTCCTGTGGAAAAATATATAAAATGTTAGCGGTAGTAAATTGAGCAGTGGATAACTTGTTAAAACGGAAGCAAACACGCCAATAGTAAAGAATTATGAAATATAACTAAACATACATAAACATTATTAAAGATTATTATACGACTCGATCAAAAAAATTTTTGATCGTTTTTTTTTTCATCCAAAAATCCGCATCAACAATACGCTTCACGCGCTTAAGAAAATTCTTTGCTGGAAAAATTTTTTTTTACAAAAGTGGTGTAAAGAGGGAGTTTAAAACATCTTTTCGCCCCTTTTTTCGTAGAGGGCGCGCATGCGCGATGCTATAATAAAGAGACAAAATTTGATAATTTTTTTGAACGTTCGGTAATAGTTCCAGGATAGCAGGTGGCAAAGAAGAAAATTGGCTGCATTGCCGCATTTACAAATTTAATTATAGCGACTAGGGAAGAGGGTCGGCGGGAGAATTACAGATTTAATAATATCTTTCCGAATATATTTTCCTCGTTACAAATTTATTTATAGCTTCCGGATATTTTTATTTTTTTCATACAAATTTATTTATTCCTTACGGACAGTAGCGCACATGTTCATTACGGCGGTTAAAAATTTCAAATTACTGCTCTCGCTTGTTTTGCTAAGCACTCTTGGCATTTTTTGCTATGTCGTTTTTTATTCCGCACGCGCTGAAAACGGAGATCAAACAATGCATATTTTTCCTGATTCTATCTCGACAAACGGATGGAGAAATCTGAAAGGAGCGCTCGCTCAAGATCTTTATGAAGATGCTGGTATTTCCGAATTTACCAATGAAAATTCAGCGTATATCACGCCAAACATTCCTAGCGAACCTGCTTCTCCCGCTTCTCTCCCCAGCGTAAACGGAACATCCACCAGCGTTGTTCCTGTTTCTTCTTCCGAAATCCAGGCGGAGTCGGCCGTAGCACCGGTGGGAGAAGAAAGTATTTTACCGGAACCTGATGTAAGTTCTTCAGCAGCGATTCTTGAAAGTTCACCCGCGCCTCAGGACAGTTCGCATGAAGAATCTTCTCCGATGACTCTGCCGACGCCGGAACAAAATTCTCCTCCGGTGGATACGCCGGTATTGTCGCCAGATCCCTCTTCGATGCCAGCATCCACGGAGCCGCTCCAAGCACCATCTCCAAGTCCCGAAACTACTTCTCCGGATTTGCCTCCGCCGCCCCTGCCTTCTTCGGACGCGCCTGCTCCATCAGCAGAGCTTCTTTACAATCAGGACGAGTCACCGGCTTACTTGAATTCAGTTACGCGTCGGCATCGCGAATCGGAGTCGTTTTTTGGAAAAATTGTTAACTCTGTTTTCGTGTTTTTCGGCGTTGATTCCGCAATTGCGGAAGAAACAAGCGTCCTTCCGCAAACAGATAATTTATCTCAACCTGCGGTTATAGAATTTAAAGGTTTTGGAGTAGCTGATCCGTTTAAATCTT
>MHQP01000043.1 GCA_001820685.1 Candidatus Sungbacteria bacterium RIFCSPLOWO2_01_FULL_47_32 | reverse complement strand
CACTTCTTCAGGCTTTGCAATCAATATAATACCGTCTTTCTTCTTTTATCGGACATTGTGTTTTCAAAGCGGCAGACCCCGGAGACGCTCGAAGCGATTTTTAGAGACCCGGCAAAGCTCTCCCAGGCCATTGATGGCGTATATCGCGCGCGCTACGATGAACAAAGCAAACGCTTGAGAAGGCTTGCTTTTTTCAGCGTCATTTCGCTTTTTATCACAAAGGTCATTGTAGCGCTCGCGATCGAAATACCTATTGACACATACCTAACTCACCAGTATTTGTTCCTGAACACGGTCATTAATATCCTCTTTCCGCCGTTCCTTATGATATTCATAATCGGCTTCATTCATCTTCCATCCTCAAAAAATCTCGAACTCGCAAAGGCGGAGGTTCGGGCCGCAACGTACGCATCTGAAAAGAAAAAATACCTGCTCCAGATACCCGAGGAAAAAAGCATTGTTGTTCAGTGGGTGGTGCGTTTTTTCTTTCTTGCTGTTTCAACTGCGGTTTTGTGGGCCGTGTGGATGGTGCTCCAGATACAGCATTTCAGTATTGCCAGCACGGTCGTATTCGTTTTCTTTACCTCTATCGTTGCGGCTACCGGCGTACGAGTGCATAACCGCGCAAAAGATATAAGTCTTGAGACAAGCAAACCGACGATGCTGACATTTGCGGGAGACATGCTCTTCATGCCGTTCGTTACCATCGGAAAGCTTGCAATCGACGGCTTAAGCCGGTTCAAGTTCCTGGTCTTTATCTTCAACATCATTGACGCTCCGTTTCAGGTATTCGTACTTTTCATAGAAAATTTCAATTCTTTTCTCCGATCAAGAAAGGAGCAGATGTACTAACTCTTTTTGATTTTCCCCTTCCCCCGCTCCGGCTCTCGCAAAGATGAATGAACGCATATCGCCCGGGCACGCGAAACAAAGGGGATTTATTGACAAACATAAGCCGCATGTCATACTTTTTGCATCCGTTCTTTTTCTCATGGAAATAGCTCAAATGAAGATTACGCTTCAGGACTGCGAACGGTTCTATAGCCTTCTGAAGGCTATAGAACCCATAAACTCTTCGTGGCCGGCCAGTCTCATCAAAAGCTTTGCGTTCGACCCGTTCCGGCTCATGAGGGGCCTTGACTACATGGAACTGCACGCCCGCAACGTCGCTCAAAATCCCTCAGATTGTAATACTATGCGCTTCTTACAACTTGCGGTAGAATCCCTTATTGAGGGCACCCCATAAAAAATATACCCGGATGGTTACTCGTCCGGTTTTTTATTTTTCCGACTAAAATAATAAGCCTTCCCTCGAAGGCTTTTTTATAGGTTACTCCGGGCGATACCGGTCAAGGTTATTTTCGAATTCCTTCAGTCGCAGGCGGATGCTGAAGAGCTCGGAAAGGCCGCGCCAGTTATAAATGAAAAATGAAAATTTATAACGGACGGTGTCGAAGATATTGATGGTTTGTTGCATTGTACCTAGCGTCGCGATCCCGGCAAAGATGCTCGGGGCCACAAGCAGGTAGGGGAGAATGACCATGACCTGCGAAAAACTGATGCGCACCAGGTTGAACTTGCCAACCTCCCAATACATGCGAAAATAATTTCCGCGCAGGCCTACAAAACGCAGTAAGAGTTCTTCGAGAAGGCCCGCGCGCGGTTTATGGCCTATCGCGAGCTC
Organism: Candidatus Sungbacteria bacterium RIFCSPLOWO2_01_FULL_47_32; assembly: GCA_001820685.1. Lineage (GTDB taxonomy): Bacteria > Patescibacteriota > Minisyncoccia > Sungbacterales > GWA2-42-14 > GWA2-47-10. Next base: position 6,677 of record MHQP01000043.1, on the reverse strand, counting down.
AAGGTCTCTGCGATATGCTGCCTCAACGACCTGGTTATCATACTGGATCCGCGGCAGTTTTCTACCCGCGTAAATACATACAACCGTGCCAATGATGGAAGTAACGAGCGCAATCTTTACCATTGCCCCCTGACCCGATACGAGCGGGCCGAGCACCGGGACTTTTTGGCTCACCCACGCGAGATCAATTGTTGCCCCCGCCCGATAAAGTAATCTTAGGAAGAATGGCAAAAGAATGCAGATATTCAGGAACTGTTCTGCGAAATCTTCAACGAGTTCCCCGAGGCGCTTCGCGTCTTCCTGAATGCGCTGGCCTTCACCCTCAATGGTGCCTGAGATCTCGCACCAGAGGAAAAGATAGTAATCATTTATTGCGGTACGCCACCGGAATGTGTAGTGCTGTGTTATGAACGTACTCAGCCATCCGAGGACGATGAAACCTGCGGCAAGGCCGCCAAAAACCAAAAGTTGCCAGTAGAACTCCTGCAGCGTGTGCTCCTTTGGCGATCCAAGGATGTCATAAAAGTTTTTTATCCAGCTGTTCCAAAGGATTTCAAGATATACGCCCGCGCCGACAAACGCGATCACGACAAGGCCCACGCCATAGGCCCAGGGAGCCCAGTGCCTGCTTCTGAAAAACGCCTTGAACATCCGACTACCTCGGTTCATTTATCAATGTGCTTTCTTGGGGCCTATTCTACACAAAGACGCGAAAAACACAATGTGTGCCGGAATTGCCTGAAAATATTTGACTTTTTGTAGCTTTTAGTGTATTTTATAATTGTCAGTTATTTTACAATACCCACTTCTCCGCGGAGGCACCCAATGGCCGAAGAACGGCGTTACAGCCTCGCCATCATTGGCGGAGGCGTTACGGGGGCTGCTCTTGCCTATGTCGCGAGCCGCTACACGGATATTGGCTCCATCGTTGTCATCGAAAAAAACGCTTGGGTAGCGCAAGTAAATTCGCACCCTATGAATAACGCCCAGACATCTCACGACGGCGGAACAGAAACGAACTACGACCTCGCGCACGCGCTCAAGGTCAAAGCCGCAGCCGTAATGCTCCGCCGCTATGTTGAATCAAAAAAGGATCCGCTTCTTTTCAAGAAAACGCACCGCATGGTCCTCGGCGTTGGCGCATACGAAGTTGAAAAGCTCCGGAAGCGCTTTGAGGATTTCAAAAGTTCTTATCCCGACCTCCGGCTTATAGGTGCCGAAGAACTGAAAACCCTTGAGCCGATGCTTATGAAGGACCGCAGCCTTGACGAGCCTGTGGCGGCCCTTGTTTCAAGCGAAGGATATGCCGTCAATTATCAGCGGCTTGCGGAGTGCCTCATTTCCGACGCGATGACGATAAATAAAAACCTTGAACTTTCCTTCAACACGGGCGTTGAAAGCATCCGGCACGAACATGCGCAGTATATGATTGAGACAACGAAAGGAAACGTGCGCGCTGACATGGTTGTGTTTGCGGCGGGGCCATACAGCCTGTTTTTTGCCCAACAGCTCGGGTATGGAAAACGATTCGCGATCCTTCCCGTTGCAGGAAGTTTTTACTCTGGCGGAGAACTTGTCCGCGGAAAAGTGTACCGCGTGCAGGTTGAAGGACGGCCGTTTGCCGAAATCCACGGCGATCCGGACGTGCTGAACTCCCGCGATACGCGGTTCGGTCCGACAACAAAACCGCTCCCGCTGATGGAACGCCATAAATACGAAACATTCTTCGACTTCCTGAAGCTTCCGCTTGTTTCACTCCGAGGGATTGCAAGCCTGTTTAAAATCATTCGGCAAAATAAGCTTGTCGGATACGTCGCAAAAAACATGGTCTATGACCTGCCGCTTATTGGAAAGTTCTTTTTCCTGAAGGAGGTGCGCGTCATTATTCCGTCAATGCGTTATTCCGACCTCAAGCTTAGGCGGGGTGCCGGCGGAATTCGTCCGCAGATCGTGGACCTTCCGACAGGAACTCTCCAGATGGGCGACGCTACCATTGTCGGAGACAATATCATCTTCAACACGACCCCGTCTCCTGGAGCTTCCATCTGCCTCGGCAACGCAAAGCGGGATGCCGCCGAACTCATAAAATTCGGTGAAGGAAAATATTCCTTTGACGTTGCGGCTTTTGAGAAAGACTTGGGATAGACACGTACCGCCCCGATAATCATCGGGGTGTTTTTTAATGTTTAATGTGCCATAATAATGCTTTTTACGAAGACTTGACATATTTTGCTGATATGCTAATATTATTCCTGCATCTTGCAGAAGGTCGTTGAAAAAAGGAACCATCCGTGCCAGAAGAAACCATACGTACGCCGATACGGCTTATATTTGGGACAGGCAACGGCCTCTATCAAGCCTTTACCCTCATTTATGAGAACGGGGACGGGTCACCCGGCTGGCTAAACGTGTGGAGAGAGGATGCAGAAATTTTCAAAAAGGTAAAGTTTATTGAGGAAGGAGAAAGCGCTATTGTTTGGCGTAAACACACTAAGCACAGTATTTTTGGGAACACAGAAGATCAGACAATTCAAGAGATATGCATAAGAAAAGACGCCCAGCTGAAATACTAGCATCAGCTACTTCCCGAAACCCGCCAACCTAAAACACGGAGACAAACCGATGGCCCTCGGAGAATCCCCCGTCAAGCAGGCACTCCGCTGGATTATTGAAGAGCTCCAGAGCAACCCTTCCGCAAGCATGGTAAAGCTTATCGACCTGGCTGGTCAGAAATTCAACCTAAGCCCGCTTGACAGCGACTTTCTTTCACGACACTTCGCTGAAACAAGAGCGAAAAACCAAAAGAAATAGCAAACGCCCCGATAGTCATCGGGGCGCTTTTAGTTTAAAAAGCTGATACCTATCTCGGCCATACGAAACATTTTTCAATACTCTTCGAGTTTTCTTACCAAATGGTGGTCGCGCATTTTCTCAATGGCTTTTGCCTCAATTTGCCTAATGCGTTCGCGTGTTACGCCAAACTCCTTCCCTACTTCTTCAAGCGTATGGGTCACGCCGTCTTTCAAACCGAAGCGCATTTCAAGAATTTTTTGTTCTCGCGGAGAAAAGTCGCTGATGATGGCATTTACCTGCTCGCGCAAAAGTCGGCGGGCTGCCGCCTGTGACGGGGAGAGCGTCTTTTCGTCAACAATAAATTCTCCAAGAGTAGAATCTTCGTCGTCCTCCCCCACCGGCGACTCAAGGGAAACGGTATCCTGGGAAATTTTTTCAATATGGTGAACCTTATCCACGTCCATTCCCATTTCCGAGGCAACTTCCGCGGCCAACGGCTCCCTCCCGAGGTCTTGCAGGAGCCTCCTCCTGACTTGCTGATATTTGGAGATGGTCTCAACCATATGCACTGGAATACGGATGGTGCGAGCCTGATCGGCAAGTGCGCGCGTAATGGACTGGCGTATCCACCACGTTGCGTACGTTGAGAACTTAAAACCTTTCCGGTAGTCGAATTTTTCTACGGCTTTGAATAGCCCGAGATTCCCTTCCTGTATCAGGTCAAGAAGCGAAAGATGCGCTGAGCGCCCGACGTACCGTTTTGCAATCGAAACAACAAGCCGCAAGTTTGCCTGCGCGAGACGCTGGCGCGCATCCTGGTCGCCCCGTTCAATTTTACGGGCAAGGTCCCGTTCGTCTTCGGCCGATATGAGCGATATCTTTCCAATTTCGCGTAGATACATCTGAACGGAGTCATGCGACTCTTCCGAAAGAGACCCCGAACGGTCTTTCTTTTTCTTTTTCGTCGGAATTTCGCCTTCTTTGTGTTCCAAAACTTCGATAAGTTCCTTTACTTCAAGAACATCGATGGATGCTTCCTCAAACCTCCTGTAGAGCTCTTCGAGAAAATTTATGTCGTCTTCAATATTCGGGAACGAAGCAAGAATTTCCGCGTATGTCACAAAACCGCGCTCGCGTCCGCGCTTTAAGAGACCTACGATTTTTGCTTCAACCGAAACCTGTTCTTCGCCGAGAATCTTTCTCGGACGCCCCCGCATTTTTTTCGGAGGCGGAGGAGCTTTTTTCACCGGTTTTTTAGGCTGTGGTTTTGGACGACGACCCATAACTCTGAAATATAAATTTTAAGTTTTAAATTTTAAATGAAAAACAGAGCCAAATGCTGGCGTTTATCCATTTAGACATTTAAAATTGGTTTAAAATTTAAAATTAAAAATTTAAATTTTTCTTAGCTTAACGCGTGTAACTTTCCCGAAAGTATTTGGAACTCCTGCATAAGTCCCGCGAGTGCTTCTTCCGAACCCCCTCGTTCCGCCTCAATAATGCGCCGCGAGAGGTCCCCAAGGCGTTCTTTAATCGATTCGCGGAGGAATTCATTAAAGCATATCAAAATCTCTTTGTCAATATCTCCATCTTTCCTGATTATATCTTCCAAAAAGACCTCGGTCTTGAACTTTAAATGGTCATGATACATTGGGTCTCCTGTATGACGCCCGGATAAAAATGAAAAGGCAGCGGCTGTTTTCTCTCCGGTAAAATAAGACGGATCAAGCTCTCTTCCCTCAAGAAGCGAAAGCTTTGCCGGATATAAAAGAAGTATGCCGAGAAGCTTCTCTTCAGTGTCCTCCCTTCTCGTCGGCTGTTTCTTTTTGTTCCTGGTGTCGTCGAAAACCGGCATTGTTTCGCGCTCAAAACCGTCAACCGAGATCTTCTGAAATTCCTGCCATACAGCGCTTTCCGGAACCCCCAAAACACCCGCAAGCTTCCTCATCCAGTACGACCGCTCTATCTCGTTTGAAAGCAAAACAAGCTGCGGCAAAACACCGGCCGCTATCGCTTTTTTTCCGGCGGGTTCGTTTACGTTATTCTCCGCAAGCGCTTTATCAAAGTAAAACTCAACGACATTTTTAGCGCTTTCAAGTATTTTTTTCCATTCCTCCCCTCCTTTTAAAACAACGTCGGCCGGATCCTTTCCGAGAGAAGTCGGAATGGCGGCGATCTTCCGCTCAAAGTCGTAGGCACCCGCAAGGTCCAAACTCCGCGACGTAGCACTCTGCCCCGCCGAGTCTCCGTCAAAAGAACTTATGACGGTATTCGTAAGACGCTTCAGCATTTGAAGCTGGGGCTCGGTGAGCGCTGTTCCGGAAACCGCGACAGTGTTCGTAAAGCCGGCCTGATGCGACATGATGGTGTCCATATATCCTTCAACAAGAATGCAGACGTTTTGCTTTCGTATCTCCTGTTTTGCCTTATCAAACGCATAAAGCACGCGCGACTTATCGTAAATGGGAGTCTGGGGAGAATTTATGTATTTTGCCTCGGTGCTAACGGCTGAATTTTGCTTGGTGCCGGCCTCAAATATCCTTCCCCCGAATCCAATGATGCGCCCAGTCCCGTCGGCGATGGGAAATATGATGCGGCCCCTGAAGCGGTCATAGAAAGGATTCTGGCTTTGGGAAGAACGCGACTGGTTTTGAATTTTTATCGCAAGCCCCGCTCGTTCAGCATCTTCCGCCCTGAATCCTTTTTCCAAAAGATGCGCCATGAGGTTCCTCCAGCCGTCCGGAGCGAACCCGACGCGAAAACTCCGGAGCGTTTCATCCGAAACTCCGCGGTCTTTCATATACTTTTCAACCGCCCCATTCTCCTTAAATTGTTTTTCAAAATATTTTGTTGCAACTTCACAAATGTCATACAACCGCTTTCGCTCGGAGGAAAGTTTCGGGTCCTCCCGCGTGAGCTGAATTCCCGCGCGTTTCGCTAATATCTCGAGAGCTTCCGGAAAATCCACTCCCTCTATTTTTTGAACGAACGTAAAAATATCGCCTCCTTCGGAACACCCGCCGAAGCAGTGCCACCGCTGGCGGGAAGGGGTCACAAAAAAAGACGGAGTTTTCTCCGAGTGGAACGGGCAGACCGCTTTATAGTTGATGCCGGCTTTATCGAGTTTGATATAGCTTTGAATGAGGTCAACTATATCAACCCGAGATTTGATTTCTTCTGTTTGTGAAAGCATTGAGCGTTGGTTTTCCTTTAAAATTTTATCTTCATATAGCGTTGCGGCCCGTAATCGCTGTCGTGGTCGCTCTTTTCAACTATCCGCTCGCCGTAAAAGCGCTCAACCGAGGCCGCGTACCCCCCCTCAATCTTAGCATCCCGCGTCATATATTTATACCCGCGCTTTTTCAACTCTTCATCCAATTCTTTCATCATCTCCCACACAAGGCCGTAGCGCTGGTATTCGGGATTCAGCGCTGTTGAGTCAATATTAATAACTTCTTCAGAAGCGGGGGTAGCATCAACATATCCGATGATCTGCTGTGAGTCTTTATTGCGAAGAAGGATTATGACTGCCTGGGGGTTTTCAAAATCCTCCCGCATAATGTCCTCCTCATATCCTTTCCCGTCGAACGCAAGTCCTTCAATTTTCATGACGTCGTCCTTTACGTCGTCAAAGCGCGCTTTTTTAATATCAAAAACTTCAACTGAGCACGGGGGCAGTTCTTCCTTCGACCTTCGCCCTTCAATTTTCGGCATGTCTTCGCTCATGTCCCTTATAACTAGTACTACCACAATGGCTAAATTATACAACATTTAATGCGACTTTTGAAGCCCTTTGGACGTCTGCCGCAAAACATTGGGCGGATTCAAGTTATTAACACAACTTTCTGACCGGTAATTAATTCATAAAATTTCTCAAGCGGGGT
>MHQP01000042.1 GCA_001820685.1 Candidatus Sungbacteria bacterium RIFCSPLOWO2_01_FULL_47_32 | reverse complement strand
TGTTATGGCATCGCAAACTGGCGGAAGGAATATATTATTTATGGAGGCATAGGGCTCATGGCCCTTTTCGGCGTTTTGCGCCTTATTCAAGTATCAAACCTTGCCCCGATGCTTTTTGAAAATTTCGTCGGCCAAATACTCGAACTTGCCGGTGTCATCACCGAAGAGCCTGCCCAAAAAGAAAAGTCCCAGGAGATTATTTTTGAAGAGGCGGCAACAAAAAGCAAAATCCTCCTTCGTGTCAGGAAATATCCCCAATACGAGTATGGACAGTATGTAAAAGTAAGCGGACTTCTGGTGAAGCCCGACAATTTTTCCGAAGATTTTGATTATCAAGCGTATCTTGCCAAAGACGGCATCTACTATGTAATGGATTTTCCATTCGTAGCGCCGTCGGGAGAATTCAGGCGCGATGTATTTTTCTATTTGTACGGGATAAAGTCAAAGTTTTCGGGCGCCATTAACCGCGTTCTGCCCGAACCCCATGCTTCGTTTCTGTCCGGTTTATTGCTTGGCGAACGCAGGTCAATACCTCAAAAACTTCAGGACGATTTCCGCAAAACCGGAACAACCCACATCGTTGCTCTCTCCGGATACAATATAACCATCGTTGCGGACAGCATCATAAAGTTTTTAGCACTTCTCTCGATTCCATTCGGAGTATCGTTCTGGCTTGCGCTCACGAGCATAACTCTCTTTACGCTCCTTACTGGTGCATCGGCATCAGTTGTTCGCGCCGCCATTATGGGCATTCTTATTTTATTGGCGCGTCGGGAGGGGAGGTTCTACAGCATTCGAAACGCTCTGGCATTCGCGGGCACTCTCATGGTTTTTCAGAATCCTAAAATACTCCGCTTTGATACGGCGTTCCAGCTTTCATTTCTTGCAACTCTCGGTCTTGTGTATATTTCTCCGATCATTGACGGATATTTTGAAAAGATAAAAACCAGGGTTCTCTATCGTATTCAGCCGAGATTTCTCGAGAAAGAAAACGCACATCCCCAAAGATCCGCTATTCGTGAAATTTTCATTTCAACGCTTTCAGCGCAGTGCGCTGTTTTGCCTCTTCTCATATATTCATTCGGCTCCGTTTCCCTCATAAGCCCGATAACAAATCTTCTCGTTCTCTCCGCAATTCCGGCAGCAATGTTTTTCGGATTTTTTATGGGGGCTGTGGGCCTTATCTCCGCCGCGGCATCAGTGGCGCTTATGCCGGCAAGCTGGATTCTTCTCCAGTACGGAATTTCCGTTATAGAAATTTTTGCAAAATTCCCATATGCATCCGTTGCGTTCGGCAATATTTCTCCGGTGGCTGTTTTTTTCTTTTACACCCTCATGCTTGTATGGGTCCAGAGGGCAGTACGCAAGAATAATGCCGAAGCGAAAAAATTGACAATTCATTAAAAATGTAGTAATATTTTGCCTAGATTCTATCTGCTCTTTTATAAGGGGAAATCATGGGTCAGGACGAGCGAGAGCCCGAAGCTGATATCGACCTGCTTTTTAAAGGGATGAATATTCCGGAGCACATAAAGAGGCTTGGCATAAGATTAGCCGGTTCAGGAGCTTCTTCGGGCAAGGTGCCTGTAAATAGCGATGATGCCAAAAGCCTTATCGCTGCTTTGCAAAATGAACTTGTGGAAAAAAACGAAGAGGTAAAACGCCTTACGGTAACGCCTCTCGACTGCGCGCCCGTTCTTTTCACGAAGGAAGTGAAAGACGCGGCAGGAACAGCCATTGTCATGTACAATAGCAAAATGACGGAAGTTATTTTGCCGAAGGGCATGAGCGTTCTTCCGGGGGACACGGTAAAACTCTCGCGTACGGGGCAGATCGTTGATGTTCTCGACTACTCTCCGTCGGGTGAGCTTGCCGTTGTCCGCACTGCGTCGGTTGACGCAAATACTGCAGAGGTTGAGGGCGGGGGCAAGACAAAAATTGTGTACGCAGGAAAATACGAGGGCAAGCTCAAGGCGGGAGAGCGCGTCATTCTTGACGCAACTTCATCTGTCATCATCGGAAACCGAGGCAAAGGAGACGAACGGTTCCTTTTTTCCGAAGATACGAACGTCCGGTGGGACGACATCGCGGGTGTGGCAATGGCAAAGCAATGCCTCATTGAAGCGATTGAAGATCCTTTTCGGTATCAGGCTATCTACGAGTTCTATCGCCAGGAGCCGCTCAAAGGCGTTTTGCTCTTCGGCCCCCCGGGGTGCGGCAAGACGATGCTTGCCAAGGCGGCCGCAACGTCGAACGCGGAAATGCACGGCGGAAAGGGGAAGAAAACAGCGCTTATCTACATGCGGGGCCCCGAGGCCATTACAAAATATCTCGGAGAGGCGGAAGAAGCCATCCGCCAGGCGTTCGCAACGGGCCGGGAACATAAGCGTGAGTTCGGATACCGGAGCATTTTCTTTCTTGATGAAGCCGAATCGCTTTTAAGGAAGCGCGGTTCCGGCATCAGCTCCGACATTGAGACGACCATCGTTCCGATGTTCCTTGCGGAGATGGACGGTCTTGATAAAGACGGCCCGTTCGTTATCCTCGCGACAAACCGCGCGGATATGCTGGACGACGCGGTCGTCCGTTCAAAGCGCGTCGACAGAAAAGTATTGGTCGAGCGCCCCACTGCAAAAGAGGCCCCGGTCTATTTTGAGCTCAATTTGAAAAAGACCCCGGTCAAGGGCAAGACGGTAAAAGAAATGGCCGAGCTTGCGGCAGTTGAGATGTTTTCCGGGAAGCACGAGCTGTACGAGGTTGTTCTCGGGCCGACGCGCGACAATAAACATCTCAAGTTCACGCTCGGCGATATCGCGTCCGGCGCTCTTATCGCGGGTATCGTCCAGAAGGCGCGTTCCATCGCAATCCAGCGGGACAAGACACAGAAGCAGCCGGAAGGCATAACCGTAGACGATATGATACAGGGGATCGAGTTGGCGCTTTTGGAGGAAAGTTCGAGCAACATGGACAATAGCCTGGGCGACTTCCTCAAGGACTATCGTCCCGGAGAAGTCCGCGACGTTATCAAACTGAAGCAGGTTTCCAAATAAATAAAAATATACTCGGCCAAAAATACGGCCGGGTTTTTGTTTGTATGCGCCAGACGGAGGCGGCGGCAATAACTTGACATGCTTGGAAAAACATAATACACTCATAACTACCTGTATCACGCTTGAGCGCAAAAGAAGGAAAAGCAATGAAATGGGGCAGACGCTTTTTTCTCATCGGCATTTCTCTCTTCGCCGCAGTTGCAGCTGGGTGTGAGCCATCTCATCCGCCCACTGCCGTAACAGAAGTAGGAAAGAACGAATATATCTTTAACATGGGGGTTATCATAACGCGGGGGAGCCGTTCCTTTATTCCTCTAAACATTTCTGGCGAGCCTGCAGGTAACGTGGAAAAAATCTTTGGGGTTCTTGCGAAGTTTGAATCAGAGAACCCAAATCGGGAAATTGTCTTCTGGCAAATAGAAAAAAAGCAGCGCGCAGAAGGCTCCCGAGCCTATATTGATGGCATTTGGGTCGAACACAAGGAAAAGAAAAAGTAGCCATTTATAAAATTATGTCATGGCAACACCGCGGACTTCGCGGTTTTTTATTTATGCGCCGGATTTTACCAAAGTCCGCGCGAATAAAAAAATCGAGCCGTTATTCGGCTCGAGCAACACTATGTCTTTTCGTTCTTTAACTCTTCTTTAAGCATGGTAAGATTTTTTTCGTGTTCCTCCGGACTCATGGTGGGGTATCGAAGGTTTAAGGATTCCAGCGTCCGGACGAGAATTTCCGCGACCACCAAATGGCTGAACCACTTATGGTCGCCCGGAATGATATGCCAAGGCGCATGGGGAGTATTTGTTTCGCTGATAGCGTCTTCGTAGACACTCATGTATTCGTTCCAGTGGACGCGTTCCTTAATGTCATTTGCTGAAAACTTCCAGTTTTTTTCTGGTTTTTCCAAACGTTCAAAAAACCGACTCCTTTGCTCTTCCTTTGAAATATTGAGGAAAAACTTAAGCACGACGGTACCGTTTTCAACGAGGTACTTTTCGTAGTTTCTGATGTATTCATAGCGTGCTTTCCAAACATCGGCCGGCATTACGGCTTTCGGGATTTTCTGCGCGGCAAGAAGTTCCGGATGGACGCGGACAACGGCAGTTTCTTCATAGTAGGAGCGGTTGAAAATTCCGATACGGCCGCGTTCGGGCTCCGCCTTCATGCATCTCCACAAAAATCCATGCTTAAGCTCTTCCTTAGAAGGAGTTTTGAAGCTGAATACCTGACAGCCCATCGGATTTATTCCCGACATAACATATTTGATAAGGCTATCCTTGCCGGAACTGTCCATCCCTTGCTCAAGCGCAAGAATCGCATAGTCTCCTTCGGCATAAAAAACATTTTGGAGGACCTTGAGCCGTTTGATGTATTTCTTCAGTTTCTTTTCAGCGCCTTCTTTGTTCTCGTATTTGCCAGTATATTCCGGGTCATAATCCCGCAGGCTCATTTTTCGCTCAAAGGGAACCTGAAATGGGGAGAGGTCCATAGTGCCTTCTTTCCGGGTATTGGCAAAGATGCTGTATAATTTGTAAACCATTTTTTATTGTATGTCAAGTATAAGAGTATTGACATAATATAAATAATATGATACATAGTAATGTGATAGCCGGATGCGGAATAACACCCGCGCCCAGCTTGAAACTCGGACTTTGACATATCAAAACACCAAACCGGAGGACACCTCTGATGCGTAAAATTGTCTCGGCCGTACTTCTTCTTGCTCTCGCATATGTCGGGAGTGCTTTTGGTGCTACCCAGTACGTGAGCTCGCCTCCTTTGACCAAGGTTGTGAATGTAGAGGTCGGTCCGGTTAGGGCTGGCGGCATTACTCAAGTCCCCATTATCACGTGGGGCGGAGATATTGCGACCATTTATGCCAACGGTAATAGCCGTTCAACCGCTCGAGGAAGCGTCTTTGACAGAGAAGGGTTAAGACTCAATCTTGTACACGAAGACGTATTTCCAAAACAGGTTGAAGATTATATGTCGGGTAAGACTCCGTATTTGCGGGGAACTATCGGCCAGATCAATATGGCGGCTGAAATCCTGAAGCGCGATCCGAGGACCGAGCCGGTTTTCATTTATCAGCTGACTGAATCTGCCGGCGGCGACATGGTTGTCGTAAAGCCCGGCATTAAGACGGCAAAGGACCTCTGTGGCAAGACCATTGTTCTTCAGGCCTACGGCCCACATGTCGATTATATGACAAAGATCGTGACGGATGCGTGCGGTTCCGTGGATAAGGTCAGGATTAAGTGGACGAAGGATATCACGGCTCCCGCAAACGGCGCCGACAACAGTCCTGCCGCGGCTTTTCGCGAGGACAAGTCGGTAGACGCCGCGTTTGTCATCGCGCCCGACGGCATGGCGCTTACGTCTAACGGCACCGTCGGCAGTGGAGCTGAAGGCTCCGTGAAGGGTGCGCGCGTTCTGATGTCGACGAAGACCGCAAACCGCGTCATTGCCGACGTCTATGCCGTTCGTGCGGACTATTTCAAGTCGAACCGCGCTGACGTGGAAAAGTTTGTTCATGGTCTCTTCGTCGGCGAAGAACAGCTCCGCGCTCTTTTCAAGAACAGGAGCGCAAAAGCCGCCGACTATAAGCAGATGCTGACGGCTTCAGCCGAGATTCTTCTCGACAGTCCGAAAGCGACTGCCGACGTTGAAGGCCTGTATGACGGAGCCGAGTTTTCAGGCTTCCGAGGCAACGTTGCGTTCTTCGGAAACCCCTCGTATCCGAGAAACTTCGAGAAGCGGACGGACGAGATCCAGTCCGCGTTCATGATGATGGGCCTTTCAGGACAGAAGGTCGCAATGAGCCACGCAAAGTGGGACTACAGCCGCCTGAAGGCAGGGCTCACGGATATTGCCGGAGTTGAGGCGCCGCGCTTCGACTCGGCCGAAGTTGCGAAGGTCATTGACAGACAGCAAAAGCAGGGGACCCTCGGACAGGGAGAACTTTTCTCCTTCGAGGTTTTCTTCCAGCCGAACCAGAACACATTCACGAAGGACCTTTACGGCAAGGACTTTTCCAGGGTTGTGGAATACGCTTCTACCTATGGCGGCGCTGTTATCACGATCGAAGGCCATAGCGACCCCTTGGGCTATCTCAAGGCGAAGAAAGAGAGTCAGCCGGAAGACGTGCTCCGCCGCATCATGCAGTCGGCAAAGAACTTGAGCCTTGCTCGGGCGAACGCTGTCCGCGATAGCATCATTGGCTACGCGAAGTCGAAGGGGATTACTCTCGACGCTTCGCAGTTCGTCGTGGTGGGACACGGCATCGAAAAGCCGAAGACCGGCAAGTGCGGCAACGACCCGTGCGCTCCGAAGACGGAGTCCGAGTGGAGGAGCAATATGAGGGTTGAGTTCAGGGTCATCCAGATCGAGGCCGAATCTTCCGCGTTCAAACCGCTGTAGGCGGACGCGCGATGAAACGACTCCGAACCGGAACGATCCTCGGGCCTTTAGTTCTTGCCGCCGCTCTTTGGAGCGGATGTGATTCTCAACAGCCGGTTTCTTCTTCTCCTCCCCAGAGTTCGGGCTCGAGTGCTGTTGAAGAAAAACAGTTCACGCCGGCAAGTGCCGCCGTGTGGCCGGCTCCTCTGGAGAAAGGAAAGGAAGTTTCTCTCGAAAAAAATCTTCTCACCAAGAACTACTATGTTATTCTTGACGGCTCGGGCAGTATGGCCGACAAGGGTTGTTCGGGGAGCGCTTCTAAGCATGAAGCCGCGAAGCGCATTCTTACAACCGACTTCATCAAACTCATTCCGGCTGATGCCAATCTTGGTCTTCTCATCTTCGACCGGGACGGGCTTTCGGAACGCGTTCCGCTTGGAACCGGTCCCGATAACCGGGAGGCGTTCAAGAGGGCGGTTCAAAACAGCCAGGCGAGCGGAGGCACTCCGCTTCATAACGCCGTTGCGATGGGCTATAACAAGCTCGAGGAGCAGGGGCGCAAACAACTTGGGTACGGCGAGTATCATCTCGTTGCTGTGACAGACGGAGAAGCCAATATCGGACAAGATCCGACGAAGGCAGTGAACTTCATCGTGACCAGCTCTCCGGTCATCGTTGAGACGGTTGGTTTTTGCATCGGCAAGGGCCATACCCTAAACCAGCCGGGGCGCACGACTTATCGCGCGGCAGATGACGATCAGTCGCTTCGCCGGGGACTTACCGAAGTCCTCGCGGAGTCTCCCAGCTTCGACCAGAAAACATTCCAGAATCAGTAATTTTGTTCTTTATCCAAGAGCGCTTCTCGCGCTCTTTTTTTATTTGTCCTTTGCGAGCGAAAACTGCTGCTGCCGGATGTTTTTCAAGAAGGATGGGATTTTTACTATAGGTAACAGAGGTGTGGTAAAAATTCTTATATATATTTGACAATAGTATAAATTTATGATACTAATAAGTACAATGTACCTTGCCAATTTACAAGGAATAAGGCCAAAAGCGAGGCCCTATGAACAATCACGCAAAGGCCGCAGTTGTCCTTGTCGGCATCGGGTTATTGGCGCTCATTGGGTGGCATTTCATGTCGCCGATTTTCAATGATTGGAGTCAGAAAAATACGAGCGACGCCAAGATGTCGAAAGGGAAAATTACCGTTGCCTACGACAACTGGATCGGATACTTTCCTCTCTGTTCACCGGAAATGAAAAAGCAGATGCGGGCATCGGGATGGAATTGGCAGTGCGAAGACGACAAGGCAGATTATCCGGGGCGCATGCAGCGCCTAAAGAACCGCGATATTCAATTCGCGGTTGCAACCGTTGATTCATATGTTCTGAATGGGGCTCCGAAAGGATTCCCCGGCGTTGTAAGTATCGTCATCGATGAGTCCAAGGGAGCTGACGCCATTATTGCCCGAAAAGACAAAACGGCGAATCTGAACGCCGTGAAAGGGCGGGCAGACCTCCGCATTGCGTATACACCGGGCTCGCCAAGCCATCATCTTTTGAAAGTTGCGGCAATTCACTTTGGCGTGCCGGAACTTCTCCCTCCGCAAGGACCCCGTCGGATCGAAACGAACGGCTCGGAAGAAGCTCTGAAAAAACTTCTTTCCGGAGAAGCGGACATTGCGGTTCTCTGGGAGCCCGACGTTTCCCGCGCTTTAGCGAAGGGGAATTTCGTAAAGCTCCTCGGAACGGAAAACACCGAACAGCTCATTGTCGATATTCTTTTGGTCGGCCGTGAATTTGTGGACAAGAATCCCGACGTCGTAAAGCTTGCGCTCTCGACATATTTCCAGGTGCTCAAGTTCTACCGGGATAACCCCGATATTTTGACGCGTGAAATCATCGCAGAAACCAAGCTTCCTCCGGACGCCGTGAAGTCAATGCTTAGCGGTGTCGCGTGGGTGAATCTCACCGACAATGCCCAGCAGTGGTTCGGCGTTTCGTATCAGGGGCGTTCCGCGGACGAAGGACTTTTCAGTACGATCGAGTCAACTGTGCGCATTCTCCGCTCAAGCGGAGACTTTCAGTCAAATCCGATTCCTGACAGCGACCCGAATCGTCTTATCAGGAGCGAGTATGTCCGGGAGCTTTACATCAAAGGCTCAAATACCGGATTTACCGTTCCAGGACATGCGGGATCCCCGCCGGTCAACTCACTCGAGGCGCGTTTTACGCCACTTGATGGTTCCGGGTGGAAGGGGCTCCGCGAAGTCGGAACTCTCAAAATTCAGCCCATCACGTTCCAGAGCGGAACCGCTGACCTAAGTCTCGACGGGAAGACCGAAATTGATGCCGCGGTAGAAGCGCTGAGGCACTATCCGAAGTTCAGGGTTCTCATCAAAGGGCACACCGGCATGTCCGGTGACCCTGATGTGAACCAGAAACTTTCGCAGGAACGCGCCGAAAGTGTCATGCGGTATCTTACTGTGACGTTCTCCATTGATCCGAACCGTCTGAAAGCGGTCGGCATTGGTTCGGACGAGCCTCTGTCTCGGACTTCCGGCGAATCGGATCGCGCGTATAACTACCGTCTTCCGCGGGTTGAGATTTATCTTGTTTCGGAAGTCTACTAATGAACGAACAAACACGCCGAACGGCGGAGGAGGTGAATGCTCATGCTCCATAAGTATTCCTATTTTAGGGCGGCCATGAAGGACATTCCTCCTCTGGCAAGTTCTTTTTTTGGAATCGCTGATGGCGGAGGAGGCGGAGGCGGAAGTTCAAAGCGATATGTCTCTGGCGCAAGCGATAGAGATGGTTCGCCTCGCTCAAGAAAAGCTTCGAGCGTCATTCCTTCTTCAGGAAAAGTTCCGGAGTCGAAAAAGAAGGAACCTTCTCCGAAGCCGAAAGCACAGGAGGCGGTAAAAGCGGTTTCTCCCCCGAAAGTAGATTTTTCCGCGGTGGCGGTGAGCAAGGCTGTCCGTAACACGACCATTCAGCACCCGCTGACGCTTTATCCGACAGTTGTAGGTGTCTTGGGCGCAGTTGCGCTTGGACTCTCTCTTCTGGATCCGACGCTGATAACATTTTCGCTTGTGTGCGGAAGTTTTGGAGTCGGTATCGGAAGCTTCGGTGTGAATTATTTGTTTCGCAAGGACAGGTTCGCAAGCGAATACATGAAGTCCATGAGCAGAGAGCTTGAAACCTTCCGGCAGAAAACTCTGGAGAACCTTCAAGCCGAGCTTGAAGACTGCCGCTCCGTTAATGGCGGCGAAGGATATGCAAACCAGGCGCTTGGGCAATTCGCCGAGCTGAAGGAAAAGTTCGACGCATACTGCGATATCCTTGGGAAGCGTTTTAACGAAACGGAAATTACATACGGACGCTATCGCGGAACCGCAGAACAGCTCTATCTTGCCGCAATCGACAATTTGTGCAATGTGGCGACTCTTTTGGAGAGTGCCAAGGCTATCGACAACGATGATTACATCGCGCGTCGTCTTGCCGAGCTTTCGAAGTTGGGAAATCCAACGGATGTCGATACGGACGAAAGGAAAACACTCGAAGAAAGGAGAAATCTTCGAACTGGCACACTCAAAAAGGTTCATTCGCTCCTCAAGTTCAACGAGGAGGCCATGACCCAGATCGACAAAACGATCGCCTCTCTTGCCGACGTGAAAACGAAGCAAGGGGAAGCAGTGGTCGACATGGAAACCTCGCTTAAAGACCTGGAAGAGCTCGCAAAACGTGCGAGTTCCTATGCCAGGCAGTAAACTGCCAACCACGCCTGCGTTGCCGCGGGCTTACTAAACCACCAACCCCAAACAGGAGAACACGCATGCCTGCACAGGTTCAGGTCAGACCAGAAGAGATAAAGCCTCTTAAGGCCGCAGACCCCGCAGAGCTTTCTAAAGAGCTTGGAATCGTAGATCCCACCACTCTCACGCCTATGGGCGTGGTCGAGGAAGCGGATCCGGAGCTTGTAAAGCAAGCTGCCGAATATGCCGACAAGCTCGTTAGCTTTTCGAGGGGCAATATCGACGCCGAGACTTCTTCGAAAATGGCTGTTGAACAGATGGGAAGATCTCTTCAGAATGATGCCGCAAAGAAGAGCCAGATGCTTCTTCAGCCGGTAAAGAATCTTTATAGTGCCGGCACCGAAGGAAGCGAGGTCGGAAAGTCGCTCATTCAGCTTCGTGAGACGGTCGAAAGTCTCGACCCCCACAAGTTTGATTTTGAAGCTGGCTGGGGGACTCGATTGGTTGGGCTAATTCCAGGCGTCGGTACTCCGATCAAGCGCTACTTCATGCGCTACGAGAGCGCCGAAACCATGATTGACAGCATTGTTCGCTCCCTTGATCTTGGGAGAGAACAGCTCTATCGCGACATTGTGACTCTTACGGGAGACCAGAAAGATATGCGTATTCTTACGCAAAAGCTCGAGAAGACGGTCAAGCTCGGAATTCTCATCAAGCGGAATCTTGAGCTGAAAGTTGCAGAACTTTCGGAAGGGGATGAACGGGCCGCTTTTATCAAAGACGAACTCCTTTTCCCTCTTTCCCAGCGAGTACAAGACCTTCAGCAGCAGTTGATCGTAAACCAGCAGGGTGTGCTTGCGATGGGCATCGTTATCAAAAATAACATCGAACTCATCCGCGGAATCTATCGCGCCAAAGATGTGACCATCACGGCTCTCCGCGTCGCGGTTGCTGTTGCTCTCGCGTTGAACAACCAGAGGCTTCAGCTACAGAAAATCCAGGCGTTGACTCAGACGACCTCGAATCTTATCGAGCACACGTCGGAACAGCTCCACATGCAGGGGGCCGAGATCAACAAAATGGCTTCAAGTACCATGCTCGACATGGAATCCTTGAAGCGCTCGTTTACAAACATCAAGGCGACGATGGACGAGATCTCGCGCTTCCGGCAGGAAGCTCTGCCCATCATGGCTCAGCATATCGACGAGATGTCGAAGATGTCATTTGAGCACGAGGCCGAGATTGCGAAGATGGAGAAGGGTGACAAGCTGCGCCCGGCCATCCAGATTGAGGTGAAGTAAGGTTCAACCCAAAATACCCTGCCGGAAATAACTCCGGCAGGGGACTCACTTTTTTCCGCACACAACCAACACCAACCGCACGGAGGGAAACCCATGAGAAAAGGATTTCTTGCAATTGCTGTTTCTCTTGTTCTCGTAGCCGTATTTGGCACCACCTCAATGGACAAGGTTCGTCTTGTACCGGCCGCAGAGAGTGCTTCGGTCAAGACCTACAAGATCGCCTGGTCACACTATACGGGTTGGGAGCCGTGGGCGTATGCCAACAAGGCCGGAATTCTGAAGAAGTGGGGCGAGAAGTACAATATCAAGATTGAGTTGAAGCTTCTTTCCTACACCGAGTCCATCAACCAGTACACGTCGGGTGCGTATGATGGCGTCGTTATCACGAACATGGATGCACTCCTTACCCCCGCAGTCGGAGGTGTGGACAGCACCGTGGTCGAAATCGGCGACTATTCGAACGGCAACGACGGTGTTGTCGTAAAGGTCGGCTCGGGCGTTAAGGACCTGAAGGGCCAGAACGTGATCCTTGTCCAATACACTGTGTCGCACTATCTTCTCTCACGCGCTCTTTCGAAGAACGGCATGGCGGAGAAGGATGTGAAGCTCACGAACGTGGACGACGAGAATCAGATCCCCGGCATCTTTTTGAAAGGACGGGACGCGGCCGTAACGTGGAATCCGCTCCTTATGCAGATTCGAAACATGAAGGACGCCAAGATGGTGTTTGACTCCTCGAAGATTCCTGGCGAGATTATCGACATGCTGGTCGTTCGTACAAGCGCACCCGACGAGCTCAAGAGAGCCTTGGCCGGGGCGTGGTACGAGACGATGAGTCAGATGTCCGGTGCTGTCGGGGTTTCCGCGAAGGTTAAGTCGAATGTCTACATGGCGGAATCCGCCGGCAATACGACAAAGGAATTCGAGGCGCAGATTAAGACGACGCGGATGTTCTACAACCCGGCCGAAGCCGCCGCGTTTACTCGTTCGCCAGAGCTCAAGCAGACGATGGAGCTCGTGCGGTCGTTCCTCTTCGAGCACGGCCTCTACGGCCAGAATGCCAAGTCGAAGGACGACATTGGCATTCAGTTCCCGGACGGATCCATCATGGGCAATCCGAAGAACGTGAAGTTGCGCTTTGATGCAACATATATGCAGCTTGCCGCCGAAGGTAAGCTCAAGTAAATTTGTTCCTTATAAAAAATAAAAAGCGCCGGTTCTTTTAAGAGCCGGCTTTTTATTTAGCGGAAGTTTGACAAAATCGTTAAAATATGATATCAACTTATATAGGATTTCACATCCAGACCCTTGAAAAAGGACCCGATTATGCGGAAAACACCGAGATTTTTCGGGCTGCACGCTGAGCCGCGCTTTGCGCTCGCGTTAGCGCTTCTTCCTTTTGCTATTCTAATATCCTTTTATCTTTACTCGTCATACGAACGCCTTAAAGAAAATCCGAGCGATAAACTCCTGCCGTCCGCAAACCAGATGGCGAATGCCGCTGTCAAAATGGCAACAGTCGAAGACCCGACGACCGAAGGCATCACAGTTTTCGGACACACATTTCCAACCCCCTATCTTCTCGGGGATACGCTTGCAAGCTTCAAACGGTTCTATATCGGTGTCATCGCCTATTCGCTTCTTGGACTTATCCTCGGACTCAACATGGGAGTCTTTCCCGGCCTTCGGACGCTTCTTCTCCCGTTTGTTGTGGCACTTTCGAACGTTCCGCCCATAACGATATTTCCGATTCTGCTCATTGCTTTCGGAGCCGACGACTTTTCAAAGATCGTCATTATTTTTCTCGCGGGATTTTTTACTATCACGCGCGACATATATCTTGCCGTGGAAAAAATGCCGAAAGAGCAGATTACGAAAGCGCTGACGCTCGGGGCGTCCCAGCTCCAAGTTGTCTATCGCATCGTTCTTCCGCAAATCAAGCCGCGGTTCTTTGAGTCTCTGCGGCTTTCGCTGCCGTCGGCCTGGGTGTATCTTATCACCGCCGAATACATTTCTGCGGCCCAGGGCCTTGGATATCGCATTTCTCTCATGAGGAGAACTCTCGGCATGGATGTCATCATTCCGTATGTCATCCTCATAACGCTTCTTGCGGTTTCCGCCGATTGGGCGCTGAAGTCGTTCATCGCGTGGAGATATAGCTGGTATGGAAAAAAGGAGGAATGACATGGTCGACGGGGTAGCGGCAGTGCACGACCTCAACAAGAAGCTTCTGTACATGGAAAATGTTTATAAGGATTACGGGAAAAAGCGCGTGCTTGATAACATCGACCTTTCGGTTGAGTCAGGAGAATTTTGCACGCTTGTCGGCCCTTCAGGCTGCGGCAAGTCGACGCTCTTTCGCTTAATTCTCGGCGAAGAGCGGCCTACGTCCGGAGAAATTCTTATTGACGGAATACCCGTCGGTTATCCGGACAAAACCCGCGGCATTGTCTATCAGAAATACTCGCTGTATCCGAATTTGAGAGTCGTGGAAAATATCCTGCTTGGACCCAAGCTCGCGTCCGGAGCGGTTCGCTGGCTTGCGAAAAAGAACATTTTCGAACAGGAAGCGCGACAGATCTTGGCCGAGGTCAAACTTGCCGACCATGGCGACAAATATCCGCACGAACTTTCCGGCGGCATGCAGCAGCGGGTTGCCATTGCGCAGGCCCTCATCATGAAGCCAAAAATTCTTCTGATGGACGAGCCCTTCGGAGCGCTTGATCCCGGAACGCGCGAGCATTTGCAGGTCTTCATTCTTGAGTTGTGGCATAAGTTCAACATGACGGTGTTTTTCGTAACGCACGACCTCGAAGAGGCTCTTTTCTTGGGGACGCGCGTTCTTGTTCTCTCGCAGTTCTATATGGACGGAAGAGGGGATGGCGAGACGAATCGAGGTTCAAAGATCGTCTTTGACGAGAAGGTTACGCGTTCCACAACAACCGATTTCAAACATTCCGCAGAGTGCGCGGAGCTAATGAAGAAAATCCGCGAAAGCGGATTTGACCCGGAGCATCGCCGCCACGTAACGGAATTCAATCTTCGTCACCCCGATTCATTCCAGACCCTTACCGAAGCGGAAAAGCGGATGGCGTAACACCTTCCAAAAATTATCAAAGCCCGCCGTATTAAACGGCAGGGCTTTTCTTTTTGCGCGGTGAGTTGACAAAACCCAAAAATATACGGTATAGTTTTTTCATTCCGAACCTTGAATTGAAAGAGTTCTCCATGCGCGGCCAGAGAAAATTTTGCTGGGTTTTTGACCTAGACGATACTCTCATGTGGACGTCTTACGCGTATTCCATCGCGTTCAGGGAATTTTATGACTATATGCTGAAGCTCTTTAAATATAGACTTATAGAGCTTCGCACACTCGGCACTATTTCGGAAAAGATAGATTTGGAACTGCGCACTGAAGTTAACCCGACGCTCGGCGTTCCATATGGATATAGCCGCCATAGGTTTCCGGAGTCTCTCTCTAGGACATATCAGATGCTGTGCGAAAAAGGATTCGGCAGATTTAACGAGTTGGTGGCAAGCCGTGTTCGCGATATAGGATATAGGGCGTTTGACCCGCTGTTTTATCAGGAGCAGGGATTAGTAGAAGGCGGAAAAGAAACGCTGGATTTTCTTCAGACTCGCGAGGACGAACTGGTTTTAGTTACTAAGGGCGATGATCTGGTCCAAAAAACAAAGATTGAGATTCTGGAGCTTGACAGGTGGTTTGGGGACGAGATCCATATCGTAAATTCTAAAACCAGGGAAGACTTTGAGAGGATGCGGCAGCGCTTTCCCGAGCACACTCTTATAAGCGTCGGCAACTCGTTTGAGTCTGATATTAAGCCCGCCATCCAAGCGAGACTCTACGGCCTCTATATACCCTACCATACATGGGCCGCGGAACCGGAGCGCGAGCCCGATGAGGTAAATTCAAAGGTATTTAAAATAGACAGAATTTTTAAAATATTTTATTTTGTTGGAACGAACGAATTGTTCACTACCCCCGCATAAAGGGGGTTTTGTTTTTGGCGTTGTTTTGAACGAACGATTGACAAATATCTTTTGGTATGGTACCTATACGTACGGTACATTAACCACTCTATAACGAGGATCACCTGATGGACAGAAAGTGGCTCGGCGTTATTTTGCTCGTTGTTCTCGGTCTTTTTGGCATGGGGGCGTGGAAGCTTATGTCTTCGTATGTTCAGACGGGCTCTTACTCCCAGTCCGGCTCCCAGCAGGGAAGCCAGGCGACGGCTTCACGCGATGCCGTGAAAATCTCTATCGCAAGCTCCAACACCAAACAGGATTGGCTGCACCAGGCGGCTGACGCTTTCAACCAGGCCGCGCGGTCGAACTCCGAGTATCAGGTTAACGGCAAGCCTGTGTTCGTCGATATCATCCAGGAAACCGTTGACGGCAAGAAGGTTGACTACCGCTCGGGCACGATGGTAACGGATACGCTGAAAAAGAAGATTCAGCCAACTGTCCTTTCTCCGGGCGAAGAAGCGTGGCTCATTAAATTCAGAAAGGAATGGGAAATTCAGAACGGATCTCCCGCGATGAAAGGAGGCGCTTCTGTTCTTGTGCGCACGCCGCTTGTTATTGCTATGTGGCAGTCCCGCGCAAAGGCTATGGGGTGTTTCCCGGCCGTCGGCCCGAATTGCACGTGGCAGAACCTTCGCGCTCTTGCGGCAAACCCTGACGGCTGGAAAATGTTCGGCCGCCCAGAGTGGGGAAAGTTCACCTTCGGCTACGGATACTTCGGCGAATCAAACTCCGGAACGCTCGGCATCGTTTCAATGTGCATGGTTGGCGCGCGCAAAACCAAAGGGTTTGCGCTCACTGACGCGAATGTTGACGGCGGATGCGGAAAGTTTGTCAAAGACATCGAAAGCGCGAAAGTGCACTCCGGCAAATCGGACATCTGGCTTCTTGAAAAGATGATCAAGGGAGGCCCTGAATATCTGAACGCCGTCATCACGTATGAGTCGAACGTCGTTCTGATGAATAAGAAGCACGCGGGAAACCTTCCCGAACAGCTTGTTGCGGTCTATCCTCAGGACGGGACAATTGTTGTGGGTCATCCGTATGCAGTACTCGACTCCGTTCCGTGGGTCACGCCCGAGCAGGTTCAGGCGGCGCGCGTTTTTGAGAAATTCCTTACTTCAAAGGAGCAGCAGGAAGCGGTTCTTGCGGTCGGACTCCGTCCGGCGGATCCCGGCGTTAAGCTTGGAAATCCCATCGGACCCGAGTACGGGGCAAATCCACATGCAAAACTTGCACTTCTTGAAGTTCCCGAAACGCTCATCATGGACCGCATCGGTGAAGTGTGGCACGCGGTCAAAAAGCGCGCGGTCGTGGTACTCCTTTTCGATAAGTCCGGTAGCATGTCGGACGGCGGAAAGATCGCGGCGGCACGCGCTGGCGCAATTGAGTTTGTGAAATCAATGGGACTTGATGACTATATCATCTGGATGCCGTTTGACGCGACCATCTATTCAAGCTCAACCCGCGGCACGAAGTCTGAGGTGGGCGAGAGGCTCGTTGAGGACATCCGGAATATTCCGGCTGGCGGAGGGACAGCGCTCTACGACGGCGTCATTATCGCGATGGACCAGCTTTCCGAGCTTCGGAAGAAATTCGGAGACACGGTTCGCTACGGCATTGTCATTCTTTCGGACGGCGACGATACGGCCCGGCGGAGCACGCTTACCATGGTTCAGGAAAAGCTGAAGCCGGAGGAGACGAACCCGCACGGCGTTCAGGTCCATTCAGTCTGCATCGGGTCGGACTGCGTTGAACAGGTCTTGAAGAAGATCGCCGCAGCCGCAAACGGCAAGTATGCCAAGGGCAATACGGCCGAAGAGATGGTCCGCATTTATAAGGACATCGCGACCCATTATTAACAAGTTCTTTAATTATCCAGTAGCCTTTTTCAAGGCTATTTTTTCTTTTCTTTTTTATTGACTAAATTAAAAATTTGTGCTACTGATAGTAATAGTCCTTTGTAGTTTTATATATATGGAGCCGGCTTTGACGGATTTAGAGCAAAAAGCACTTGTAAAGCGGGTAGATGACTTTTCACCGGCAACGATACAGGTGGCAGTCCTTAAGGAAACTGCCGAGGAGCCGCTTACGATTTACCCCGCGTCAATCGGCGCTCTTGGATGGGCATCCATCCTTTTCTTTGGGTTGAACCCAGCTTCTTTGCTCATTGGCATAGGAGGGCTCGGCATTGGAGCCGGGGTATGGGTCATCAATTATTGCTTTCGTCACGAGGAGTATGCAAACAGCCACCTCCGGAAGGTGTATGAGGGGTTGGCTCGTCAACGCGAAATTGCCTTGAGAGGGCTTTTTGTAGAGCTACATGGATGTTCGCTAATCCCCGAATGCAAGGAGTACGCCGCAGAAGGAAAAGAACAATTCGCTGATGTGAACGAGAAGTTTGAAGTGCTTCGGGAAATCCTCGGGAAAAAACTGGACGAAGGAGAACTGACGTACGTCAGGTTTTTGGGACAGGTTGAGGAAGTGTACTTTGCCGTCATCGATAACTTGCGTGATGTCGTGAATCTGCTAAAAAGCATTAAGGCGATCGGGGCTGATTCGGAAGATGTTCTGAAAAAACTCAAGGCAATCAAAAGCCCAACGGATGCTGATAAGAAGCAGATTGCGACGTTGACCGAGCGCATTCAACTGCGGACAAGCCAGGTGAGTAAGCTGAAAGATATTCTTGCGGGAAATGACGAGGCAATGACGAAGATCGATGTTCTAACCGCCGCTCTTGTTGATACGAAAACGAAGAAGGGGCAAGCTTCGCTTGATATCGATACTTCGGTGCGCGAACTGCAGGAACTTGCGGTCCGTGTCCACCAGTATTCTGTTCAGTAGCCATAAGAACCCCACACAGGGGGTTTTCTTTTAGCGGAAATGTTTTTCGATAGCCAGCAGTTGTCTTATACAAAAAAACCATTACATATAGAGAGAATATGTCTCACGTCAAAAAGCATCTTCAGTGGTATGTTCCAGCATTTCTTTTGGGTGCTACAGTCCTTATCTGGACCGCTGTTTTTTCCGTTGAGGCGCGTTCGGACGCTTTGACGGTCCGTGTTTTTGACATTGGGCAGGGGGACGGCGTATTCATTGAAACGCCCGCAGGCGTCCAAATGCTCATTGATGGCGGTCCTGGCCCAAGTATTCTTTCAAAACTTGGGAGGGCAATGCCGTTTTGGGACCGCACAATCGACGTGCTTCTTTTAAGCCATCCTCATGCTGACCACATTGACGGAGCGCTGGAAGTTTTAAAGCGTTACGCCGTCGGAATGGTCATCGAGTCCGATGTCAATCACTCAATCCCCGAGTATGGAGAATGGCACGATCTTATCGAAAAAAAGAAAATTCCTCTCCATGTTGCCGAAGCGGGAGAAGTTCTGAACCTTGGCGGCGGCATTCACCTTGATATTTATTATCCAAATAAGCTTTTCGTCGGCGAGTCCCCGAAAAATGTCCATGATGCGATGGTTGTAGGAAGGCTTGTGTATGCATCAAGCTCCATGATGTTCATGGGAGACGCCGAAGTTCAAATAGAATACAAACTTCTTTCAAGCGGGCTTGAGCTTCACTCGGATGTTCTAAAGACCGGGCATCACGGGTCGCATACGTCGAGTTCTGAAGATTTTTTGCGCGCTGTTTCTCCGAAGTTTGCCGTCATCTCGGTTGGGAGAAAAAACCGTTACGGCCATCCTCACCAGGATGTACTTGATCGCCTTTACTCTTTTGGCATAAATGTCTTCAGGACTGACCAAGATGGCGATGTCATATTTAAGAGCACCGGCGATAGTTTTATTCCCGTCGAAGACTAAATCAGTTGATTTATTGTCAAAAATCCAGTACATTTTTATAAGAATCTTTACAGAATGAGAGGACAGCATACCCGTGGGATTCATAGGGTTGTATCCACCAAGTGGGGGTTGGGAAGCCCTTCTTCCGTATAAATGTGAAGACTGCGGTTGGAGAGTCGGAGCAGGCGGTTTCCGTGTGCTGTTTTATCCGAAGGGCAAGATGAAAGAGCCATGGTTTCTTTGCGATTCCTGCGCCGTTAAAAGAGGGTTTACGCCTCCAGCAGATAACAAGATTGAATCTGCCAAGATTCCGCAAGGAAAAGTGAATACTCTGCCCAAAGAAGCTTCTTCTGTGCTAGAGTCAGACACATAGGGCGGTTTGTGTACAGACGATCTGCCCTTTTTAATTTTTTAAAGAAATGGTATCCTTTTAGTGGCCCTTTATCTTTCTGTGAGAACAATCATGCAGAAAAACCGCGAGTTATTAGATTTGCTTGATCCACTTGAGGATGTTCTGAGTTTTGATTTAACGGCACATCTTCTCGGCGTCTCTCGGGAACAGCTTTTTAAATACGATGCGCTTTCGGAAGACATCCCATCTCATGTTGAGGCGCGCGTCCGATTTCTTAATGCCGTGTGCGGATATTTATTGGGTGCATACAATGATGATGGCATACGAGCGTGGTTCTTAAGAAAGCGAGTTCAATTGGATAACAAATCGCCGGCAGGAGTTCTTTCCGGCGAGTGGAACCCGGATGACGCCAAGCCTCGAGCTGTTCTCAAACTTGCTCGACAGCTCATTTCATAAAAACCGAGAGAGAATATAAAAACCCCGCATGTCCGCGGGATTATTTTTTATTTGGGGTTTTCAATATATGATCAAGCCGCATCATCAAGTCGTACGTTTCAAGCCAGTACTCGATTCCTTCAATTTTTTTTGGGGTCCAAAAATATTTTTTGATTCCGTACTTCTCGGCGAGCTCAATTTCTTTTCTCATGTCCGCCGAAATAAGCGGATAATCTTTGCAGGGAAACACCCATATCCAATCACATATCCCGACAAGTTCTTTTCCAAGGGTTTGTCCCACGGAGAGCTCTTTGTCTGAAAAGGAATAAAGAAAATGTTCGTAATACGCCGCCGTCACAATTGGGTTATAGCCCTGTAGCGCCGCCCACCGGGCAACGGCGCGGGCTTGGTCGTTCCACAAGTCTTTACCAACACAGATGAAAACGCGTTCCGCCCTTTCGGTGTTCATTATTTTTCTTTGCTCCATTCTATGAGGTTCACAATTCGCGTCAGGCCGTCGAAGTCATACGCACGGTATTTTGCGCTACGAGCCGGCTCAAAAGGAACGGGAATGGTTTTGCGCGGGTCGAGAAGAACAGTTCTGAAACGGCCCCACATGAACTCCGGATGGTCGGTGCGATTAGATACAAAAACTATCACCTCATTTAGAATACCGAGTTGCTCAAGGTATTGCGTCGTCTCTTCCAGGTTTGAGTGAATTGCTGTGGGAGGTACTGAAAGCTCTTTAAACTCGTTTTGCTGAGAGCGGTTACACACTACAATGGTCACTATCGGCTTAAAGGCGCCATCGGAATAGCTTCCGCGTTCGTGGAACCACCGCAAAGAATTACCGCCGCCGTTAAGAAGTTTCGGTGACGAAATATCGAAAATAACAGCCTTAACCTTCATGGGCGTCCTTTATTGGAGGTATATGTGTTTTTAAAAATCCATATTTAGTATAGAACGAAAGAGCCGCTTGTCAACGAGCCGTTATTCATGTAATATGAAGACGCTTTTATTAATGTAACTTTTATCATGGCAAAACTTGAGCGAACTCTCGTTATATTAAAACCCGATGCGCTTGATCGGGGCATTATGGGGGAGATACTGACCCGTTTCGAGAGGGTCGGTGCAAAATTTGTCGGCATGAAAATGCTTGTTTCCGACAAGGACACTGCAGAAAAACATTACACGGAAGACCTTGCCAGGCGCCGCGGAGAAAAAGTAAGAAACATGATGATAGAAATGCTTATGTCCGGCCCCGTCATTGCCGTTGCCCTCGAAGGCATTGATGTTGTTGAAGTTGTGCGAAAAATGGTGGGCGCTACCGAACCGAAAGCCGCGGCCCCCGGAACTATCCGCGGGGACTATGCTCATGTTTCGTTCCGCTATGCGGATGAAGAGGGAATAGGCATTTTTAATCTTATCCACGCATCTTCTTCTCCCGAAGATGCTGAAGTCGAAATCGCGGTTTGGTTCAGGCCAGAAGAGCTTGTGTTCCATACTCCGGGGTATACGAAGCACACGCTTCACGAACACTAAATTTTTCTCTTGCGTTTTAAAAAACCGCCGGGCAGCATGCTCCGCCGGTTTTATTTTTGGGGTGATTTAGGATTTTTAGTTGATCTTTTTGCTCTTGATTGAAGGCGGGTCGCGTGGTACGAATACCGGCAGCGTTCTTTTCAAATGAAAATCGGAGTCTCTAGTATGAAGTGGTTGGGGGCCGCGATTTTTTTGGGATTAGTCCTTCTTATTTTAGTTCTGGTACTAGCTCCGACGTCTTCATCTCCTCTTACAGCGCAAGACCGCCTTTCGGCAGAACATGAGCTTCGTAAAATTCTTGATGCCGCGGACTATATTGTTTCAGTGTATAGCGCTGACGAAATCGTGCAGGAGGTGCAAACCGGCTTTGTGGTTGACCCGCAGGGGTATGTAATTACCGCAGCGCACGGGCGATTCAGAAACGGGAAAAGAACCGAAGTTGTTTTGAAAAACGGAACCCATTATCTGGCCAGACTTGTCGGAGAAATCCAAACACTCGATATTGCTCTGCTTTTTATCGAACTCCCGAAGTCCGCTTCGGCTCTGCCGGTATTCGCAAATCCGGCAAGCTATATTACCAAGCGCGGGTATGGGTTCAGCCAGGAAGCGATTCCGAACCGCAGAAATCTCATTGTCGGCGTCCAGTGTACGAGTAGTGATTTTTCTTTGGAGCTCAACCGGATGTATTTCGGCGAACTGCAGATGTGGTATGACAAGGAACCGGTACTATCTTTCACGCAGATGAAGCAGAATATGTCAGGGTGCAGCGGGGCTCCCGCCCTCACTCTTTCCGGAACAGTTATCGGTATGGTGCGGGCGAGCGCCGGAGATGTGGTATTTACGGTTGATGCTACGGCAGTCAAAGAAGCGGCAACTCTCCTCATTGAGCGCGATTTGAAAACAAAATAACAAGTGACGGAAAGAAATAAGCAGGAGATTGTACATAGGGCTGGTTGTTCATAAACCGGCTTTTTCTTTTTCAAAAAACCTTCTATATTGATAGTAGGCCCCTCCATTGGGACTCAGGTTTTAGGACAACATGACTTTTTGGGATGCTTACATCGCCCGGACCCTTGGGTTCGGTGCTGCGGCGACCCACGTGCGTGCGAGCTAAAATCCACGGTCCGAATGTGGGGCCTTTTCTTGTTTTTACTAATAGCATCTCTATTTTTTAAGCCTGGCGGTATTTGGGTCAAATAAAATTTAAATTCTAAATCCAAGCCGGACGTGTTTAGGATTTAGTGCTTCGGATTTAGGATTTTTAAGTTCTGCTGCGGCTCTTGCATAGAGCCTTTTTCTTTTGCTAATGTAACTTTGAGCTCTCTAACAAAGTTGAGGAAGTCATATGCCCATGTATATCTATCTTTGCGGCGGGATGCGCCCGGATAAGGACGGGGTTTTCTGGCAGGACAGGGTTCGCCAGGCGGTTCCGCCTGACGAAAATATCGTGTACCTTGACCCGTGCAAGAAACGAAAGGGTCTCGGAGAAAAAGAAGACCTCCCCGAATTTACGGCTTACGACTTGTTTGATGCCGCCAAAGCCGACATCATCTTCGTCTATATGGAGCCATCAAATCCCGGAGGGTTTATGGCTTGTGTCGAAATCGGGTATGCCATGGGTATCCATGGAAACAGGCAGATTCGCATCATTGTAAATCAGGACCCGGAAAACTCCGAAAATCCTTTCTACCGCTATCGCCGGTGTATTAACGCGCTCGGGAACCCGAACAAGGTTTACAAAACACTGGACGAAGGCATCGTCATGCTTAGGCGCGTGGTTGCGCAATTCAGGAAGAATGTTGACGCAAGCGAAGTTCTGGGTGAAAAGCCACCGTCCGCGGAGTAGAGAAAACCAAGCGGAGAATTCCGCGCGCAAAAAACCGTTCCGATGGCTATCGGAACGGTGTTTTTTATCCACATAATCTTTTCGTTCCAGTATTGACTTTCAATGTTTGGGCGTGATACATTTGACCTGCTCTCTGAAAACAAAAAAAGGATGAATATGTTCGGGCGCAAGCCGTCTATTGAAGTTGATCCTTCGTTGTCCATTCAGCGCACTACCAGGCCGGAAGCGGCTCCAGTCAAGTTGCTTCTCGATGATAACGAGCTTAAAGCCCATATTCGGACGGAAGAAGCTCTTAAATTTTGCTCTCCCGCACGGCTCCACGCGGAACTCATCGACTTTCTGAACAGGGAAAATATCAAAGTATTCGATAAGGATAAGGTTCACGCATATCTGAAAGGGAAAGCTGAAGCGGAGAAGAAAGTATACATTTGGAGGTCTCTTCGCCCGCAGGACAAAACTACTGATTATCGTTTGTATACAATTGAGGGGCACGGTGGCTATGACTCAAGGGATTGGGAGTCCCGTCCATATGATAAACCTGTTCCACTTCGGGTTCTGGTAACGGTTGAGAAGATTTATAAAAAATTCGGCGACAAGATCCAGTTCTTTGTAAGCGATTATGAGGTTCCTCACCCCGACCCGTTCATTATGGTAACAGCGCTTGATCTGCCGCGCATCGTCTTTGACGTTTGGGACGAGCCGTCCTTTAAAGGCTAACATCTAACAAAAAAACCGTTCCGGTGGCTATCGGAACGGTGTTTTTATTTTTTCATTTCCTTTTCTTTATCCCTGTAGAGCCCGAGTACGGTATTTGCGACAAAAAGCCCTCGCTTAGCGTTTGGCCCCATTCGCTCGATAAATTCCGGAAACCAACCATGTGCCAGCTCCGCTCCGAAAAATTGTTTTACGACGTGCCGGTCTTCGGGAGTTCGTCCAGCGCTTCCTTCTAGGACATGTTCGGACGCAAGTGGGAGGATATCCCGGTCCTTCACTGTCTGGAAAAGATGGTCCATGGTTTTCATGCCCGGCCTCGCCTTTCGCCTGTCGAAAAAGTTCTCCGACGTAAAAAAGTACGTTGCGTCGAGCGCGTAGTGCTGTAAGAATTCTCCGTGCTTTTCAACCGAATCCGAAATATGGGATTTTGCCGCGCGGTCTTCCGAAATTTCGATAATGGGCGGATTCGAGTCGCCTTCCGCAAGAACGGTTAAAGTTTTTTTGCCGCCTTGTTCGCCTTCGACAACTCCCGGGATGGGAACGCCCGTTCTATAAAAAAGCCGCACTAGATATTTTTGGAATTCTTTGATTCGCTCGCTTGAAGCCGGAGTCCAGCCGTCGAGCCCTTCGTTGATGGCAATATATAGTTCTTCGGAATTATTCTCGACAACAATGGAAATCATCCCCGTTTTTTCATCAACGGGAAGGAAATAATCGGTCGGAAAAAATCCTTGCATGAGGGCTGTCTCAACAACGTTTTCGAGGCGCCCTTTTTCCACATTCAGCGTCGTGTGGTCCACGTAGCGCGCAAATGGGCGCGTCCTGTCGCAAATTTCTTTGAAACGGCCGCCATCAATAGCGCGTGGATATCCGGCCCGGTTCAGCCCGTTAATCTCGTTGGCAAAACACTTCAGAAAATAATATACGCGTTCTTTGAAATCTTCAGAAAGAGAATCGACAAACGTAGACTCAAGAATGCGCCGCCAGTAGGCGTTTTCGCTCATTCAGAGCCTTGTGAGAAGTAAAGGTACTAGAGAGACAGTATCATATTTTATACTAAAATCAACCTTGCTTTGCCGGGGGGTGAAATTTCAACGCAAAAGAAAAGAGCGGAAATAAATTCCGCTCACGAGGTTTGTTTCGGGCGAATTCCGCCCTGGTTGTAGATATTTCGGGCGTTCCAATACATGAACCCCGTAATGGTGAGGTCCTTAATGGCGCGCCGCTCTTCAAAGATCATATGTTCGTTGTAATCGACGAACCCTCCGGGTTTGCATACTGCTGTTCCGTCTTTAAGGGCGGTCATCGCGTAGTTGCAGACAGAAAAATACTGTAGCCACGGGCGCACGCGAGCCCGTACGGCATGCGTTCTCAAATAGTCCGCGAAAAATTCAAGCCCCCCATGAATCACTTTGTAGGGCTCGGCGTTTGGCACCGGAACCCCGAATGAGCCGGGAGCATAATGCGAGGGATATACCATCGGGCAGATGATGTCGAAGTAATCGACGATGTCGCCGTAAAATTGGCCGACTTCCTTTTTCATAATTTCACCGGCCCCCTGGAGCACCGCTTCTCCGAAGACATCCACCGCAAGGGGGGTTGAAGGAGAAGACGCCCGCACGTTCGTTGTGAGATACTCAAAAAATTCTCTCATGACGTCGCGCCGTGAGCGTCCGTGTGAATATGGGTAATAGGCCTCGCGTGCGCGGCAGTCCGACTGGAAGCGGATGTAGTCATACTGAAGTTCGTCAAATCCGAACTGAATTGCTTCCTTCGACTTATCGACCATGTAGTTCCAAAGATCTCTGCTTCCCGGGTCGAGCCCCTTCGAGCCTCCGCAGGACCACGGAGTGCCGTTTCGCGTAATGACGCTTCCGGGATATTTTCTGGCGGCGTCGTTATTGAGGCATGTAACAAGGCGTGCAATGCACCAGACACCTTTTTTTTTCAGCGCCTCAACCACCACTTTCGTTTCCGGATAAAACATAGGAGTATCTTCCAGAACGTCGATGACGATGGTGTTCAGTTCGGTTGTCTCAAGCAGGCGTAAAATAGCGTCCCGTTTTTGGTGGTTTTTCGAGCTTGCGACAGCGGCCGTCATGTACAGCCCCCGGCGGTCATCGCTTATTGCCTTAAGAACGTACGGAATGGGAATCGGCTTCGGCGCGTTCGCCAGGATACCAAGCCCGTCTTCGGAGCGAAGGAGCGAAGGCCGAATAAAAGACGCGCCTCCAAAAGCAAGAGCTCCGAGAAAATTCCTTCGCGACAGCATTAGATTGCCCTCCGGTATTCTGATGCGGTTACAAATTTGTATCCGGCCGCTTGCAATTTCGGAATAAGGATGTCGAGCGCATCTGTTGTAACATGTAGTTCGTGGAAGGTAAGGAAGTGTTTCAGGGCACCCGCTTTTTCGCGTACTCGCAGTTCCGCTTCAACCGCACGAATCACGGAAGGGGCCTTGCGCTGGCGGTCGCTTGCAGAGTCGGCGTCCTTGTATTCATAATCGTAATCCGTCGAGTTGACGTCGGCAGTTTCAAGCGGAAGGCGCACCTCGTTGAATTTCCGCTTTAAGCCGATGCCTTTTGCCGGGCACACGGTGTCGGCTTCAATAACAGTTCCGAGATGGTGTACGGCGTATCCTTCTTTCTCAAGTCGTGTCTGAAGGGACGTCGTGATTGCCCAGAACGGGGGCGGAAATGTTTCTCGCTTTGCGGGCCGATGATTTTTTCAATTGCCGTTTGAGTGCTTGAAATTTGGTTTTTCATGATCCACTCAATGTCGTGGTTTTTTCGAGGCAGTCAAGAATGTCATGCGTCCAGGTGTGGTTTGCGTGCTCGTGTCCTTCGGCATGCGTCCGTTTCACAAGGGATGGATACGCCGCGATACTTTGTCCGAGGGAGAAGAAGGTTCCGTGAACCGAGTGTTTTCTTAGTACGTCAAGCAGACGAGGAAGGCGGCTTGTTTTTGGGCCGTCATCGAACGTCAAGGCAATATATTGGTTTTGGCTACCGCTCGTGAGAACTTGCTTTGGTATAGGAAGCTCGCTCTTTAGGGTTGGCCAGTATTTCTCAAAAGTACTGGAAGAAACAGCCAGGGAAGCAATGCCCGTTCCCGCAAGGAATTTGCGTCTGTTCATTGTTTTTATGCTTTCAAGGGACGAATTTTGGATAACTCGTACTGTATCCTGTTTTTGTTAAAAATCAAGGTACGTGGAACCTTGCTAAAAATAAAAAAGGCCATGGTTAGGCCTTGCAGTGCGGCTTATGCGTTGAACAGTCGCCGTGTATAGCCAGGAATTCTTCTTTATGTTTACGTGCCTGCGTTATGTAATTTTCCAGCCATTCTTTGCGGACAGTATTTTCCGCATGCAACCGAATGTCTGTTCCTTCAACAATATATTCCGGGTGCGTGCTCCCGAGCCATTCGAGAATTTTATACCCCTCCGCCTCTCCGTTGCCGAGGTCGTTGTCAAAGTCAATTATTTCGATTGGCTCCTTTCTTGCCCGCGCGCCTTCGACGGCTTTTTTGAACTCGTCAAAATTCCGTACGCCAACCCACCCTGCGAGCGTGTGCCGTTTGGGTAAGTCCGGTTCATTCAATTGGTCGTCCAGCCAAATGTTCATATACAGCCAGTAAAGCATTTTTTCCGGATTTTTTCCACTTCGCGGCGAAGTACTCTTTCCGGCGCGTTTACGAGCCATTGACACAGCCATTTTTTTCTTTTACCAGTATGAGCAGTAGATTTACAAAATACGAGTGTTAAAATGAAAAACGTCGAAGTTTCCATGGACGGGCTTTCCTTAACGCTTTCCGGAGACAAAAAGAATGAACGCCTGAATGTTGCCGGAGAATATCCGGGCAGAGCGTATGCCTCGTTCCTGTTTTCCCAGCTTGGGCTCATGCATCTTGTGGCGCACGACCTTCCGTCTGCGGTCGCGACAAACTTTTGGGTAGCGCCCCAAATACAGAATCTTATTAAGGCAATGTATGCGTGGGAGGGCGGTAAAACTCCGGCAATCCACGCGCCCAAAAAACCGTTCGCGCTACCCCGCTTGAAAACTAGTCCTGGAAAAGTAGCCATCTCGTATTCGGGTGGGAAGGACTCCGTATGGAATCTTTGGAGGGCTATAGAGAAATACGGCAAGGAAAATGTTCTTGTCGTTCACATCCACGGCCTGAACAAGGCAAATTCCAAGGATGAATTTGAATACACCCTGCGCCAGCAAAAAAAATACGGGTTCCGAATCTACAAATAATCGACCTTAAGAATAGCGCCGGCGTTGGCGGGCACGAGGTAATGCGCTCCCGGGACATGTTCATGGTTGGGCTCGTTGCTCCGCTTGCCATCGAATTCGGTGCGTCAAAAGTTCTCATTGAAGGCTTTTCGGAAACGTCAAAAATCGAACCATTTTCTGGACAAGAAAAATGGATGGAATATTTCAACCGGGTTCTTCGTTCGCTCAACGTTCCAATTCAGGTTGACTGGAAGAATCGGGGCGAGATGGACGTGGTAAAGGACCTCCTTATCAATCGTCCTTCGTGGCTGTCTCACGTTTGCAACTGTTTTTCCGCCCCCTGCTACCGGATTCCCATACGGGAAAGCTGGGAGAGAAACGCGCCGACATTTCCGCTCTATGATTCGCAGTGCGGGTCATGCGTCAAATGCCGCATCACGAATCTCGGCCGCCTGCTTCACGACCCCGCGATGAAACGCGTCCAGCCTGAAGACATTTCGTATTTTCTCAAAACCACCGCCAAGTGGATTCCCGACAAGTGGGAAACCCACAAAGACATGCTTGAGGGGAGTTTTATGAGAGAATATGTAAAAGCGCTCAAAAAATATCATCACGAATATTTGTCGGCCAAGTAATTGGCCGTCTTCTTTTATATATTTTCCTGCGAGCTTGACAAAAGAGAGAAAGCTTCTATTATGGCTACTGACACCTTAAAAACACAAGAGGCGGCCATGCAAGACTTCAAAGGGATTTACCTTGGTTTTTCA
>MHQP01000041.1 GCA_001820685.1 Candidatus Sungbacteria bacterium RIFCSPLOWO2_01_FULL_47_32 | reverse complement strand
CGATCTTGGGGCCGGACCTGGGAGCCAAGCAAGAGCATTCGCAAAGCTGGGATATGACGTGGCTGCACTAGATAACAATAAAGCCATGATTTCTTATATCCAAAAACGGGCGAAAGAAGAGAATTTACGAATCTCGGCAGTAAAAAAGAATTTTGTGAGCTTCAACCTGTCAAAGAAAGTAGATTTTGCATTTATGCTGATGGGGACTATCGGCTACATAAAAAACAGGAATGAGCTTTCATCGCATTTGCGCAGTATGGCAAGGGTTTTGAAAAAGGGAGGGCTGTATCTCATCGAAAATTTTCGCATGAATGAAAATGATAAGAATTTATTCAAAGGGCAGAGGTGGACAATGAGCCGGGATGGAGTGATTGTGAAGACAAAGTATCTCCTGAAAATGATTGATAAAAAAAAGAAGCTTGTTGAGGAAAACCTGGAGTTACTAGTCAAAGACGGCAATAAACGACTTATAGTCAGTAACCGGACGCGGTCGACCTTGGTCCCATTTCAGGAATTTTTGCATGTATTAGAAATGAATGGCGATTTTCAATTCATCGGAGCGTTTGATAGTCGGCGGGTCAGGATTTTGCCCAGACCGCAAAACAGAAACATCATTGTTTTACGCAAAAAATAGCTTATTGTCCTCATTTGAATGTCTTCAATGGGGGATGTATACTGATTAGCTGGATTAATTCCAGTTAGTACATTTCGTTTTAAAGGAGGATCCGGTGGTTAAACGGTTTAGCCGTTGCCGCGAGGATTTTGTTTGCGAGCACTGTGGAGCGCAAGTCATCGGCGATGGTTATACCAATCACTGCCCTTCTTGTCTCTACAGCAAACACGTCGATATACAGCCGGGTGATCGGAGAGAGTTGTGTCTCGGCCCGATGGAGCCTGTTAGCGTTGAGGTTTCGAGAGAGAAGTACGTTGTTGTGCACCGCTGTTTGAAGTGTGGTGTAGTTAGGAGGAATAAGGCGGTAAAGGACGATGACGTTGAGGTTATGATAAGACTTTCAGCTCGACCGAGAGCGCTGTAAAACTATCCGCATGGAGGACGTTGTTATGAGTGACAGGCCGGTTCAGTTGGGGTCGGGGTGGTCGCCAGTGGGAACTGTTCAATGTGATTACAGTTCCGCAGGTCGCAGGGAAGACGGGAAATATGTGTCACATGACACGGTTCCTCATCTCTGCCACATTGAGATGACGTACGCGTGCAACGAGAAGTGCATCTTTTGTTACAATCCCGAACGCGCTAAACTTGGCGATTTAACAAAAATCGATCTTATAGTGCGTTCCATCGTTGCCAGTCAGATACCTCATGTGTATCTCATTGGCGGCGAACCGAGTCTGCTCCCGGAAGAGAAGCTGAACGAGTACATAGAGCTTCTCAGCGATCACTCGTCCGTTACTATCGTGACGAACGGACTGAAACGTTTGAAAGGCATCTCACACAAGCTCGCTTGTTTCGGAGTTCCGATTCATGGTGCGAACGCAGAAACGCATGAGTTCCACAATCAATCCCCAGGGAGTTTTAGGAAGACGCTGGATACCATTCGGCATTACGTGAATGACGGGTACGATGTCCGGTGTATTCTCGTGCTTACCGGGTACAATTACGACCAGATGTACGAGATTCTCGGCATCGCCGCCTCCATGGGAATGGAATCGGTGTATGTTGACCGTTATGAAGACGGCGGCATCGGGGCCAGAAGCACAGCAGAGGGCCGTCGTTTGAAACCAACGCTTGAGCAATTTCACATCGCAGTCGGGCAGATCATCAAGGCCCGACACGACTTTGACATCTTTGGCGGTCGGGTGGGGTTTGGCACCGCCATCCCGTATTGCCTAGATGAGCGGATGATCACTGAGGGGATTACCTCAAACTGTGGCGTAGGCACTTATTTCTGTGCCATCAATCCAAACGGGGAATTTAGGATGTGCAATCAGTCCCAGTTGGTTTTCGGCAACGTGCTAACGGAGCCGATCGAGGCCATCTGGAACAAACCGACTCTGGATGTTTTTCGTGATCTGTCCTGGGTGAGTGAACCTTGCAGGTCTTGTGAGCTGCTGCTTGACTGCACCGGTGGATGCAAGGTCGATGCAAACTGCTCTGAACAGTTTTGTATTGACTACGCCGTTCGTGGTCTATCCAAACCTGTGGCAGAGCTTGTAGCACAAGTTAGGCACAGGGAGACGGCCGATCTCCACCCTGGTCGCTACAGGGTTTTTCGCCCGAATCAGTACATGAAGCTCACCACGCGTTATCCCGAGAAGTTTCTCATTACGCGTTATCAGACGGTCCGGCTTGACGAGACGGCTCTGGAAATGGCGCAGGCAGTCCTTCACGGAGCTGTGATTAACGAGGCGGATTTGGTCCGGCGTTTTGCTGACCGGGTTGACGAGGAGGAAACTCGATTGTTTGTCAGCCGCATGATCCAGGTCAATGCCCTTGATTTGGTCGGCGAGGTATCCGATGCTCGATGAGACACTCCTTATTAAGACTCTCCCCGACCTCTACCGCGCGCTGGATCAGCTTTATCAAGGGATAGAAAAGGATTGTGCGGAATGTCAGGATCCAGACTGCATGGGATATGTTTGGCTTCTAAAGGAAGAGGGGGACCGCTTGTATGAAATTGGAGTTCCGTTGGTGCAAATCAATGGTGGTCCAACATTCATACATTCATTTCCACAGAACAGAGATGGGAGCCTCAATCCCTCTGAGAAATACCCACCCTGTAGTCAGCTTTGTGCAGATAGCCGACGTTGTTCTATCTACCCTGATAGGCCCATGGTGTGTCGTTTGTATCCTTTGGGTTTTGAAACAGGATCAGATGGGACAATTCATCTGGCTTTGCATCTCGACTGTCTGCATATTCGGAGACTCGAGGAGCGCGGAGCTCTTTATGATTTTGAGCGTCGCGCCCTCGGTCTGTTCAATAGCATCTCGCCTGGGCTGTTAGCAGAAATAGCGGATTCCTACCGTAAGGTAGACGCCATTTCTGTCTTTCCAGACGGCGAGAATAGCTACCGCAATTTGAAGGAGGTGATGAACCGTGTCCAAGTGCAAGGCCGTCCTGGACAGTGACAAGATCACTGACATCCGGGTTCGGACCAAGTCGAAGCCCACGCAGGGCAAGTCCTCGGAGACCGATGTTCAAAGGTCGTCGACTCGTGCTTCTGCGACGGCGGGCGAAAACCGGTCGAAGTAAATACCGGCAATTGCCGTATTACGGGGTGACGCTGCTTACGCGGCGCCACCCCTTTTTTAAACTGGAGACAGTTCGTGGTATATTTGTGATAAAGAGGCCGTGTTATTTCATTTAGAATGAGATCTACTAAGTTATTCTATTTTATCGCCTTTCTCTGCGGCGTGGTCGTGATGGCAATGGAGATCTCTTTCTCCCGCCTCCTCGCACCGTATTTTGGTACTTCACTTTTCGTCTGGACCAATCTCATTGGGGCCGTACTTATTGCGCTCGCAGTTGGGTATTATGTCGGCGGATATTTGGCTGAGAGGAGACCGGAGCTGTCCTTGCTTTTGAAATTGATTTTTTTCTCCGGATTGGCGTTTCTTTTCGTACCCTGGCTGGTTTCACTCCTCGGGTCCCAAGCAGTACTCCGGTGGCGCGAAACTTACAATATTTACTCCCTGCTTGTTTGGTGGATCCCCGCGGTCGGGGTTTTGGTTCTGCCGCTGGCGGTGCTCGGGATGGCCAGTCCGTTTCTGATGAAAATTTATTCACTGCAGAATCCGCATTTTGGCCGGGTGTCGGGCGGCATCTCGTTTGCTTTTACCGCGGGCAGTATCCTGGGCGTTTATCTGCCGACCTTTTGGCTGATTCCGAATTACGGGACGCGGGCGACGGTCATGGTCTTTGCCGCGCCGCTGGTATTATTGGGGATTTTCGGTTGGAAACGAACAGCGCCGAAAGCGCTGTTTATCGTCCTCGCGGCGGGTACGGCCGCGCTGGTATCGCTGTCCCCGATTTTGCCCGTGTTGCCAGATTTGCGCATCCTCGCGCAGGAGGAGTCGCCGTATAATTTCATCCGGGTCGCCGAGGATGCCGCCGGCAACCGTTATATGATGTTCAACGCCGGGCTCGGGATACAGTCGATTTATTCTTCGGGCGAGCCGTTGGTCGGGTATTATTACGATTACTACAATCTTCTGCCTGCCTTTTTTCCCGAAGAAAAGGAGGTCAGAGTCTTGGTGCTCGGACTTGCCGGCGGTACTATTCCGCGGCAGCTCGACCATTTCTACGGGGGCATGGTAGCGCTTAAGGCAGTCGAGATCGATCCGGAAGTCGTCGAGATATCGCGGCGATACTTCGGTATCGATTCGGTAAAAATGGATGTAGTCAACGAAGACGCCAGGGTTTTTTTGCAGTCAGATCATGACAAGTATGACATTGTCATTGTGGACGCGTTTCAGAATGAATTCGAGATCCCCTGGACCCTGACCACTGAGGAATTTTGGCGATTGGTGCGCGGGCGTTTGCGTGACGGAGGGATCATGGCGATGAATCTGATCGGCAGAAGCCATGGCGATGTTTTGGGAGAGCGGCTCAATAACACTCAAGCGAAAGTCTTTGACCATACCTACGTGGCGATTTTGGGAGACGAGGAGCGAACAAACAAATTGATCCTGGCATCAGATCGACCGCTCATTTTTTCAGGAGCTTTATTCTCTCATTTGCCCGAGGAACTGCGGGGGACCGCCGTGTCCCTTTCCCGAAATATTTCTCCTGTAACATACGATCAAAACGAACCGATATTGACTGACGACCGGGCGCCGGTGGAGATCCTAACGAGTTCAGTGCTTTTTGGTTCGCCCTGAACCGCGGAAACAAGCGCCGCGCTTCGCGCACTGAAGAACCAAAAAACTAAAAAACCTAAAAACCAACGTCATTGCGAGGATCCGCCAGCTGGCGGAGACAAAGCAATCTCGCTTGCTTTGGGACTGCTTCTCCGCCTAAGGCGGATCGCAAAGACACTTGGCTTTTCTTTTGTTCTTACGTTCTCAAAGAGCAAGGAAGCCGCCTGTTCAGGCGGCTTTTTGGAGATCGTCTTCTTCATCCGGAGGCAATCCATATTCCTCGAGCTTTTTCCGTTTATAGAGCTCAAAAACTCTCGGGTCGTCTTTATTAATGTTGAAACCCGTGCCGATTTCCGGCCCCGCGCTACCGTCTAAATACTGGGGCTGATAAAATACGTTCCCCTCCCGGTCGGTTTTCCAGCGAAGTCGGACGACGCTTTTTAGTTCTTTTTCCCGGGACGCACCTTCTGATTCCATATATGAAATATTTAGTGGGTGGAGTTACGAGTTATGAAACTATTCAATGCCCTTCAAGGCGCTGACTCGATGTTT
This sequence comes from Candidatus Sungbacteria bacterium RIFCSPLOWO2_01_FULL_47_32, assembly GCA_001820685.1. Taxonomy (GTDB): domain Bacteria; phylum Patescibacteriota; class Minisyncoccia; order Sungbacterales; family GWA2-42-14; genus GWA2-47-10. Next base: position 3,386 of record MHQP01000041.1, on the reverse strand, counting down.
TCCCGAGGCGTATCCGCCGAAGTCGGCAGTAAAGCAAAACTCGAAAGAATAATCGAGGCCGTCCGCACTCGGTTGATAGTTGTAGGTGTCACCAATTCCCGCGCATATTCCAGAGGTATTTGTTGGCTGCGGTAAAGGACTTAGCGAGAGCTCGCCGAGACCCGCTGGATATTTTTGGTTAGATTCAAAGTATTCGGTGAGGGCCATTTGCAGCGCGAGGAAATTTGCGAGCTCTGCGGAGTTACCCACTTCTTCGTCAAGCCTTTGATAGTAGTCAACCGCGCCTGAGGGCTCCTCGATCTGGACCGCGCCATTTAGATTGGATAGCTCGATGTCCAAATCCAGGACGGCGGTGAAGGGCATGTCGTTGAGAGTTTCCGTCAGAGATTTTTCCGGGAAGGGTTTGGAGATACCGCTTCCGCTTGAGATTCCCGAGAGGCCAGCCGTCACTTTCCCTCCGTATATTCCATTTGTGTCATAGCCCAGACAAAACGCAACTCGGTAGTTTTGGCCGTCCTCGAGTTGTTCATACCAGTAGTAATTGTCCTGGGCTGAACAGTCCCCGTCGGGCGGGGTGGGAGCATTTGGCACGGTACTCATCAAGGTCGAAAATTTTGGGTTGCCGTCCTCTGGGTCGGGTAAGCCGTTTTTAGCCAATGGATAATGGCCGTTATCATTGAAAAAAAGTTCGAGGGCAGTCATTATCTGTTGGACATCAACTAGCCTCCTGGCATCGCGGGTTTTGACACCAACCGTACTATCCATTACCTCTAGGGCAGCAAAGCGGCGTGCCATAATTGAAGGCATCGTGGTTTCCAGAGCAATCCTTTGGATTTGTTTGTCTTTTTTGCTCACCCAGACTTCCAATTTCCTGATTTCAAATTTTCCCATCAAGGCAGCGGGATCGATGGGCTCCGCTGCATTTTTACCAAGAATGTCGATGATTTTCTGAATACCGCTACTCAATGCCTCCCTGTCGACCGATGCCTGGTAGTGGTAGATTTCTTCATCGTTTTGCATTTCCTTGCCGATCAATTTATCCATCTTGACCGCCCGCATCACCCCCAGCACACCGCGCAGTTCTTGGATTTGCGCTTCGCTGAATTTCTTGGTTGCATCCCCTCCGGCATCCTCAGGCGCGGCTGATAGATTGATCTTCAGCCAGTCGGACTGCTGTTCTTCTGCGGAGCCAAACTCCCCGAGGAGCACTCCGAGGAAGTTGTTGCGGATTTTGTAATAAAGATTTTTCGCGACTTTGCGCGCTTCAAAATCCGCGCCCACGCTGAAACCCGCTACATTGAAACCAGCAGTGCCGTTGACCGCGAAATCCGGGTCGGCGCTCTGAGCGTTCCTTAGGTCAACGTCGGCCCGGATGGTGATGCTCAAATTCTCGACGTTACCGAAAAAGTCTCCGTTGAGCTCAACCTGGGCGTTGGAAGCGAGATTGTCGGTATAGGAGCCGGATATTTTCAGGTGGCCGCTCTGAAGGGCGCGGGTATTTTGTATGGCCTGTTCCCAGATTTTTTCCGGGCTCGAAGCGAATTGCGAATAGGCAAAAACCCCGCCAGCACCGAGTATCAAAACTCCGACCGTGATGCCGGCGATCAGAATAAATTTATGAGAGAATCGAAAACGATCGAGAAATCCGCCCAAGATGCCTTGGGACTCTTGAGTCTCCGAAGTTTCTATGGGCTTGGGAGCCGGGATCTTTGTCCAGGCAATCGTGATTTCCTCATCGCTCCAGCCCGCCCGAACGAGTTCGATATCGATCGCGTCTCTCGTCAAACCCAAAGCGAGGCACTGGTTGATATAGTCGATTATTTTTTCCATTTGATTTTTGTTTTCCGCCCTAGGCGGACCAGCCTTAGGCTGGCCTCCAGATTTTTTGTTTCAGCGGTAGTTTTCTGCCACGCATTTTTTATGTATTATTATTATACCATAAATTTTACCTTTTGACCAGAGGCCCCCACACCAAACTCAAGTTGTGGTGTGGGGGTTGACAGTCTTTTCAGGATCGTTTAAATTAGTAGATACAAGCTAATGAGGTTGACGGGCATCCAAAAAAGCGGTATAATAGGGATGCAATAGACATAGTCAATCCACTTAAACAGCGAAATATGACAAACAACACGTTACTTTTCACAAACACCAGGCGGTTATGAACTAGCTAGGGATTGTTGTGCTTGAACCTAGATGGCCCGCCTGTAAGGGCGGTTTTTTGTACCTTTCACGAACGTAAAAACGTATGAACCTAAGAACTTAAGAACCAGCCAGTGCTTGTCAGTTTTTCAGTTCTTTAGTTTTTTGGTTCTTTAGTGCGCGAAGCGCGGTGCTTGTCCCCCTTCGCATAATTCAGCCTTCGTCCAGCCGTCGTAGCCGTAAGCTACTATGGCGGAGTCGGCTAGCCACTTCGGCGAAGTAGGCAGCTTCGGAGGACTGCGCGCCTTCGGCGCTTGTTTCTGCGGTTCACCGCTTCCAAGGCAGCCTAATTTAATAAGAGGCCTCGTCTTTGGGAGAGCGGTGGACTGCGGAAGTAAGGATGTAGTAGGCTCCGGCGTTTCGGTCGGTGTTCCGAGCTCTCCAGTTCGTTGGAGGTCGGGATAGAGCGGGAAAGAACTTTAACAACTGAATACTACTCGTCAAAGTATCAGTCGAACATTTGACGAGTATTGATCCGCCAAAAATTTCCTTAAGAAATTTTGGGCGGGTTGAGTGAACCCTGTTAAAATCTTTTTAACGGGAGTCATTCCGTTAGTGATTTCGCGTCTCAAGCGCGAGAATGCTAACGGGGTGAACGGCATGTCCGCAAAAATTTCCTAAGAGGTTTTTGTGGACAAAAAACAATCAAGCAAATCTAGCAGTTGCAAGCTGCTAGTCAATTCTTCGATAAGCCCGGGACTCAGATTCTCTGGTTTGTCGAAGATACAATCTAAAACACCGATAAGGGTGTACGGTGAATGCCTTGGCACAAGAAGCCGACGAAGGACGCAGGAGCCGGCGAAACGCCTCGGGGAGCTGGCAAACAAGCTTTGATCCGGGGATGTCCGAATGGGGAAACCTGTCCAAGTAAACCTTGGATGCTCTCATACGTGGTGTATGGGTGCGGTAACCATGCGAAGTGAAACATCTCAGTAGCATGAGGAAAAGAAAACAAGCGCTAGTTTTTTGACTTCTAGCTTCTTAGCTTTTTAGGCGGTTTGGTAAACGGGTCCCCGAAAAATTTCTAATTTTTTGGGTGATTCTTCCAAATTGCTTAGGAAGCTACAAGCTATGGGTTCAAAATCCTAGTCCATTCCCCTAGTAGTGGCGAGCGAACGGGGAGCAGCCAAAACTCTATTCATGTCTTGTGCTCCGCACAAGAACTGAAAAACCGAAAAACTTAAGAA
>MHQP01000040.1 GCA_001820685.1 Candidatus Sungbacteria bacterium RIFCSPLOWO2_01_FULL_47_32 | reverse complement strand
CGGCCAAGAAAAGCATTGGGATTCCATACCCCGCTTGAGAAATTTTATGAATTAATTACCGGTCAGAAAGTTGTGTTAATAACTTGAATCCGCCCTTCATGGGTAGTATCAAAGGTATATATGGCAAAAATAAAGATACTCTATATCATAACAAAATCGAACTGGGGAGGGGCCCAACGCTATGTATTCGATCTAGCAACGCATCTTCCTCAAGAAACGTTTGATACCATGGTTGCGGCAGGAGGATCGGGCAACCTTTTTTCGCGTCTTGGAGAGCAAAACATCCGCACCATGCGCATTCCCCACCTCGAAAAGCGTGTCAGGATAGCAGACGAGCTCCGCGCATTCAGGGAGCTTGTCCGTATGCTCTGGCGCGAGCGTCCTGATGTCATCCATTTAAACAGCTCAAAGATCGGGCTTCTGGGCGCTATTGCGGGGCGTATCGCGCGAGTTCCCACTATCATTTTCACAGCGCACGGATGGCCGTTTTATGAAGAACGCGGAAGTATCGCGAACAGCCTCATTTGGCTTGCGTCATGGATTACTTCGCTTCTTTCACACTATACGATCATTCTTTCAAAATTTGATTTCAAGGCATCTCAAATTTTTCCGCTTATCTCAAAAAGAAAATTTATTTTCATTCCGAACGGCATTGATGAAGAGTCCGTTGTTTTTGCCGCACGCGCAGAGGCGAGGCGCGAACTCGGACTTGAAGTGCCCGAAAATTCTTTTGTGGTCGGATGCATTACCGAATTTACAAAGAACAAGGGAACCCAGTATGCCGTCGAAGCATTAGCAAGACTTCCGCAGAACGTAAAACTCGTTCTTCTCGGAGACGGAGAGGAAAAACACGAAGCTGAAACCACCGCAGTAAAATTCGGCGTGCGAGACCGGGTTTATTTTACAGGATTCAAAGAGAACGCAGGCAGCCTCCTAAAAGCCTTTGATCTTTTTATGTTCCCGTCAATAAAAGAAGGCCTTCCGTATGCCCTTCTTGAGGCAGGGTTGGCCGAACTCCCCATTATCGCTTCACATGTCGGCGGCATACCCGATATTATTGAAAACGGAAAGGATGGAATACTTGTCGAACCCAAAAATGCTAAAGGCCTCTCGAAGGCGGTGAACCAGCTTATGGAAGACCCTGCAAAAGGAGCAGAGCTCGGCACGCACGCAAGAGAAAAGATCCGCGAATCATTTTCCTTCAGCACAATGCTAGATAGAACACGCGCACTCTACCGCGGCTAACCCGAGGTGAATAAAAAAAACCGCTATTCATAAGCGGTTAAATTTTTAACCCATTTTACTCCGGCACTTTCGAAACACGCAAGCGAAAGCATGATAAAGAGCCACCCGAACACTCCCCACACGATAGAACCCATAAGAAGAAGGAAGCCACTACGATCACCGGCATCATCAGAAAAAAACATCAAGGAAATGAGCATAAGAATAGGGAGAAGAGAAAGCGCCACCCCGAGGAGCGCAAGCAAAATTCCTCCAACCAGTTTTGACGTATACAAAAGTTCCCCAACGTAAACTACGTTAATCAGATACAACCCAAACCCAAAGAGAACAAGACCTGTAATGAACTGTAAAAGTCCAAGCCACCCCCCGCCAAGACCGCTGAGCGCAAGGACCGGGCTTCCGGCAATAACGCTTATTGTCAAAATACTGATAAGAACATAGAGCATCCGTCTGAAGAAGATCACTCTTGTTGCCTCCGGCAAAAACTTTTCCCTCGTGACTAGTATAAACCCAATTTGCTTGTTTGTCAATAAAAAACCGCCCGAACCGGACGGTTTGATTTTTTACTTTGACGGATTCTTCTTTGAAAAATATCTCTTATCAGCAAAAAATCCCGCTATTACCATAAAGAGCAGCCCTATGCCGCCGAGAAAAACAAAAAGTCCCTCGGTCGCTGTCAGTCCCGTCGCTTTTCCAGTAAGCAAAAACCATATCTGTTTACGAACCGGATACAAAGAATCAAAGCCGAATGCGGTGATCCCCAGCGTTCCCAAAAAAAAGACTGTATAAAATATCTTCAGCATAAACGGCATTGGAACCCTCCCAAACCAAAGAACGCCGGTATCAGCATACCAAATGTTTTTTCCTTTGTCAAAAAATCCGCCCTAAGCAAAGGAGCGGATATTTCAGATTATTTTTTCAAAAGTTTTTCCCCGGGTTTCCAATCAACCGGACAAAGTCCGCCTGTCTGAAGCGCTTTTACGACACGGAGCGTTTCCGAAACGGAGCGCCCAACATTGTTGTCTGAAACGACCATATAGCGGAGAATGCCTTTCGGGTCGACGATGAATGTTGCGCGAAGCGCTACAAGGCCGCCCGAGTCTGTCGTATCAATCCCAAGAAGCTCGGTAATTTCTTTATTGAAGTCGGACAAGAGCGGGTAATTAAGCTTCCCCCCGAATTCGTGCATTACCCATGCGTTATGAGAGTGAACCGAATCGACAGACACGCCAAGAATATCCGCCTTTGCCTTCTGGAACTCGTCAAAGTGGTCGTTAAATCCTTTTACTTCCGTCGGGCAGACGAACGTAAAATCAAGCGGATAGAAAAAAAGCACCAGCCATCTTCCTTTATATTTTGAAATCGTATAGTCCCGGGTCTCCCCTCCGCAATATCCGTGAAGAGTGAAGTCGGGAAATTGTTGTCCTACCTTTACCATATGCTCGTGAAGCATTCCGAGGCCGGCGTGATGCGCTGATGGCCCAAAGAAATGCATGTTACAAATATACTATTCAGTATACCTGTTCCGGAGAGAAAAAGAAGGGGTTGTCTTGCGTTAAAAATATTCCCATGCTATAAAAAAGCAGACCACCCCATACTGGAGACGCCACATGAATAGCAGCAACGTAGTCGTTATTACACTCGCGATAGCACTCGTTCTAGTAAGCGTTGTCGGCCTTTTCCTGCCGGGAGGGTTTATGAGGCGCGTTATCGGAGTTATCGGGGTTGCCGGAGGACTTTATATATGCGCTGCCTTGTTCTTTTCAGGGCCTCTCTCCATTTTTTACCTAGGAGCCGCCATCATTGGCATAGGATTTGGCCAGCTATTTGATAAAAGAAACCGCAGATCCTAAAAAACCGAATGCTACGCCCGAGATGCGTTCGTAATTCGCAAACAATGACGGACCCATAGCATAAAACCGTTCCGTATTTTAGAGGGACGGCTTTTTTATTCATCGTGAGTAATTCGCTACCGGAAATATTTCAACGCTTCATACACATTCGCTCCCGCTTCAATGACGTGCGACTGCTTCACTTTCGCGATAACGCTTCCGTATACGAATTGTTTCTCAAGGAATCCAATGATGGCGCGCACGTCTTTTACACGATCGTACGACCCCAGAACTATAATGGCGACCTCGCGGTCTCCAAATTCCGAAATATGAACACGGTATATTCCCGCCATCGTCTGCAAGGCCTCATCCGTAAGACCGGCCTTTCCTCCGACGAATTGCTCGTCGTCCGCCGGCCAATTGACGTTATTCCACATGTGCTTTCGCGATTTTCCCGACGTAACAAGGGTTTTTGACGGAAGTGCCGTGAGATTAAATAAAGGTTTTTTTGAATTTTGTATGTATGTCAAAAGTTTAAAGAGATCTTCCGCAGTGGAAACATTTTTCGGGCTCATCCCGCTTGGATCTTCATAAAATGTATTCTGGAGCCCGATGGCGCGCGCTTTTTCGTTCATGACGCCGATAAAACCGGGAACAGTCCTTTTATAAAGCTCGGCAACATCATTGGAGGACGCGAGCATGAGCGGATAAAGAAATTCTTCGCTTGTCAGTTTCTCGCCCGCTTTAAGGCCGGCCGAGTTTCCGTACGCCGAAAGAGAGGCCGAATCCATCGCAAGAGTCTTGAAGCGGTTTATCGTCTCGAGCGCCACAAGTCCCGTCATGAGTTTTGTTATGGAAGCGATGGGGTGTATCTCCGTCTTGTTTTTTGCGAATAGTATCTCTCCGGTTTCAGTATCCGCAGCAAGAGCAGATACTGCCGATATGTCCGGCACACGTACGCGCGGGTGTCCCGGCTTTATTTTTTCAAAATATGTAAAGTCGCTCATTCCCGGAGCGTTCGGATCGTACACCAGAACAGTTTCGCCTTTTTCCGCAAGGTCAAAGATTTCCTTGGCGTTTTCTGTCGTAAGTCGAATGCATCCTCCGGAAAATGAATCGGCCACCGCTTTACCGCCCGGATAATACGGCCAGCCGTGAATAAAGTAATTCCCGAAAAAATTCATGCTCCAGGGCATCCAGACACTGCCGATGGTCGAAAAGTGATTCTTCTCTTTTGAAAGTATCTTATACTGGCCGTTTGGCGTCTCAAAAAAACTGCCCTCTTTGCCGATTGCGTTTATGGGAACCGATGTTGCAACTTTGCCGTTCCGGTATACGGACAAGGCCATAACAGATATATCGGCGTATATGAAATTTTCCGCGCGTGCGATCAAGTCGTGTTTTGTTCTTTTGACGCGCTCGGGCGCCGAAAAAAGGATCGCTCCCTCCGGAAGTTTCCGATAGACCGGAGCCTTCGAAAGAGCGAGATTGAAAATAAGCTCGGGAGACTCGACAATAAAAAGCTCCGGAATCTCCCGAATAATTCCTTGTCCTGCGATAAAAAAGGCGATGAAGACAAACACAAACTTTACCACGTAGAGAAAACCCCCCCAGTCAAAACTGGCCCCGTTCCGGGGGTTTTTTGAACGCCGATATCCGATTCCTGCGCCTTTAGACACCATAGTGATAAGTATAAATGTTTTTTGAAAATAAAAAAATCGACAGTATGCTGGGCCCAGTTAGGGCGCATATATTCATTACGCCGTAACGTATCGCCGCTTTGCAACTCTCAGTGTCAAAAAGACGAGAAGGGCAAGAAGCGAAAGGAACGAGCCGTAAAGAAATGCCGTCTGAAACCCGTGCCGGTCGGTAAGGTATCCGAAAACAAGGCTTGCCGAAGGAAGTGCTAGTCCGGTAAATGCATTATACATACTATACGCCGTCCCGCGAAATTCAGGTGCCACG
>MHQP01000039.1 GCA_001820685.1 Candidatus Sungbacteria bacterium RIFCSPLOWO2_01_FULL_47_32 | reverse complement strand
TGAAAGAAACCGACGGGCTTGAGGTTCCAATGAGGCGCGTTCCGTCGAAAGAAACAAGGGTTGCGTTTGAGAAGGCTGACGCGTTGGTTCCTCCGCTTGATACTCCGAGCGGAGTGCCGAGAGTAAGGGAAGAAATGAATGATGTGCCGGTGGTTGCGGTAAGGGTTCCGACGTTTAATATCGGGAATGTGGTTGAGCCGTTGGCCGCGTCGATGATGAAGGAATTTGCGGAGCTGACGGTGCTTCCTCCGGTGTAGTAGGCAAGGCGGTTGGTTGTTCCCGGAGAAACAGTGCCTGAACCGCCGGCAGGACATGCCCCGTTCGAAGCTGTGCACACTCGCTGCCCCGACTCCGCAAGGATGATTCCGTTCACTTCAAGTTTGCCTGCGATGGTTGAGGTTCCTGTGTTCGTTCCGATGAAGGCGTTTGCCGTTGTTGTTCCGAGATTCGCGACGCCCTGTACGAATATGTTTCCGGTTGAGGTAAGAAAGCCTGCCGTTATCCCTGTGGTAAATGTTGATGTGGCTCCAGCGGTAATGGAGTTTTGGGCGTTGATATTCCCGGTTGTCGTGATGAAACCGGTGTTTTGAATTCCCGAGAGGGTTGATGTCGCTCCGACGTTCAGTTCTCCCTGAATGGTGCTTGAACCCGTAATGCTTACTGTTCCGCCGACAAGAAGATTTCCGGTGTCATTAATAAAAATTGCCTCTGCGCCTTGAAGAGAAGAGGTCCCCGTAACGCCGAGAGTCCCCGCAACGCTAAGTGTAAATCCCGGAGAAGTCGTTCCGAGACCAAACCTATTTAAAGAATCGATAACAGTATTTAAAACGCCTGCCGTCGTATAAATATCAAGAATGTTCGCAGCTTGCCCGGAGGCAGGAAGGATCGCAACGGTTGTTGAAGGGGTTCCGTTAGTATTCCCCTGGATGGAAAGTTTTGCATAAGGCGTAGTCGTTCCAAAACCGACGCGAACGGTTGAGGTCGTGAGCCGGATAGCCCCGTTTATGGGATCAAATACTGTGTCCCCCGACCCGCCACTACCGATGTCGTCAACACCACACTGAATTCCGCCGGAAGAATTTGTTTCGAGTAGCCCAGAGCCATTACAATTCAGAATACTTAAAAGATTTATCCCTCCGGATGCATTAATAACACCGCTTATGGTTGTTGAACCGGTAACCGTAAGGTTGCCACCGCTTGAAATCATAACAAGATTTGCCCCGGACGAAGAAGCAATCTGAAACAAGTTTGACAACTGCCCGGAAAAACCCTGAAGAGTCAGGGGTATGGACGCGCTCGAAGTTGAAACTACCGTTAACTGCGAGAGACCCGAGGAGGTATCAGTACCAATTGTAACGCGCGCGCCCTGATCTACCTTAAAACGGGTTGTGCTTGCAGTCTGAAGACTTAAAAGATTTCCGTTAAATCCGGAAAGCGTATCAACTCCCATGTTCCCGACTATCGTGTATCCTCCGGTTGAGTCCAGCCGCAACAGCGTATTCGGAGTATTTCCCGGAACACGCCCCCGCAATGTAGCCGCATTGATTGCAAACCCAGAAGAATCGACGCGCTGGCGGGGAGAAAGCGTTTCGAATGAAAGATTATCCGACGAAACATCAACTTGGAGATATACTGAGTTCGTATCCTCAAAGTTAAAATTGAGGACATCGGAACATTCAAGCGTATCGCCAATGCCCGCATTAAAAACACCGTCAATGACAGGGAGAGAATGTGCGCATGGGGTGCTTGAAGCCATCGGCCATAGTTGTCCTCCTCCTCCGACTGATGCAGTTGTCCAAAGAGAGAACCTGAGATAAAAAGTTGTACCCGGAGCAGCGCCTCCGAGAAGAGAGCCGGAGGAGTTTGTTAACCGCCCCTGATAGCTTAAAATTTGCGGAACCCCGGTGTCTGCCGCGTTAGCAGAAATTAAATATGTTAAAAGAAAAAACTGCGATGCCGTTATCGCAAAAATTGCTGATAGAAAAATTTTCTTTGTTGAAACCCCTCCCAAATTTTTTCTTCGAAATTAGTTAAAAAAATCCGACAGGTCAGGTATAGATAAAGATGTAAGAATTGATATAAGTATTTTAACATTACCACTATATTATAGTGCTCTATGGGTGTGGATAAGACCGCCCTCAAATAATTCTGCTTAAAATTTCAGTGAAAATGATTTATTTACACTACTCTCTGGTAGAAAATTATTCATTTTTAAAGGTTACTAGGATAATTACTAAAGCTTGATAAACATACATACCAAATTTTCGGTTTTTGGCTTCTTTATTTATCATTTTTTATCCTACCATCCAAATAGTTAGGCTAGTATTCAAACTATACATATGTGCACTCCACTATTGACGAGTTTAGAAATTTTGATTATATAAGATAGGTATGCTGTCAATGAATGATCTAAAAAACGGTTCGATATTCCTCATGGATGGCTCTCTCCTTGAGGCTCTTGATGTAAAACATCTTCACATGGGAAGAGGCGGCTCATCTGTTCAAACACGGCTTAAAAATCTCATCACGGGGCAGGTAGTCTCCAGAAACTTCAAGCAATCCGATTCATTCCAGGAGGCCGATATTGAAAAAAAGAAAATAAAATTTCTTTACTCTCACCGCGGAGAGCATGTGTTCGTCGATCCGGCAAATCCTTCGCAGCGTTTTCCACTTGAAGAAGAAAGGGTTGGAAATATCGTGCGCTGGCTTAAGCCGAATACCGAATGCGAAGCCGTTGTCTACGAGGAAAAGATACTTTCGATAAAACCTCCCATCAAAATTGAACTCAAGGTTACCGAAGCTCCGCCAGGCGTTAAAGGGGACCGCGCGCAAAGCGGAACAAAAATTGTAACGTTAGAATCCGGAGCAACACTTGATGTTCCCCTATTTATCGAAGAGGGGGATATCGTGAGGGTAAATACCGAGATCGGCGAATATACGGAACGAGTCGAAAAAGCTTAAAAAAGAAATTATGCGCATAGCTTTACCCGCGGAAGAACAGGGACTATCAAAATTTTTTGCCGAAGCTGCAAAAACGGCCGCCCAATCGTTATGCTTGAGAGCCCATTGCGGTTCGGTCATTGTAAAAGACGGCGAAATTATTGCCCGCGGATTTAATTCCCCTCCCCAAAATAATGCTGAGTTCCGTACGTGTTTAGATGAATACGAAATTCCGACAGGTTTTCGCCATGATAGAACCTGCTGTATCCATGCCGAACAACGCGCGATAATGGATGCACTGAAAAATGGAAGGAATATGCAGGGAAGCAGAATATATTTTACGAGAGTAGATGAGGCAGGAGAACAAAAAAAATCAACACGTCTGCAGTGTACGATATGCAGCCGTGCGGTGTTGGATGCCAGTATTGCTGAATTTGTCCTTTGGTTTGACGACGGAATACGGATATATGATACCGCGGAAGTGAATGCACTCTCGTACGAATATAAAACACCTAAAAAATAGTAGAAACACTATTTACATTAAACAACAATGCAAATCAAAAAACATCCTGCATCAAGCGGGATGTTTTTTAGAACTTTATCGACTCTCCGGGGCGTATGACACCGGATTCGGTATCTCCGTTTTTTTCTGCGCTTGTTTTATATACCTGCGGTTCGGGATTTTTATTTTCCGCTTTTTCCTTTAAAAATTTATTGAGTAGCGTTTTAAGGTCTGTCGTATCGGAAACTTTTTTTACAGCAACGTCGGTTTCTTCAGCTTGTTCCCCATTATGATGGTTGGGTCTCTGACGTTCATTCCTCGGAAGATCGGCTAAAGAAAGAGGGCGCTGAGTAATATCGTGGCGAAGCACGGGACGATTCATTCTAATTGGCGGCGGTATGGGGCGGAATCGTTCGCGGTTTTGCTGTGGTATCTCCCGACGCGGAGAATCATGCCGAGGCGGCTCAGTCCTTCTCTGGGGCACAGAGTCCTCATTTCTCTCGCTTCGCGAAGACGTCCACCCTCCGCTTTGTTCTGGCACTCGCAACTCTGCATCAATTTTTTCCCGCTGAGGAATTTCTTCGTGGGAATGGTGCGGTGGCTGCTCCTGGCGCTCTTGCCGTTGAACGTTTACTCTTTCCGGAGGCGGGAGGGTTCCCTGCTTCAGCATTTCAAGATGCTCCTGGCAGTATACTGGACGCCTGCCGTCCGGCTCAAACGGCACCATCGTAACTTTCCCATCAACAATGCAATGCGCTTCAAAAAGTTTCTTTCTCGGCTCCCCGTCACGGTCTCTCCGTTCCCGCCGCGGTCTTTCTTCTTCGGCTAAAACCTCTCCCCCTTCAGTGTTTAGCACTTCTTCCTTTTTACCCTGTGCGAAGTATTCGACGATTCTTTCAACAACCTTTGAGTGCTCAAGACCGTATTTTTCACGTGATGCCGAAATAATCTCTTCTTTACTGATATCTTTCTGCATGGGATACGGCGCCAGCGTAGTTGCTGAAAAAGGGCGGGAGGCGACTCCGCTTATCATAAGTTTGAGATATATCTGGGCAAATCCGAGATTAACAAGGTCAAGCGCCATGAACTCCGGACCGAATTCTTTCTCAAGGAGCTCGGCATCCTGCGCCCCCACGCGAAAGCATACCATTGTGCCAACATTGCCGAAGACCGCGTCCTGCACCGTTTCATCCATCTGGGCAATATATTGATGCGCCAAAATGAGATTCAGCCGGTATTTGCGGGCCTCAGAAAGAATGCTCGCGAACGACTCCGTGGCGAAATTTTGAAACTCGTCGACATAGAGGTAAAAGTCCTTCCTGTTTTCTTCCACCGGAATATCAACACGGGTCATTGCGGTAAGATATATTTTAGTCACAAGCATCGCTCCCAAAAGACGCGAGTTTTCTTCTCCTATCTTCCCTTTGGCAAGATTCATAATGAGAATTTTTTGCCCGTCCATTACTTTCCGGATATCGAATGAGGAATCCGCCTGCCCGATGATGTTCCGAATAAGCGGGTTTGATACGAATTGCCCGACTTTATTCTGAATTGCGGCTGAAGCCTCTGTCGCGAAACGCTCTTGATATGACGCATACTCTTTTGTCCAGAATGCTTTCACGACCGGGTCAGTCAGCTGGTTCACAATCGTTTTCCGGAAATCTTTTTCCGCAAACATGCGGTTGATGCCAAGAAGCGTTGAGCCTTCAATTTCCAGAAGAGAAAGAATTGCGTTTGATAAGAGGTACTCCATGCGCGCCGACCAGACGTCCGGCCATATCTTCTTAAAAACTCCCAAAAGCCCCGAGGCGACAAGATGCCGCTGCTCCAGTCCGACTTTCTCCATTGGGTTAAAGGCGATCGGAAACTCGGTATCAGAAGGGTTGAAATAAATAACATCTTTAATGCGCTCCTTTGGAACAAAGCTCACCATTTTTTCTGCAAATTCTCCGTGCGGGTCCACAATGCCAAGCCCCCTTCCGGACTGGATATCCTGGATTGCCATGTTCTCAAGAAGGGTCGTTTTCCCCATGCCGGTCTTTCCGATGACGTACATGTGCTTCCTGCGATCAACGCGCTGAATACCAAAACGCCTCCGCTGGTTGCGGAAGTTTGATTCTGCAAAATATGTTATTTCGCCGTCTTCGTTCGTCATGCGAGAACTCGCGCGCACGTTCGTATGCGCGTTTTTCCTTTACTATATTATAGCATAAAAAAATTACATTGGCAAATCTGCCGGCGGTTCTCCCCTTTTTGCTTCAACACGCTGCGTCGTGAATGCTCCGACCGTCTCTCCCGGGAAGTGGTAAATAGTTGCAAGCTCTTCAATATTAAAGACAAACGGCTTTGACCTTAAGAGGCGAATATCTGAGAAGGGCTTCCGTCCACGTACATACCTGAAAAATATCCTTTTCCGCTTTACTTTGACGCGGGCTCTCCAGGGGTTATACCATTTGCCTGTTGTAAGCGCTTTTGTCTGGACCTTAAAACTGTTCAGGTCTTGAGTGTTGAACTGGCGAAGCACACCATTCATCGCGGCAAAATTCATCATATCGAACTCGTCGGTCCGCCCAATATATGCAAAGCGAAGCACGGTTTCAAAACCAAGCTTTGTAATATTACGACCAATCGCAGTAACAACATCTTTTTCGCCCGGCGAAAGATGTTGCATGAGTGTTCCTTCACGCCTCGATTTTTCTTTGCCAACCTCGAGTTCTCTATAGGGATGAGCGGAGACCGCTTCGCCAAAACTTTCTAGTGGGTTCTTAAATTGAACACCTGAAAGAAATTTTGCCAAGCCGCTGGTTTCGTTTGGAATTTCCTTTCCAATCATCTTTGCCACAAGTCTCTCCCCCTCTTTTTTCCAGTCGTCTCCCACCGGCCGTATTAAAAGCTGGATTGAGACAATTTCGTTGGGTTTTATCTTTGCTAAAACTTCAGCAAGTGCCGAAAGCGGGTCAACTTTTCTCATTTCCTCTTTTGAAGAAATGTCTTCAATAACAAACTCTTTATATGTTCGTATCGGGTACGGATCTGGTTTTGCAAGCGCAAACTCCGAGCCGTACAAGTTCCAGGTCTCGTTCGGAATGTCGTCGGGAACTCTGGCTAGATAATCTTCGGACTCCTTGATCTCGCTTTCCGGATATTGGGAGTACACAAGGGACTCAAAAAGATTCCGATATTGAGTCGGGACATATGCATAAAAATGCAATCTTCCGCCAACGCTTACAATCTCAAAGCAAAAAAAGTCAGTTTGAAGCCCAAGCCAGTATTTTTCCTCAAAATCAAAATGGCGAAATCCCGCGTGCAAGCCCGCAAATATCTGCTCCATGGCTTGAGGCGGCTTTGCGATCATTTTCGGGATTCTTACCTCAAGAAGCACCCAGCTAAGTCCGGCAAAATAGCGCTTCTTCAGATAATATTTCCAGGACTCCCATGCGCCGTAGCAAAGAACCGGGGGAAGCCAAAACCACCACGTAAGTACCATGTACGGCCAAAAGGCTTTTATTACATCAAGAAAATCTGTCGAGGGCATATAGATGATTATACCACCAAAATTACAGAATTAAAGATGAGACCGTCGCGACGGTCTCTTGAATAGGATGTCTGGCGCCAGAGCCTTGACGGGGCTGGGCGTTGCCGACCCACACTCGCAACCTTATTCTGCCAATGCAATAAGCATGAGAGGTAGGATGTCGCAATCTCTAATATTATAGCATATATTTGTTCTATTTGTCAACTCTTTTGGTATTTACACACAAGAATAAAAGGCGATATTACTCGCCTTTTTGCCTTGTTATAAACCGTATAATACATTCTTGTGTCAAAGACTGGCCGCGATGCCGCTCGCCCACCGATCAACCACGACCAGCGCAACGCCAAACCATCTCGCAAGCTTCTGCTTGTTTGAAATCGGATCCTTTTCAACAAAGTCGAAAGCGACATCCTTAAGGTCTCCACTCACCGCAATCTCCTTTTACAGACTGGCAACTGCTTTCGGAAGCTTGCCGTATGTTTTTAAAAACACAAATGCCGCCCGAAGGCGGCATTTACCCAATATAAATCTTCTTACACCAACGAATATCCGGTATCAATCCTCCTAAACTTTTTCTTATCCTGAAGATTCAGAAGAACGGTGTTGGCTTTGACAATTCGCTTTTCTCCGACGCGTTTGATAATCTCTTCTTTCGAAAGCGGTTTGCCTGCGGACTTCATAACCGAGAGTAACACGTCTTTTACCGTTCCCGGTTCGTATCCCCATTCTTTGAGTGCATACATTCCTCTGCCGACGAGCACGAAGCGGCTATCTTTAATGAGCTCGTTATGAACCGTCTGGGGGTGTGCGGAGCGCTTTCGTGACCAGCCAACCTTATTAATTTGCTTTGCAACATCCGTGAAGTGGAGAGGTTTCCCGATCTTGGTCAAAACTACATACGCTTTGTCGCGAACACCAACAGGATTTATTTCCGGCCAGTGGACGAGTCCGTACTCTCCGTAGGGGTTTTTAGCAATGGATTTTGCAATGCTCATATATGACTTGACCGCCTTTTCGTCCTTTGAGAAGCCAAATACTTCGCGTGTGTGGCGTTCAAACATGTTCCAAAGGTCTGATTCAGAAACAACTTTCTTTTTGTCATCAAGCTCATTCATGACCCGATGGACAACCGTTTCTGCTTTTGCGAGGGTTTCGTCTGCCACATACCAGCGGTTGTGGTGCTTTTCATCCTCTTCTTTTCGGGAAACCGGACGCGCGAGAAGAAGCAGGAAGTTAAGATGCGGGTGATATTTCTCGTCTGCAACGCTTGAAAAGTAGCGTCCCTCCTCCGAAACCCCACCGTGGTTTTGCAAGTGCTCTTTCAGTTGCGGAGTAATGCTGACAAGCTCCGCTTTCACGGAATCATTTTCCGCAAGGCTTTTCATGGCCGCTTCCTCGATCTGGCGAACACGTTCGCGAGTAATGCCGTACTGCTTCCCGATGGCTTCAAGCGTATGCTTTTTGCCGCGAATGCCAAAACGCCGATTCAGGACATCTTCTGCTCGTTTATTTGAAATAGACTTTAATATTTTTGCGGTTGCATCCTTCGGATGCACCGGGAGTGAAATTGGGTTCATGTGACCTTAGCCGGCTGCCAGTTTCTTTTGATAAATCCGGGCAGAACCGTGTTACTATTAGTTTATAACATTTAAAATAAAAGTCAAGAGCTTGTCAAGTTTTTGGGCTTTTTTAAGCCCTCGAATCTAAAAAATGGCTTATTTACTGGTTTTTTTGATAGGCTCTGCATTTTTTGAACTATACAAATGCAATGTGACCAAAAGAGGGCTTGCAATGAATATTGATGAATATGTACCAACTACCACGCCAATAATCAAGGCCAGTGTAAAGTATTTGACCGACTCACCCCCAAAAAGGAACACCGCCAAAAGGGAAAGAAGGACGGTAAATGAGGTATTTATTGAACGGATAATGGTTTCCTGAACGCTCATCTCAACAACATCTGCAAAGAGCATCTCGCGCATAGCGCCCTTTTTCAGGTTTTCGCGAATCCTGTCAAACACCACGATGGTATCATGAACGGAAAACCCTAAAACTGTCAAGACCGCGGTTACAAAAAGCGTATCAGCTTCAACTCCGTAAAATTTTCCCAAAAATACGAAAACTCCTGTCGGAATAAAGACGTCATGGAAAAGTGCTACAAGCGCTACGACTCCATATTTCCACGAAGCTACAGGTTTGGAAACTTTTCGGAACGCCCACGCAATATATATAAGAATAAGTACGAGAACCAAAAGAATCGCAAGAAGTGAACGCTGGCGAAGTTCCCGTCCGACTGTCGGACCGATAGTATCAAACCGCTTCTGGTGGATACCCGGAGCATTGGCGCTTGCTTGGGATCCTTCGTTAAGAACGCCGAGGATTTTTTGATGAGTCTGTTCATCAACATCTCTGAATCGCAGAATAACGCCCGTGTCGCCTGTTTCCTGTATCAGGACGTTTCCGAGCCCGAGTGGCGCTATTGCGTTCCGGACCGTTTCCGAATCGGGCCGGGTTCCCGCGTATTCAACCTCAAGAAGGGAGCCCCCCGTAAAATCTATTCCCTCTTTCAAACCGAATACCGCGAACAGTATGATGCTTACCGCAATGAGCGTCCCCGAAAGCCAGTAGAAAATTTTTCGATTAGGAATGATGTTCATGGAACTATTAGTGCGAGATTCCGCTTAAAAATAATATCCTGAATTTCGTCATGCGCGGGCTCATCAGCGAAAATAAGAATGTTCGCGATACGGTGATTGCGGAAAACATACTTATCAAAACGCCGATACCAAGAGTAAGCGCAAATCCTTTTACAATGCTTGTGCCAAGCCAGTAGAGAATGCCGGCAGTAATAAGGCTTGAAACGTTCGAATCTCGAATAGAAGTCCACGCGCGCGTGAACCCTTCGTGCGAAGCATCATATAAATTCCTTCCCCGATGGATCTCTTCTTTGAAGCGCTCAAATATAAGAATATTTGCATCAACCGCCATGCCAAGCGAAAGAACGAATCCGGCAATACCGGCAGATGAAAGCGTTACCGGAATAAGTTTAAAGATAAAGAGAACAACCGAAACATAAATGGTCAATGCCAGCACCGCAATCAGGCCCGGCAAGCGATACCAAAGAATCATGAAGAGTGCAACAACTAAAAATCCGAGAAGTGCTGCGTGTAAACTTTTTCCAAGAGAGTCCTGTCCGAGTGTTGCTTCAACAGACTGCTGTGAGATGATATGTATCGGAACCGGCAACGCTCCAGAATTAAGCCGTCCGACGAGTGTTTTTGCTTCGTCTGGTGTGAAGGTTCCCGTTATCTGAGCTTTGCCTCCGGATATTTTTCCCTGAACAACAGGGGCGCTGATCGGAGCGCCATCAAGATAAATAGCGAGGCGCTTGCCGATAGTGCGTCCAGTAATTTCTTCAAACATGGAAGCTCCCTCGTCGTTAAACTGAAGGCCAATTGTTGGACGAAGTGAAGTATTGTCGAATTCAACGTCAGACCTTTTTAGATATTTTCCGTTAAGCGGGGTCGGAGTAAAGTACGGGTCAACATCCGCCTGCAGTCCATTCTTTTGGTCTTCCAATATTTTTTTTGTTTCGCCCTCGGGGCGCTCTTCCCGAAACTCAAGAAACGGAGTTTCTCCGATAAGTTTAATGGCTTGATTGATATCCTTGATACCGGCAAGTTCGACAATGAGCCTCCACGAATCTCCTGTTTTTTCAACCTGAACGACAGGCTCTGAAACACCGAAAAGGTTTACCCTCCGCTCGATAACGTCGCGAAGTGCGGCCATTGAATCGCTCTTTTGGGTCGAATTAATATCTTTCAAATCCGCCTCGTATATAAGGTGGGTTCCGCCTTGCAGGTCGAGCCCAAGCCGAAATTGCCGAAAAAGCCCGCCTTCGAGCTTCAGCAACTGAATATCCGCAATGCCGCTTTTTTGGGCCAGCTTATCCATTACCGCATTCCAATATGCGGGACCATCAAAAATACCGATGAGAAGGCCGGCTACAAAAATAAAAACAGATATGTATCTTCGTTTTATTATGTCTTCAGACATTGTTTCTAATTAACCACAGCGGTATAAAATTATCAAGTGCTAGGACCAAAGTTCCCTTCACCCGTCAATTTCCCCTGTTTTAGCTCTTTATAATGAAAGTAATGCACACATGTGGATAAACCGGGATAGCTATTTTTGAGGAATTCTGTAGTATAAACTTTGTAATAACATACAAAAGGTTACTACCATGGAAAAAAGATATCTTTCAATCAAACATGCTGCGAAAATGCTTGGAGTAACTCCCTTGACACTCCGCAATTGGGACAAAAAGGGTCTCCTTACCGCATATCGTAATCCATTGAACAACTACCGCGTCTATCGCATGGATCAAATTCAAGTGCTTCTCCGAAGAATGGAAACAACAAAAGGAAGCACGCAGGGAAGAAAGATAGATATTTATCAGATATAATTTTTTTCTGAAATTAAAATCCCGCTCCTGGCGGGATTTTTGTTTTCGCAAAAATATTATTCTTCCATATCGGGCTTCCCGACGAGAACAGGCTCTACACCGATCCCCTCACCCGCGATCTTCAAAACGTCCTTATCTATTTTTGAAAGTTCCTTATACGCGGAGTTATACGCGTTTACCGTCGTTCCCAAGTGCCCGCCGATTTTCTGCATGAACATTTCGTAATTCCCGAGGTGACGTCCCAGTTCTTCAACACGCTTTCGAATCTCTTTCGCCGACTCTTCTATTTGAAGCGCCTTCAGACCCTGAAGCACCGTTTGAAGATACGCAAGAAACGACGTTGGAGAAACGATGATAACATGTTTGGAGAATGCATATTCGATGAGATCTTTGGTACTTGTTTTTACTGCGCCATTCACAAGCAGGTCGTAATAAACGCCCTCCGACGGAATGAACATGAACGCGAAATCCATCGTATCATCTTTCGGGCGTACGTATTTCGATGTTTCGTCAATGCGATTTTTCAGGTCTTGTTTGAATATTTTTTCAAGTTTTTCCTTTTCCGCGGGGTCGTGTTCCGCGATAATCCGATTGTAGTTCTCAAGAGAGAATTTGGAATCTACGGGAATTATTTTATTTTTCACAAAAATGACGGCGTCCGGAATAAGTTCCTTGCCAGTGTCCTCATCGTGCCCAAGCCGATGCTGCATTTCGTATGAGCCTGGCGGCAAGACGTTTTGTAAAACAGTTTCTAAATAATATTCTCCGAGAACTCCGCGCTGTTTCGGGTTTTTCAGAATATCCTGAAGATTCTGAAGCTGGTCCGCGAACGTTACCATTTGCTTTCCCGTTTCTTCGACGCGCGCAACCTTGTCGGTCATGGTGGTGAGCTCCTTCATGAACTGATTCACAAGACGCTGGGATTCGCCGAATTGCGACTTCATGCTCTCGTTCATAAAGCGCGATGATTCATTCATACGCTGATCCATGGTCTTCGTGAGGTCCGAAAGCTGGTTTTGGAGCATTAAAAGCGCTTGCGAGTCCTCCGGCGGCTTTTGTTGAAGCTTGAGCAGGCGAATAATGAAAATAACAGCGCCAACAACAATGGCGATAAGTGTTCCTAACAGTATAATCGTGAGGATTTCCATACATCGTCAGTATACGGCATCTGAAATAAAAAATGTAGTGTGACCCCCGCTACACCCATCCCGAATCGGCCAGACATATATTTTTGCTTGTAAAAATACTAAATACCCAAAAACATGACGGCTTGAGGTATTTTGGTTGCAACAGGGTGAATAACACACTACATTTTTGGTTTTTGCGGAATTCTTCCCTCCCCAATAAAACCTACTGGACAATAAGCGTCCCGTGCATGCCGCTGGCGCGGTGGCTCCCGACCGAGCAGTAATATTCGAAACTTCCAACCCGGTCAGCCGTAAACTCAACAAACGCTTCTCCCCCGGTGTTAATCCGCTGGGTGCCTGTATTATATCCGTCTATTCTGAGGTCGTGGAACCCGCCTTGGTCCTTGAAAACTATCTTAACTTTATCACCCCTGTTGACCGTGATGGTTGATGGAGAGAACGAAAAACTCTGGCCGGAAACTGTAAATTCCTTTTTCGCCGGGACAGGCATCGGTTCATCCGATGAGACAGGAGCCTGTGCGGAGGCATTTACGACTTTTTCATTTACAGATTCTCCGTCGGTAGGAACCGGCATTCCGGCTATATTGACGGGTTCAATCTGGTTTCCTGCAGGCGTAGGAGTCTCACCCTGAAAGGCGTAATATGCAACACCGGCTACGGCGAGAACGACGACAGCGATAATAATATTTCTTTTATTCATTTTTTTGTTTATTAACTACGGATAATACAAACTATTATAATTCAAATGCTCCTTTTTTACAAAACCCCCTTTAGAAAAGAGGTGGGCCTACATCTTCCTTCATATTCTTCCATCGCCGAAATTTACTGTTGCACCGGCGGCTGTCCTCCTGCCGTCCCCGCCGGCATTGAAGGCCGTATCTGGACTGTTTGCGCAAAAACACTTCCATCGGCATTCGAGGTTCCTGTGATCGAAATCCGTTCTCCGACCGCAAGGTCGGAGAGGGATCCGGTTGCGGCTTTCATCACCTGGGTTGAGCTTGATAAAAATATTATTTTTGACCCGCCGTCGTTGAGCTTTACCGTGATACTTGTATCATCTTTCGACAGTACGTCGCCCGTAAGAAATCCTGCGCCGCCGACTCCACCGCCTCCGCTGGCTCCCCCCATGCGTCCTCCGCCTCCTCCGAACTGCTGGGCTCTCGCCTGACGTTCTGCTGGTGTAAGATTAGCAACCCCCCCCCGGCCCAAAGCCGCATTCTGGCTTTGCCCGTATTTCATGCCTCCATAAAAAGAGGCACTACCGACAACGATTGCCACAGCGGCTACGATTCCGATTGTTTTGTTCATAATTTTCTTTTAATAATTACTTAGCAAATTTATTCGTAACGCAATGCGTCAATTGGATTAAGGCCTGCCGCTCGACGCGCCGGATAATACCCGAACACAATGCCAATTGCCGCGGAAACCCCGAATGCCAGAAGGATTGAATTTAACGAAACACTTGTTGGAATTGAAGCAAAAACCGTAACCACATATGCAAGAAACCACCCCAAAAGAATTCCAAGAAATCCTCCAAAAAAAGTGAGCATGACGGATTCCGCCAAAAATTGCAGGCTGATATCCATTTTTTTTGCGCCTATTGCTTTTCGCAGCCCAATCTCGCGCGTGCGTTCGGTTACGGTCGTGAGCATCATATTCATTATGCCGATGCCTCCGACAATGAGCGAAATTCCGGCTATGGAGGCGAGAAGAACGGTAAAGGTGTTCGTTATAGAAGATGCGGTTTGCACGATATCCTGCTGGTTCATGACCTGAAAATCGGCAAGCGTTGAATCGGGAATATTGTGCCGCGCGAGCAAGAGGTCCGTTATCTGCTGCTGGATGGCGGACATTGAATCCGCGCTCTCTGCCTCAACGGAAATGGTCGTGACATACGTATCCCCCGCCAAAAACCGCTGTGCGGTTGAGAGCGGAACGTACACAACGTCATCTTGCGACCCGAATCCGCTGCCGCCTTTCGCCTTGGTAATACCGATAACTTTAAAATCCACCTTGTTTATTCGGATGGTTTCTCCGATTGGCGCTGACCATTCTCCAAAAAGGTCGTCTCTCGTTGTCGGGCCAAGAACCGCTACCTTTGATAAACTCTGGATATTTTGGTCGGTAATAAATGAACCGGTATCTATCTCAATATTCCGCACTTCCGGATAGACGCTTACGGTTCCGGTAACTTGCGTGTTGGTGTTTTTTCCTTTTGCGGTTATTTGATATCTCCGTGAAATTTCCGGAGCAACGGCTTTGGCAAGCGTAACTTCCTTTTTAATTGCATCGGCATCTGCTTGAGTAAGGGTAGTCGCAGACCCTCTTCCGGCGCTTACCGGCCCGGCTCCGCGCTGGAACCCCGGACGCACGAGCACGAGGTTCGAGCCGATGGATTGAATACTTGCCTCAATGGAACCCTGCGCTCCTTGCCCGATGGAAATCATGGCAATGACCGAACCGATGCCGATAACAATGCCAAGAATCGTGAGGCCGCTCCGGGCTTTGTTTACCATGATGGCTGAAAAAGTTTCTTCGAGAATATCAAAAATGTTCATATGGTCCCGTTGGTATAGTTTGTAACACGCTGTTTAATGTTCTTCTCATCGTCAACTATCTCGCCGTCCTTTATATGAATAATGCGCTGGGCGTGTTCCGCGACATACCGCTCATGCGTGATAAGAACAATGGTCCGCCCGTGTTCGTGGTTTAAACGCTGGAACGTATCAAGTACGATCTCGCCCGTTTTCGTATCAAGGTTTCCGGTCGGTTCATCGGCAAGTATCATTGCCGGGTCGTTTACCAGAGCGCGTGCAATGGCAACGCGCTGCATCTGCCCGCCCGATAGCTGATTTGAGTGGTGTAGCCAGCGGTCTTCCGGAAGCCCTGCCGCCCGCAGAGATTCTTTTGCCATTTCTTCCCTCCTTAACCGGTCTACTCCCGCATAAATAAGCGGAAGCGTCACGTTTCGAATAACTGTTGCTCGGGGAAGAAGATTGTATGATTGGAAAACAAACCCTATTTTTTTTCTCCTGATATCGGCAAGCCCGTCGTCCGCTATTGTTGAAACATCATGCCCGTCAAGAATATACATTCCGGTTGTCGGAGAATCCAAACACCCCAGAATATGCATTAGAGTTGACTTCCCGGAGCCGGATGGTCCCATGATAGCGACAAACTCGCCGTCATTAACCGAAAATGAAACCCCCCTGAGAACAACGGCTTCAATACTTCCGGTCTTATATATTTTTACTATTTTTTTGCACTCAATCATAAACTTTTATATTTCAGCCATGGATGAACTTGACAGTATATCAACAATCGGTTATACTTGAAGTAATGCTGGTGGAGAACTCCACGCAGCACGCCTTGCGAAGAGCAGGGGCTAACACAGCGCCAGCGAGCCCTGTCGGGTTTGGTGGCACCATGGTCGGGACGACGCTGTGTTGGTTGCAACGCCACCGCTCTCACAACTCGTGAAGGCGCTTTTTATTTCTCATAATACTTTTTAATCCCTACCGTCCTGGGCCACCGCCTCCTCCCCCGCCAAGACCCGGAATCCGGATGCCTGTGTTTTGAGTTGTTGTCTGCGTCGTGCTTGTGATCGTTTGCGTAACAACCTTATCGCTTTCTTTCAGGCCATTCGTAATTTCACTTGTCGTATCGTTTGAAAGCCCGGTCTCTACGTTTGTTCGCGTTGGCACGGTACCGCTGTTCAATACTTCAACATATTTTCCCAATGCGTCAGTTTTCACTGCAGAATTAGGAACGAGCAGAACATCCGGCTTCACATCCGTGATGATAGCCGCAGAAACACTCATACTCGACTTCACGCGTTCGTCCTGGGTATCAAACCCTATTTTGACGCTATACGTAACAACGCCCTGGCTTACCGTCCCCATAGCGTCAATTTCTGCAACCGACCCCGTAATACTTAAGTTGGAAACCGCGTCAAACGTGAGCGTCGTTTTTTGGCCAACTTTCACTTTCGCAACGTCAACTTCATTCAAAGAAACTTCGGCAATCTTTTGTTTGGTAATAAGTGTTACAAGTGCCATGCCGGCTGAAGCAGCATCTCCTTTTTTTGCGCTTACTTTTGCAATGACTCCGTTAAACGGAGCGCGTACATAGTGATCAGCAAGAGCCTGTCCCGCCGTAAGAAGCGCATCTTCTCTTTGTTGAATCGCTATCTTTTTTGCCCGGATATCAAGCGTGTCCGGCCCTTCTTTTAGCTTGGCAAGTGACAATTCTTTTTCCTTAATTGATTGTTCAGCGCTCACTATTGCCTCTTTTGAGTCCTGAATTGTTCGCTTAATTGAAAGAAGGCTTGAAAGGGTGCTATTGGTCTTGCCAGTGTAGGTTACCAGACTCGAAAGATGCGTGCTTGAAGACGGATTTGGTTTGAGCATCCGCTCCGTCAGCTTATCTTGATAAAATTGGATGAAGTCATTGGTTCTTTTTACCAATTCAGCAATGCTCTTTGTGGTCTCATATGTTTCATCAACAAGCGCTTCGATGGTTTTTGTGTTTGAAAATCTGCTTATTGATTTATAATCCAGAAAATTCTTGTCGTAGGAAAGCCGCGCTTCCTGGTATGCGCTCGATGTATCATTTTTGTATTGTAGCGCTTTCTCGTCATAATTTTTGATTGAGTCCGCATAATAGGAAAGGTTCGGTTGCCCACCCGCGGCAAGCGTTGTGCCATATAAAATATCCTGAAGGCCGACCATCAGGGAGGGAAGTTCGAGAAAGGCGTTTGATATGGAATTAAAACCGTCCTCATACGCTTTTTTGAGATTGTCTTCCGCTCTCTTCTTAGATTCTTTTGCTTGAGTAAGCGAGTTTTCTGACTGAAGTAGCGTCAGTTCGTCTAACGGCTCGAGCGTTTTGTCTAGTTCAAGCTTTGCAGTTTCTAAGCTTGTCTCGGCATCGCGTACCGCTCGCTTCGCATCACTCGCATCAATTGCCACAAGAAGCGTGCCCGCGCTAACCTCTTGTCCTAATGCGACATACAGACCGGTTATTTCTCCGCTCGCTTTCGATTTCATGTCTACTTGACTTAAAACGGAAACTTGGCCCGAGCCAGAAATAGAAACAATGAGCGTTCCTTTTTCAGCTGATGCGGTCATGTAGCGCGTTGCCGCGGTCGTCGTGAAGTATTTTGTGTACGCGTAATACCCGACGCCGAGCACCATGATGAGCACAAAGCCGGATAACACTTTTCTCGCGAGTATTTTGGGGATGATGTTTCCCATAAAGGGTTAGCGAAACACACGGATGAACTCGGCTTTTATTTGCCCCTGTTCATTCGGAGAACCGATAATAGTAAGAGTATCATTGACTTTAAGCTCTTCGGGGTTCGCGGTATTCGCAAAAATTTTTATTGACGTACGCTCCGAAAGCAGTACCGTTTTTTCAGTATTGTCCTTTCCCTTCACAATAAGCATGTTACCGTCAATTTTTATAATTGAGCCGAACGTGCCATGCGGGCTAATGAAATCTTTTCCCTCTATGTCCCTCCTGAAGTCTCTCATGAAGCCGTTTCTCGGCCCTCCGAAATTGCGGTGATAATTTTCTCCCCAGCGATATGAGAAGCGCGCTTTATTAAATCCGACAACCTCCCCCGCCTTGAACGCGAGAAGGAGAAGAACAACGCAGACAATCGCCTTCAGGACCCTTTTTGAAGTAATAGGTCCGAATAATTTATTCATTTGTGTAAAATCGAGATTCATATGTATATGTAATTGTATTTAAATTATTATTTATTAAACATTTTTAAGAAATTTTGAATACGAGAAAATGCTTTCCGTATCCCGCATCATGAGCTTCAGAAGCCCGAGAAAAACAAACACGGTCGCAAAGAACGCCGCGATGCTTGCCGTCGGAAGCGACTCAAGAAGCGAGAGGCCGTAGTCGCCCCAAAAATCTATCACAAAATCCGGGTCTGAATACAGGAGCGAGAGAAGATTCCCAAAGCTGGAACGCGCGAGTTCTGAACGCATGAGTCCGAACACAGGAACAATGGCAGCGCAAAATCCTGCCATAGCAACGCAAAAGAACGCCACACGACGCTTCAGCATCAGCAAGTCCCGTTCGGCCCGGATTCGAGCCATGATACGGCTAAAAAGCCCCTTTGATGGCTCGGGGGGCCGACCATAAAACGATTGTATGCTTTTGGACGTTATAGTACTTATACGAAAAAGGGACGCATTTTGGTGCATCCCATTTTCTCGGGCATGAAGTAAAGGTCGAAAAAACTTCAGAAACCCGGTATGTACAAATGTGAGGGTTTTACTCCCTCATATAATACTACGCATGCAGGAGGTGTTTTGGTGCAACAAAAGAACTCGCTTTTGAAGCGGGTTCTAGTTGACGAAATATTTTTTCAGCATGCCAAGCGCCCGACGATGACGACTTTTTACCGTATCCAACGGCTCACGCAAAGATTCTGCTATTTCGCGAAATGTGAACTGATTGGTATAGCGCAAAGCAAGAACGGTTCTGTACCTCGGAGAAAGCGTGGCAAGAGAGCGCGTAACAACGTCCGCGACATCTTTTTTCTGCATGAGTTCGTCTGGAAGCGCGTTCGCATCAACAATGCCAGCCAAAACAGGATTTTCGCCGTCTTCAGTTTCAAATGCGGAAAACGGAACTGTTTTTTTCTTTTTCAGAAAATCAATGGCGGTATTTTTTGCGATGCTGAAAAGCCATGTCTTGAAATTCTGCGATTGGTCGTACTTTTTCAGATTGCGCCACACTTTTACGAAAACTTCCTGTGTTACCTCCTCCGTATCCTGCCGGTTGCCTACATATCTATATACAAAGCCGTGAATCGGCTTCAAATACTGCTGAATCAAAACTTCAAGCGATTTCTCGTCGCCGTTAAGATAGTATTGAACAAGTTCCAAGTCTGTCGTATGTTCCATTGTTCTAAGTATACCATAATCATGACACCTTTTCCAGCAGTATACGGCGAACATAAAAAAATTACCGCGATATATTAACAAAATATAATACATTTGTTAATATGTGTTCGAGTTCTTTTCCTACAAAACGAGTGAAACATGCGAAAAGCTGTTCTCACCGCTCTCCTTATTCTATTTTCAGCGCCCTCCGTATTTGGTCAAACCCTCGTTTCACTGCCAGAACTTCCGCGCGGTTTTACATCCTGGGACCACAATAATTCTTCGCGCGCTTTGTCGAATGGTGACACTTCGCCAATATACATGCGTCCGTCCACCGCAAGCAACCCTACGAGTCCGAAAATGGATCAAGTCGTAAGAATAGATTATATCCTCATCTACGGCGTTGGCGGCAAGGCGTTCGAAATTTGGATTGATACAGGCCTTGAAATTGCCGGTGGGTCTGTTTCCAAGACTGCCTATTTCCTCCGTCCTGACGGCCAGTGGCTTAAATTGTCTAATCTGGAATTTGGGCAAGATAATCTGTATAAGGCCTTGTGGGCTTCTAATCTGACCCACCATTTCAATCTTGGTACGGAAAGATATAAGGTAAATGGGCTTTGTATGAGCATGCATCAGGAAATTATCAATTTCTATGACGCAGAATTCCAGAAATACGCAAGGTAATTTTTTAGTCTCCCCCGCCCAAAGGCGGGTTTTGTATTTCCGGATAAAAAAATCCCGCCGGGAGGGCGGGAGCGGTCGTTAGGGAGCTTGAATGTTCCCGTCATGATGAATGTAGTGATAGCCATGATCGTGATGGTGATGATGTTTCTTATGATGTTGCGCATGTTTTGCAACTGGACGCGCGATGGGCGCAGCAATCGCCGGAAGCGCAAAGGCAGTTATAAGCGCGAGCGCCACACAAAGCATCAGAATGCGTTTGATAGGTTTCTCCTTTTGCAAATGAGCGGTTTTGCCCGCACGAGCAGGCGTCACCGCTTATAGCGTATAGTCTCCGCATAACGAAGAATGATTATCAAAAGAAAGAATATCGAAGCAACAGCAAACAGCACTAAAATGGAAAACTGACAAAATAAAAACGTCCCGACACTCATCGGGACGTCTTTGTTTTTTATTCAACGGCTCCAAATAGTTTTTCTACCTTCTTTATTCCGTCGCTTCACGCAAAAGCTTCCCGAGTTCTGCAAGGTCTGAAGCGCCCAGCGTGCCGTTTTCCTTGGGAGGCTTTTCAAGAAGTTTCTTAATGCCGTCGGCTTTTTCTTTCGGAATCCGCTCCAGAAAATCTTTGACCCTTTCATCATTATAGGCGCGGTATGCCTCCCAGCCGGCATGCCGGTCGATCATTTCCCGATGTTTTATTTCCGTAAACGGACTTTCGATGAGATATCCTTTTTGATGCTCGGGTGTTCTCCCTTCTTTTTGGTACAACTCGAAATAATACTGCTGTTTTGCGATATCCCACATCGCCCATGTTTTGCTTTCCGCAAAGGGGCTCGGCTTGAGTCCGAGCTTCCGAAGAAATTTCCCTGTATCAGAAACCATTTTTCCGGCAACTTCCTCCGTTTCTTTCTGCCCGTGCTTTTTTAACAGTTTATAGAGCGTTAATCCATATTCCCTGGCGCGCGAGGAGTTCTCAACCGCTTTGGCCATGCCGTCCTTTGTCGAGTCATCAACATGCGCATCCTGATAGCTTAAATATTCGCGGAGGAGCCTCTTTACCGCCCGCTTCACCTCTTCCGGCTCGGCATCAAGCCGCTCGAGCCCCGCTTCGGGCTTTTCGCCGTTTTCATCGGCGGAACCACGCATTGCGTTCATCGCTTCCTGCCCGGGTTTCAACCCAAAAGAGGCCCGCCTTAAAATTTCCTGCAGAGCCGGGTCTCCAACACGCTCTATTTCATTTCTTCTTGCTCCCTCCCGAGCTTCGCGCAGAAGCGCTTCGCGCTCCGCCTGCTTATGATGCGCTTCAAGAAATTCTCTCTCGGTTTCACCCGCCGCCTTGCGCAAAACAGCAAGCCCCACGGCTTTCTGAATGAAATCGTATTCTTCTCCATCCGGACGGTCCTTCCCTCCTTCTTTTTGCGCCCGAACGATGCTCTCAATAGTCCTGCCCGCCCTTAACTCATCTTCAAAATACTTATGCCAGCATTCTTTTAAAATCTCAGTAGCAAGTTCCGGATCGGATGAAAGTGCGTTTCTAAGCGCTTCCCTCGCTCCCTCACGCTCCTCCCAAAACTTTTTTCCTTCTTCGGTGTCGCTTTCAGCCGCATGGTATTTGGTGTCGGCATCCTTCAGCGTATCCCGAATTTCCTGAAGCCGTTTCCGGCGCGTTTCCGCATCTTCACGCGAAACAGAAGCTTTTGCGTGTTCAAGCCTTCCCGATTCACTGCTAAACGGGTTTTCGTAACGACGATTTTCCATAAAAATCCTGCTCTAGAGATTATAATACGCGGGCAAGGTCTTGTCGGCGCGCACGCTGTCTTTTGTTATTTCAATATAGTTCAGCAAATCATTTTTCTCAAATTGCCGTATAGCGTCCTCTCTGTTTCGTCCACCCGCTATATGGCGTTCGATAACGCCGCTTCTTACCTTATCCGCATCGGAATCAATATAATACATGATATCAAACAGTTTTCTTAATTCGCCCCACCCGCCTGTAGCGCGAAGAAGCCACTGCCCCTCAACAAGCAAGAGGACATGTTCTTCCTGTATTGAAATTGTGCTTTCTACCGGCTCATGAATTTTCCGCGAATATGCCGGAAACAAGATGGCTTCTCCGCCCTTAAATTTTTTCAGACAATCAACAAATTTTTCAACATCATATGTATCGGATCTGCCCTTAAAATCTTTTAGCGCGTGAGAAATAAGATATGAATTCGTATAATGAAAGGCGTCAAGCGTTATGTGCTCAAACCGAAAGGGTGCGCCCATCTGCCGAATAACATACTTCGTGATTTCCGCAAGAACGCTTTTCCCGGAGCCTGCCGCTCCGCATACG
The DNA here is from genome assembly GCA_001820685.1 of Candidatus Sungbacteria bacterium RIFCSPLOWO2_01_FULL_47_32. Taxonomy (GTDB): domain Bacteria; phylum Patescibacteriota; class Minisyncoccia; order Sungbacterales; family GWA2-42-14; genus GWA2-47-10. The sequence goes on along the minus strand of MHQP01000039.1, from coordinate 35,771 downwards.
CCGACAAGCGCGCGAGGCTTTTTTTGCAATGCGTAGAAGACGGAAATCTCCGCGGCAAAATCGAAGTAATGTCTTTTCTGGCTATCAGAAATGCCCGAAATATCAATAGTTTGTTCCGTAACCTCAAGAGTTGCTGGAAATTTTATGTCTTGAAAATCCATTGTTATTCAGGCAAAAAGGGTTAAAAAGTCCCCGGTTTTTGACGGATAGCGTTAATTCTTTTTAAAACTTCCTCCCCGCCGAGTGCTTGCATAACCTCATACAGTGGCGGAGAATTTTTGCTTCCGGTCAAAACTTTTCTCAAAAGCATAAAAATGTTTTTATCTTTAAGGCCCGTGCGAGAGGCGAGTTTCCTAACCTTCGCCTGCCACGCATCATGGCCGTCCTCTTGGCCATAAAACTCATTTACATATGCGGTGAGCACCTCCTTCATTTTTGCTTCGTCTCCCGCGGTTTCCGAAAGAAGCTCTTCTCGTGCGGCCGTAACGTAAAGTTCGCTGAAATAAAAACCGAATAATGCCTTCGCTTCGGAAAGTTTTTTCATGCGCTCCGGCTCAATTCCCAAATACCGCTCGGCGTCGTCTCTGTGCTTCATGCATATTTCTGCAAACTCGGGTTCGAATGCTTTTGCCCAGTTGACGACTTCCTCAAGACGCTTCTCCGGGTCCAGCCGCGCCAAATATTCCTGATTAATATGTTCAAGAAGTTTCGGGTTCACCTGCGGAGCTCCTTCTCCCATTTTATGCACGTCAAAACCCCGTATGAAATCTTCGTGCGGATAGACATCACGCCCTTCGGGATGAGCCCACATAATACGCGTCAGAAAATTTCGGAGGGCTTCGGGCGCATATCCTTCTTTTTTATACCACTCAAGCCCAGCCTCGCCCTTGCGTTTGCTCAATTTCTGCTGGGTTTCAAGCTCGCGCAAAAGCACAAGGTGTCCGAACTCCGGCGCTTTCCACCCAAGCGCTTTATACATAAGAAGATGTTTAGGAGTAGAGGAAATCCACTCTTCGCCACGATACACCCGGTTGACACCCATCAGGTGGTCGTCCACGACGTTTGCCAAGTGGTACGTGGGAAACCCATCCGACTTCAGAAGCACCTGGTCGTCAATATTTTTGGTATCCCACGTGATGGGGTTTTTCTTCGTAAGGTCATTCCATTCGACAGTCTCGCCTTCCGGAACTTTCAGGCGGACGGTAAAACGTTTTCCCGCATTGATATATTCCTCAATACTTTTTTCGCTAAGATCTCTGCATGTTCCCGAATACATCCGGGGCTGTTTTGTCCGCTCCTGCTCTTCACGGACTTTTTGCAATTCCTCTGATGTGCAAAAACACGGATATGCAAAACCATTTTTTATAAGCTCTTTTGCGTACGTGAGATATGTTTCAAGCCGTTCTGATTGTTTATACGGACCATAGTTTCCTTTCTTCTCTCTGCCCCCCTCGTCAACATGCACGCCTGCCCAATCGAGGCCGTCATAAATTGCCTCTTCCGCGCCTTCCACAAAGCGGGCCCTGTCCGTATCTTCGATACGCAAAATAAAAACTCCGCCGGAGCGTTTTGCTTCTGCTTCATCAGTGAGTGCCTGCATAACTCCGCCGACATGCAAAAAACCCGTAGGACTCGGGGCAAATCTCGTCACATAGGCGCCTTTCGGCAGTTCCCGGGAAGGATATTTTTCCTCCCAGTGCGTGCCTGGTTTTGCATCAGAAAAAAGTAGTTCAGCAATTTTTTCGGATTTGTGGCGTTCATTTGAACCGGACGATTGACCAATTTCTATTTTGTTTTTACCGCTATCATGCATATTTGCAACAAATTGCACATAAAAATTCCTAAATCCATTATCGCTAAAATCGGCATTTCGTCAAAACCGCCCGCCTAAATCAAGGTTCCTGGCGAAACTTCTACTGTCCGAACATTTTGCTTGGCCGAACTTGAAGTATTTTAGGCCGCAAAATGTTTTAAGAAACGGTTTTTTGTTTTTTATAAAAAGGTCCCGGACGCACTTTCTAGAACTTAGTTCCCAAAAGAAGCGCTAATCCGAAGACGAGGCAGACCACCCCGAAAAGGCGGTAGACGAGAAAAGTTTTTTGCGACGGAATGAGCTCCGCCCCCAGAACGCGCCTAAACCACCAGACCTGCGATTTGACCTGCAAACCGGGAAATCCGGCATACACAAGCCCTATCGCTAAGAATATTGCTCCGATAATTGTTTTTTCAATTTCCATAATAAAAAGTACCTAACGATATTTCCTCTGATACTGCACGCATATCTCACATCATCATTTCGGCCTGTTCAGACCGTATCAAATCGACTATATGCCAGGCGACGTCTTCGGCGGTATCGGTATCAGGCCCTGCAACTCCGGTCTCCCGGCCGTCCGTGCGAGGATTGATGGCGTTCAGGCCAAAATGCGTGACTGTCACTTTTGGATGAAAAACGCTCACAATAATGTTATCTTTCGCGAGTTCCATCCGCGCAGTAAGCGAAAGCGCGTTTATGGCATATTTCATTGAAGCGTATGGCGCAAGTCCCGGAATTATTTGTTTCGAAAGCATTGAACTGATATTTACAATTATGCCGCCGCCCTGACTCCTCATATGCGGAATGACTGCCTGCATCGCGCGTATTACCGCAAAAAGATTCAGTTCTAAAACTTCTTTATATTGGTCAATATCTATCATTTCAACCGGACCATAAATTCCTTGCCCGGCGTTATTAACCAGAATATCAACACGGCCGAACTTTTCGATAGCTAGCTTAACGAGACGCGCGATATCTTCCGGCTTTCTCAAATCAGCCGCTACCGCAAGCGAGCCCGGCAATTCTTTTTCAATTTCCTTGAGCTTATCTTCCGAGCGGGCGGCAAGCACCACACGAGCACCCTCGCGCGTAAGGGCTCTCGACAAAGCGAGGCCTATCCCCTCGGACGCCCCTGTAACAATGGCAATTTTATTATTTACCTCCATGGTTTTTACTTAGGAAATGATGTCTGACGCAGTCTTCGCTTTCATTATCTTACCTTAAAGTGGATGATTGTTCAATATGGGATAAGATGATATCCTCTAGCGTAAACCAGCTACAATTTTATGTTAACTCAAATTGGCCGATCGTTCATTTTCAGTTAACATAAAGAGGAACAAGGAGTGCTAAAATCGGGCTGTAATCATTCTTACCTCAAAATGGATGGTCGTTCAAAATGAGGTAAGAATGGTCCACTATGGATGTGTTTGCAAAAAACCGCCAAAGCGGTTTTTTATTTTTTTGCTAAAGGGCTCCTGACCCCATTTTCCCATTTTTCGTTCGTTTTTCATTTAGCAATCGTAAAAATCTTTTTTACCATTTCCTTGCGTGCATAAAAAGCTCGGCTGGTGGAGCCGTGTCCAGCGCCCTTCGTTCTAGCTTGTATCCATTTCCCATCTTTGCCTGTGAGGCTGTTGAAACCTTTTTTAATCAGTTTATTCCTAATAAAATCGTAATCTGCTTTGATTTCTTTAATAACCTCATCTGTTTCCGCAAAGTCGAGGCTTGTGACTTGCAGCAACTCTGCTTTTTCAGAATTTTTACCATGCCACATTACGGCACAGAAGACGATAGTTTTGAGCTTCGCCCAACAGTGACTTTCTAAAAAAGAATGTGCTTTAAGTTCTTTCGAATTGATCATCGTAATAGCCATCGTCTCCTTTGGTACAAGTTTGCCTTTTACATAGTGAAAACTTACTGACTTAAGTTCATAGGTAAGACCGTTAGGAGCTTTGGAAATATTTGTTTGCAAACCAGCAAGTCTTTCAAGAATTAGCCCTTTCCAGCCCTTATTTTGCTTGCCAGTTTCGTAGGTTGTAATACCATGCCTTAGGGCAAGTTCGCGCAAGTCTCTACCAACATATTTCTTAAGATTTTTTATTGCTACTGCACGAGTAATAATTTTTATAATAATTTTTTATCTACATCTCCAAACCTTTTAATTGACAAATCAAGATATTTTTTCTCAGTATCAATACCAATAAATTTTCTCTGATTTGCCGCCGCCGCAAGACCTGTGGTAGAGCTTCCTGCAAAAGGGTCCAGTACAACATCGCCTTTTTGCGTGCTTGCCAAAACAATCCGCTGTAATAAACTCAGGGGCTTTTGTGTTGGGTGTTTACCAAATTTCTTTTCGAAGGGTTTAGGTGTGCCCATAGACCAAACGGAGCGCATTTGTAATCCAGGCTTTTTAAGTTGATCTTCTGGCCAGTTGCCGGTTTTCATTAAGCCATAATTGAAGGTGTGTTTTCCCTTCTTTTCTTTTCTTGCCCAGATTAAGGTCTCGTGACTTGCAGTAAAAAAACGGCAACTCAAATTAGGAGAAGCGTTCGGTTTAAACCACGAAATATCATTGAGAATATGATAGCCAAGCGATTGGATAGCGTGTCCGCATTGGTATATTGAGTGGTAAGTCCCACTTACCCAAAGAGTGCCTCCGGGCTTTAAAACCTTCTTGCATGCCTCAAGCCACCGATAATGAAATTCATAGTCGTCTTTAAACCCTTTGCTTTTGTCCCAATCTCCTTTGTTAACGCTTACCATTCTACCGGCATGAACGCTAAAACCGCCATTTGATAAGTTATAGGGCGGGTCAGCAAAGATCATGTCAATAGAATTTTCTGGAAGTTGCTCAAGAATTTTTAAAGAATCCGCGTTATATAAAACAAAATTTCCCCTTACAAAATATGGTTTTTCCTTAACGTTTGCGAGTATTTTTGCTGAAGCCTCCTTCTTCATAAAAATTTATTTTCCGTACTCAGTATACCTTTCTAAAATATATTTTCCATACCACGTTATGCCCAGGAAGAGGGAGGGAGCCTGCGGAAAACTTTCCTTATGAATCACAAAAACCAGAACAATATAAGCATCTCCTTATCCCCACCTCCTTTGAACCAAAAACTCCCACTTTGGGAGTTTTTGGTTCACTAAATAATTAGAGATGCCGCTTAAGAACAGTATTCTCTACAAGGGCATAACATAATCGCCACGTAGCAGTATCTTTCCCTAGTGCATTGGGGTTTTTGAGCGCTAAAGCTTGTTCACCAACCACAGCCACTAGTTCACTTTCAAGTTCTGAGAAAAACTTAAAAGGATCGGCCTTCCAAGAACACTTTCCGCCCTTTGTGTCTACGAGATTCCGAAAACTTGCAAGTATTGGGTATATGAAGCCGCTTGGGATTCGAAATTCTGATTCCTTCCCCAAAAAAACCAATTCTTCGAGGGGTCCACGCTCCACCTTATCAACCCCTTTGAGTTTTCCGAATTTTCCCCCTTTCTCACCGTTCTCACCTTTCTTTGTCTTGTTGTAGACGACAGGAAGTCGTTCGTAGATCGTGTCATGCAATTCTAGAATTTCCGGAAGTAGCGGAATATATTTTTCCAGACGTTTTTGGTTGTTCTTGAAATGTTCAACAATCGCGCCTCGAGAAGAATATGCCTTAATTGGATGAGATTTGTCATCGTATCCTTCGGCATCAAAACAAGCAAGATACGACAGCAGCTCCTTTATATCTATATCCTTGAGGACATCGCCGAGAGATTCTTCATATTGCTTGTAGAAGATACGCGAGGCATAAGGCCTATCCTTTAGTACTTCTTTTATCTTGTCGAAGCAGCCCAAAAGTTCGAGCGTGCTTTGCTCCTGGACCGGTGTTGAATTATTTCGAGCTTCAATTACAGGCACGATCTCTTCTCGGGTCTTGAATCCTTCTAAACACTCAACGGATACAAAAGCCTCGATCTCCTTGCGTTCGTCCTCGGAAAGACCGTCCACGTGCTTCCGAATTACACGATAGGTATGGCCTCCATCCGCCAAGCCATTCATGATTGGATCCGAGAACCGTAGCTCCACCATATTGGTTTTGTTGTCAAATGTGACCTCGTCGACCACTATCAAGAGCCCCCTGTTCTTAAAAAAGAACTCTGTTGGCTTATCTCGCAAACTAGTGCGAATCTCTTTCGGTACACGTATTTCCTCCTTTGGATCGCGAATGTTGAGTTCTCTCCAGTCGTTTATTTCTGGAGGAACATCCGCAACATTAACAACGAGATGGTATTTGCCCTTTCCAGTATTATCCAGTGGAGTCGGTTGCTTGCGGAAGGAATAGACTGGAAATTTTATAACAGTTAACTTAGACATATGTGCTTTTGTTAGATTTAAGAATGATTAACATGCGCGGCAAATAAAAAAACCGCGATCCCGCGGTCTCACAAAAGCTCACATGTCTATAGCCATGAAGCTCTCGCTAAACGGTGCCCAGAACCTTTGCCCGAAGGCTTGGTCCTACGACTGCTACAGCCGAAGCTACTAGCAACCGACTTCGCGGAGAAGTCAATGCCTAAAGCATAGCACATAGAAAATAATATGCAAGAGCGCCAGACGGATTCTTTAAAATCTGAATTCCTTTAGTAAAATCCTCCCAGCGAGTCTGGTCATGATTTTCTGAACTCAAGGAGGAGTCGAATTGCCGAATATGGCTTTATAACAGGGAGGTTGTGAGGTCCCCTCCTTGGAGAAGAAAATTATGACAGACGAGCTACCCACTTTCCCACTCCATCCCAACCTCCGGGAACTTGGCGAGTTTTTCTTTAAATATTTTCTCGATATTTTGCAATCCATCAAGCGTTTTTGCTTCAAAAACTAAAACGAGTGCCGGAACATTTGACGAGGCACGAACCAATCCCCATCCGTCTTCGAGGTACACGCGAGCGCCATTAATATCAATAACTTTATCCGCTCCGTATTGCGCCTTGAATTCTGCCGTCAATTTTTCGACAACGGTATATTTTTTATCATCAGCGCACGGCGCATGCCACACGGGAGAGGAAATATAATACGGAAGGTTGCTTACGATTTTTGAGAACGGGTCTGACTCGGTGCTTAAGTATTCAAGCAATTTCACTCCGGCGAATATTCCGTCGTCAAATTTGTACTTATTGAAGAAAATATGCCCTGACCTCTCCCCCGCAAGGGCCGCCTCAATCTCTTTGGCTTTTGACTTTATATATGAATGGCCCGTCTTCCACATGACGGGAATCCCGCCGTGGACCATAACATCGTCAGCTATGGCCTGCGTGCTTTTTACGTCAAAAACAATTTTTCCTCCCGGATGTTCCTTCAATACCAAACGCGCAAGCAATATTAAAATCCTGTCCGGCCAGACAATATCCCCTTTTTCATCCACCGCCCCAACCCTGTCGCCGTCGTCGTCGAACCCGAGTCCGATATCAACCTGATTTTTTTTGACGCCTGCCGTCATTGCGTCGAGCATCCCCATCGTCGAGGGGTTTGCGTCGTGGTGCCGGTGAGCGCCCAGTACTTCCGTGTATTGTTCGATGACTTCGCACCCGGCTCTGCGCAAAATATCCGGTGCGATTGCGCCTGCCGTGCCGTTTCCCGTGTCAAGCAACACTTTCATTGGGCGCTGGAGTTTCACCCGCGATAAAATGTCTTTCGTATAGTCTTCAATGATGCCTTCGTATAGCTGGCTCTTGCCTTCGCCCGTTATGAACTCCCCTTTTGAAGCAATGTCATAGAGCTCCTGGGTGTCGGCAGGCATGAGGGTCGTCGCAAAGTCATACGCATGCTTGAAGCCGCTCCAGCCCCACGGATTGTGGGAGGCGGTTATCATGACGCCGGCTTTTTTTTGAAGATGATATTGGGAGAAATAAAAAATGGGCACAAGAACTTGCCCTATTTCAATAACATTGATGCCGGATTCCAAAAGCACCCGCACCGTCTGGTCCTTGACGGTCCTTGAGTAATCCCGCGCATCGTGCCCTACAATGGCTTCAGTAATTCCCCGCCGTTTCAAAAATACGGCAAACGCCCTCCCGATGGCGTCTATCGCCTGGGGGTTCAGCTGGTCGGGGTCGTCTATCCTTCCGCGGATATCGTATTCGCGAAACATAAAGCGATTAAGTTTTGTCATTTTTCTCGCGCGGTTCGAGTTCGAGTTATTTTCTTCTGCTTCGCACCGCTCTTTTAATGTATTTTAACATATTCGACGTCATGTCGCGATTGCCAACGACGATGTCGGGGTCGAGAAACGTTGCGGGGTCTCCTGTAAAGTTAAGCACATCAGCCCCTGCTTCTTTTGCTATGAGAATGCCTGCGGCAATGTCGTGAGGATGAAGGGAGGCCCCGATGTTTCCGTCGAATCTCCCGCAGGCAGTGTAGCATAAATTCATCGCGGCGGAACCCGTAAATTTCGTGCCATGGTGAATATGAGGCTCAATTTCTTCAGCGATGCGAAGCCCTTTCAATTTTTGCTCAACGGACGAGCCGCGGCTTGCCACAATGAGCGACTTTTCAAAAATATTTCCGGAAACGACGATTTTCTTGCCGTTCAGGTATGCTCCTTTCCCTTTTTCAGCGGAGAAAAGTTCGTCATGTATCGGGTCATAAATCGCTCCGGCAATGGCTTCAGTTCCGGTGGTGCATGCGACGGACGAGCAAAAAAACGGAAAGTGATGCAAAAAATTTGTCGTGCCGTCAAGCGGGTCAATATACCATGTGTAGTCCGAATTGCGGTCGAATGTTCCCGCCTCCTCCGAAACAATTGAATGTAGAGGAAAGGCCTTTTCTATAACAGAGAGAACGGCCCGCTCCGCCTCGCGGTCAACGATGCTGACAAGAGACGTATCCGGCTTCACTTCTATTAAAACGTCCTTCCGGAACCACTTCCGGATGGCTTCCCCTCCCGCCCGGGCGGCTTTTTCTGCTGTTGAAAGAATAGGAGAACTCATATATCGTTATTTTACAAGACAATACTATCATATAGTACGCAAAAGAACTAGGCTAAGATACTCCGAGTGGCTTAAATTCCAACCACAATGCTTATCGTTGTTCCAACATACAATGAAAAGAATAATCTCCCGGAGCTCGCGGAGAAAATTTTTGGCCTCGGCATTGCCGGTCTAAAGCTTGTTGTTGTTGACGACAGCTCTCCCGACGGAACCGGGGCTGTTGCCGAACGTTTAAGAGAAAAATATCCCATGCGCGTAATTCACCGGCCGCATAAAGCAGGACTGGGAAGGGCGTATGCCCACGCGTTCTCGGAAATTTTAAGTTCGAAAGACTCTTTTTACCGGGATGTTTCATTCATAATCCAGATGGACGCCGACCTTTCACACGACCCGGCCATAATCCCGGAACTTCTTAGGGAGTTGGCTTCCTTTGATGTTGTGGTCGGCTCCCGATATGTTCCGGGCGGCAGTGTTGAAAACTGGGACTCTTTACGGCGCTTTCTTTCGCGCGCAAGCAATATGTACGCGCGCGTCGTTCTCGGCCTTCCGTACCGCGACCTTACGAGCGGATTTAAAGGATACAGGCGAAAGGCGCTCGAGAGCCTCGACATGCAGTCCTTAAGCTCGATCGGGTACAGCTTCCAGATTGAAACGCTCTTTCGCGCGCACCGCAAAGGATATCGAATTACTGAAATTCCAATTTCGTTTCGCGAAAGAAAAACAGGCGTATCAAAACTTGACGTTCCAATTATTTTGGAAATATTTTTTAAAGTCCTTGCGCTCCGCTTTTCTAAATAGAAAGAATATTCTTATAGCCATTCTTATTCTTGCCGCGTCCCTGCGGCTTTTCGGCTTGTCCAAGGGAGATGTGCTTGGAGACGAAGCGCTCTACAGTTTCCGCGCTGTCGGCATGATGGACTTTGACGAGGCGGAATATCAGACGACGCCGCTTGAGTGGTTCGACGGGCGCATCCCGGCATGGACCTCGTTTTCGTTCCACGATCATCCGCTCCTTGTTTTCTTCGTTCAGCATATTTTTATCGTATTATTCGGCGAGAATAATTTTGCGTTCCGCCTTCCATCCGCGCTTTTTGGGATTGCCGCCATTTACCTCTTGTACCGCATAGGGACGCTTCTCTTTTCGCGTAGCATAGGACTGCTTTCCGCTCTTATCCTTGCGGTAACCGTGAATCACGTGTTTATTTCGCGTGTCGGCTTGCAAGAGTCGTATGTGATTTTTTTCCTTTTATTAGGAATTTATTTTTTTCTCCAATCCCTCCGGCAGAGTGTAAACTTCATATATCTCGGCATAGCCATCGGCCTTGGACTGCTTGCGAAAATAACCGCAGTTATCCTTGTTCCCGTTATCGGCACGTATCTTATTTTCTTCCGCCCCGATTGCTTGAGGAAAAAGAGCCTTTGGATAGGCGCTGTTCTTACTCTTTTAATCGCAAGCCCCCTCGTCATCTACAACCTTGAAATGTACAGAGCGACCGGCCACTTTGATTTCCAGTTCTCATATATTTTCGGGCAGAACCCCGAGGTCTGGAAGGTTGCACCAGGAAAAGAGGAGATCGGCGCGCTTGGCGTTCGCGTCCGTAATTTCTTCCCGAACCTCTACATGGGGTACTCGTGGCTGATTCTCGGCGTCTTTGGGGTATCTGCCATAAGCTTTTTTATCCAGCTTAAAAAAGGCTTTGCGCTCGCGTTTCGGAGGTTCGCGTTTCTTAGCCTGACGTTTTTTTATTTAATCCTGCTTTTTCTCTTCATCGGCACTTCGCGGCGGTTTTTGACGATGCTTGCTCCGTTTATTGCCCTTTCTTCTGCGGTATTTTTATCTGCGGCTGCCGAAAAGCTTTTGGTGCTTAAGAATAAAAACGTTGGCACAGGAATCGTTATTGCGTGCAGCGGGCTTTTCCTCACATTCGAGATATTTTATTCCGTAAATAGTGAACTTTTGTATACGCCAAAAGGCCCGCTCGTGTGGATGCATTCAGACGTTGGCTATGAAAATTATAACTGGGGTTATAACGAACTCGACGCCTATTTAAAAAAGGAGCTCGACGGAAAAATGCCGGCCTTAACGCTTGACGCAAAATATCAATTTCTTGAAAACGTGAAAAATGAGTCTCTTGCGAAAGACAGGCGAGAAGGAAAGGATCCATACCCGGCACTCATCATCTATGACGGGAATATCGCCAACATTCCCCAGCTTTGGATATTGGACAGACTGCAGATATACCACGGCTGGCCCGTACTCAAAACAGAAACGTACCTCGAATTTCTCAACGAAAAAGGACCGGGATTTTTCAAAGACGCGGGAGTTTCTTCTCATTATTTCGTCGCGCCGGGAATGACCGTTCCGCTTAAAAAAGAGAAAAGCTTGACGGAAACCGGCGCTCTGTTCGAGAACGAATTGCGCCTGCTTGGCGTTTCCCCACTAAGCATTAAAAGTAAGCGGGGGGAAGAAGTTTTTAGAATTTATAAATTTTAGGCGGGAAAACGCGGGCGACAAGCAACTTCACGGCCGGAATAGGGATTCTGTCGAGAATAAATTAATAAAAAAGAGGCAGGCAATGCTTTCGCACTACCTGCCCTGAAATTCTACTGCCTGCCGAGACTTGCTCCCCGCTTTTGAGCAAGCTCTTCGACTGATGAAAGAGGCTGACCTGGAGAAGGCGCGGGATTATTGAACGCAAAGACCTGAAACACCGGCTCAACCGTTGTTTGTCCCAAGTACGTGTCCACTACTTTGCAGTAGTACGGAACACCCTCCTCGACTTTAGCATGGTAGCTGGCCTTGTATCTCTTTCCACCGGCTTCGGCTACGAAGGACGCCGTAAACGAGTATCTGCCGCTTGCTTCATTGTGAAACGTAAGCTTCAGGAGGCCCTTTGACTCTGCGTCGCGCACACGCGCCTTCTGAATCGCTATTGCTTCAGCCACAGGAACAGACTCTTCGGAGCTTCCGAGCTCGTGACCGTATCCATCAAGAACTGCTTTGCTTATGACGGCGCTCTCTGCCCCTTTGAGATACCGCGCGACAACCGGCTCGCCCCGTTTGAAGTGCTGGGGCGCCATATCAGGAAGCCATTCAGGCTTAACCTCCGTGCAACCTCGGGCATACGTTTTCGTAGTCCGGACGACTTCACTTGCCACAATCCATCGCGAATTAGACAACCCGAAAATCGCTGATCCCGGATGAATGAAGACATCATCGATTTGACGAAGCACGCCGCCATAGGAGTGCCGGCTCCGGTGCTCCAGGAGACTATAGGCAAGTCCCATCGCCACAGCTTTTGCAATCACAGCAGTATCACTGCTTTCGGTTGGCTCGAAGCCGTAGCTTTCAAGAATGTTGAAAAGCTGATAACGGATATCGTCCACTTCACGCAACACTCTCGCGTTGAGAAAGTTATCATAACACCACTGATTGTCAAAATCTGAATCTTCATACTTGTCCCAGACCCTAAGAAACGTCAGGGCATCTGACGCCGGATTCTTGAGCGCTACATGCGCTCGATCTGCCTGAATTTCTTTCCCTTTTGGACGAGCGAAGACTTGCCGCCCCGAAAGAAAGGCCGCGATTGTAGCAACATCCTTCGTACATCCGTGCTTCTCCGCCTCGATGATCATTCGCGCAATGCGGGGTTCAAGCGGAAGACCGGCCATCATTTTGCCAATGTCCGTCAAGCCATGAGACCCGCGCTGAATTGCTCCAAGCGCGATAAGTGTCTCGTGGGCCTCGTGGAATGCTTCACGACTTGGTGGATCGACAAATTCGAACTCTTCGACCTTATCAATTCCGATATCCTTCATTGCAAGCACAACCCCAGCCAAGCTAATCCGCTTGATTTCAGGCTCCGTGAACTGCGGCCTCTCGCGGAAGTCACTCTCGGCATAAAGCCGAAAACATTTTCCCGGCTGCGTACGTCCCGCTCGTCCTCGACGCTGTTCGCACCCCGATTTAGAATGGAGAACAACATCAAGACTCTGAATGCCGCTTTCCGGATGAAAATTCATCTGCTTGATGAAGCCGCTGTCAACGACATAGACGATTCCGTCGATTGTAATCGATGTTTCGGCTATATTCGTTGCAACAATGACTTTGCGCTTGCCAGGGTAAGACGCAAAAATCTTCTGCTGTTCTTCCCATGGAAGCGAGGCGTGCGCCGGAACAAGAACAAGGTCGGTGAGTTTCATACGTTCCAGGGACTCGACCACTCTCCGGATTTGATCTTCTCCGGTCATGAAACTAAGAATATCGCCTTCGGGCTCGCTCCGGTGAATCTCGGCAATCGCATCCGCCATGACCTCGACAATCATTTCTTCGTCCACATCTTCTTTGCCCCAAACCACCTCAACCGGAAACATCCGTCCCGACACGTTGATGACCGGAGCCCTGTTGAAGAAATTAGAGAACTTCTGCTCGTCGATTGTTGCCGAAGCAACAACAACCTTCAGGTCGCGCCGACGCTTAAGCAGATCTTTGAGAAGGCCGAGAATGAAATCGACATTCTGGCTCCGTTCGTGGGCCTCATCAATAAGAACGACCGAGTAGCGGCTGAGATTCGAATCGATCTGAAACTCCCGGAGCAGTATGCCGTCCGTCATGAACTTCAGCGCAGTACCGACCGTCGTCTCGTCGTCAAACCGAACCTGATACCCGACGAGATCCCCAGGAGTTGAACCGATCACGCCGGCGACGTACTTCGCCGTGGAAGTCGCGGCAACTCGCCGCGGTTCGGTAATACCGATGACGCCGCTCTCGGCAAACCCCGCTTCGTAAAGAAATATCGGAATCTGAGTTGTCTTTCCTGAACCAGTCTCACCTACGACCACAATGACAGGATTGTCTGAAACCGCTTGAATGATACGATCCCGTTCCTTCAAGATCGGCAATTCCATCTTTTCTCCCACGAACGAATGAACATCACTATATCAGTGATGGCCTTATCCGTCCGCGCGCACTTGGTGCACTTCCCCGTTGTTTGGGGCATGAGGGCAAGGCCGCCCGAAGTAAGCAGGCTTGTGCTGTGTCAAAGAGCCATATACATATAGATTTATTATAACATACATCTTCTATCCTAGCAAGTATGAATTTTTTTGCTAATATTGGTTTTACTGTTATAGCTTCAACCACGGAAAGCGGGTGGGAGTCTTATAAAAACCCTTGTGGAGCAAGGGCTTACTGTGAGGCCGACAACCGGCCGTATGTCTTAATTTTTCAGATAGAACTTATTATAGGCTTGGATTTGTTTTTGTGTAATGCGACATGACTTATTATTGAGGAGACGCATTGGAGCTAAACGCATACACCATATTAGTCATATTCCGCTCATACCACGCCTTCCCCGAAACTATCTGCTCCTGCTTATCAATCCACTCGTTCCAGTCATACCCTCCCTCATCCAGTAAACCTTTTTCCTTGTTCTTCTTAACCACTACAAGCACGTCAGGAGAAAGCATCTTCATTTCACTCAGTACAATCCGAGAATCCTTAAGACGGCGCAACGCCATATTTGTGCGAAATATAAACTGTTCAACAGGAAATATTGTTAGCATAGCAAACATCCAAAGAAAGAGCAGGACTAAAAACTTTACAATATTGGATCTTTTGCTTCGAAATAATTGTGCAATAAGCCATATATACACAATGGCGCAGTAGAGCACTGTATACGACGCAAAGAACTTTTCATAACTAAAACCGTAATAGGTAACGTAGAGACCCATACGCTGTCCGGCGGAAGCAAGCAGGAGAAGGGATGCGACGGTAAATGCCGAAAGAAGTTTTTGTACAAACGATACTGTTTTTCGATATGCAAAAAAGTATATAAGAATGTTTATTACGGAAAGAGCCAATAGTTGCCAAAAACCGCTTTTTACCAATTCTTCAGTTTCCTTGAAATTAAAAGGCAGTACGCCTACCCACAGGCGATTGAGTTGTATCCACAAAAAAAGCAGATATATGCCGAGAACCCCTGCAAGAACAATGCCCACTATAATAGAGTCCGCTTTTTTGCCACGATCTTCATTCTCATTGTAGTCAAAGGGCTTGCTCCAGGCTATGAGCATGGCAAAAAATAACACCGATAAAATAGCAAAAACAAATATTTTGTACACGAGGGGTGTTGAGAATATATCCCGAAGCCACTCGGTAACAGCTTGCACCTTTCCATAAAAAACAGCATCCGCAGACGATAGAAGCGGAATAATAACTGTTAGGGCGATAGCCAAGAAAATCACTATGCCTGCTATAACTCTTACAACAACTCGCTCCTTCGTTTTGCCTGCGGGAACAATGAACGTAAGGTATGCTTTTGCTGAATCACCAATATGCCCAAGGGCGGACAATATGCGGACAAGGATTTTTATTATAAATTCATAATTCCAATAGTTTGTTTTCTTGTTGGCAAGAAATGCATGGTTATAAAACAGCGCAAAAAGAGCCGGCATAGCCATGATATTCACTGCCTTCAAAAACGGGTTATCATAAATCGCAAAACTCACAATCATTAATATAAATGGAATAATCCATAAAAGATCATATACCTCATAGTTACCTTCCTTGTACAGCGCCCAAATGAAAAAACCGAAAAATAGGGATAGGAAAACAAAAGCATTCAGACCAAGAGCATACGGGCCGCTACTCCAAAAATTCCATAGAAACAGAACCGCAAAAAGCGCCAAACCGGCGCAATAGAGAAGTTTGAGAATCAACCCCCTGCTAAGACATTCCTGTTGTAGGACAGTAGGTTCCATACTACTAGATAAAACGCCTGTTCATTCTATTTCGATACTATACTTGAAGGGTTGATGTCCGTGCGCCTTGAGTATAGTATAGTAAGGTCAAATCGAAATTAACACGTATTATGTCATTAAAAATAGGAATCGTCGGCCTCCCGAATGTCGGAAAATCGACGCTTTTTAAGGCGCTGACAAAAAAACAGGTGGATACGGCAAATTATCCCTTTGTGACGATTGAACCGAACATCGGGGTTGTTCCAGTGCCGGACGCGCGTGTTGATACGCTTGCGTCACTCTCGCATTCAAAAAAAATAATCCACGCGGTGGTGGAATTTGTCGATATCGCCGGACTCGTCAAGGGGGCGGCCGAAGGAGAAGGGCTCGGAAATAAATTTTTGACGAACATTAAAGAAGTTGACGCGATCACGGAAGTTGTGCGCGTATTTGAAGACCCAAATATCATCCACGTCCATAACACCATTGACCCGCCTGAAGACATCCGCATCATACACCTTGAGCTTATATTGAAAGACCTTGAAACGCTTGACCGGAGGCTCGAAGGGATTGAAAAACAGGTCCGCGCGGGAGAAAAATCCGCGCCCACCCAAAAAGACCTGATGGTGCGCCTGAAAGAGAATCTGGAAAAAGGCCTGATGGCGGACGAAGTGCTGGCAGAAATTTCAAAAGAGGAACTCGAAAAAAAAGAGATACAAATTATTTTAAACGAACTTCAACTGCTCACGGCAAAACGGCGGATTTTCGTGTTTAACGCTTCGGAGGCACAAATTACTTCGCACTGGCAGCCGGACACAGCGCTGAAAACGGCCCTCAAAGGAGCTTTATATGTCGTTCTTTCCGCCTCTATTGAAGACGAGCTGAACTCTCTCGCACCCGAAGAGAAAAAGGAGTATTTGAAAACACTCGGCCTTGCAGAGTCGGGACTCGACGCCTTGATAGAAACCGGATACAAGACGCTGAATCTTATGACGTTCCTTACAACAGGAGAAGACGAAACGCGCGCATGGACGATTCCGGCGGGCTCCACAGGTCCTCGCGCGGGACGGGCAATACACTCCGACTTTGAGGAAAAATTCATCCGCACCGAAGTTATTCCTTTCGAAAAACTTGTTGAAGCTGGTTCATACGCGAAAGCGCGCGAACTCGGCTGGGTGAAGACTGAAGGGAAAGAGTATGTGGTTAGAGACGGAGATGTGGTGGAATTTAAGATTTAAGAAATAAAAAACGCCCCGATGATCATCGGGGCGGTTTTTTTAGATAGGCTTCGTGGGAAGCTTTCCAGATCTTGAAAAGAAGCCGCCATTCCAGTTGTTTTTCAACGAACTCCTCACTTAAAAAGTAATAGCTTTTTTTCCCGTCTCTCTTCAATAAAAGATCGTACTTGATGGCGTGGTACACGCCAACACATATAATATCCGGCTGTTCGCTCTCCAAAACCCCAAGCCCGTGGATATCTCTCCGAATTGCGGTGTAGAACGAACGAATGTGACGCCACGGCACTCCTAAGCACACGTCCTCTTTTCCCTCAGCAAGGCGCTGGTCGTGCTCGTCCTGCCGTATCCAATCCATAACGTTCGGATGCTCAATTGAAATGACGGAAAATTCGTTTTCCAGAAGCCAGAGCAGTAATGCCTCTCCGTGGTTTTTAGCCAACTTGCTTCTATACGCCAGTAAGTTCGCTACCAGCCCTTCGGCTGGTTTTTTGCCGTGAATCGTTCCGCGTTCGTTATATTCCTTTTCATCGCGAAGAAAGTCCGTAATCCATTCATGCGCCAAAGGCGGAAGTATTTCCATCGCAATCCTGCACTGTGGTTGAGACTTTCTTAATTTGGAAAGCAGTTCCGCAATTCGCCCAACCAGAAGAGGGCTCCTATGGTCATATCCGATAATCGTCGGGTTATATGTCTGCAGTGAGCGTATCTTTTCTTGAGGATAGATGCCGCGAAATAGCGAGTGAATTTCTCTCTCGAAACTTTTGGGAGGATTTTTCCACTCCGCCTCATCCAGCGAATCCCACACTATATTTGGCGTAATATCTGCGAACTTATTTTTTCTCAAAGAACGCTCCCCCCCATTGCTGCACAATCGGCGTAAAACAAGAGTATAACAAAAAAGATGCTTTGTCAAGCTGATCTGCGGCAAATTTAACAAGCGCATGCAACAAAAAAGAGCGACTCTGTGCCACTCTCTTGCTTAATAAAACTCGATCCTAGCTCGAAATAAATATAATAAGGAAAGCCAGCGCCGTGAGAAGGAACGCGATACTGCCCGCGGTTGGATGTTCCCAACGCATCAGAAACTCATCAATAGCACTCCGGTGCGAAGCGCTTGCGGTAAGACGCTCAATTATTTCTTTACGCCTCACAGCTTTCGCAACACGCCAGCCCGCAAATGTATAGTGCTCATTCGAGAACGGCCAAAGCCATCGAATGCCACCATGCGAGAAACTGTCGTGGATAAGATGCCCCATCGTCCCAAAAAAGAACATCGCGGGAAAATACCATCCGCCGGTAACAAAAAACCAGAAAGCCGCGCCCAGCGTCGGAAGAACCAGCGGAAAATGAATAAAGTGATGGCTCGCGAGGTTATACCGCCTCCGCAGGAGAATAAACGGAACGAAGTCTAAGTCAGGAAAAAAAGCGAACTTCAAACCGATTATAAAAAAGAGCAAATTGAATGAGTGTCCGGTACAATACGATGTGGCGGTATAGACAACCATACCGATAGCCAGATCGACAAACATCCGCGTCCTCTCCCAAGAACTCTATCCTCAAAAACACTGTCTTTTATACTAATACTTTTTTATCTAATTGTCAATATTGCGGGACTTTTGTTTTATCGTATGCTCACAGTATGTTCTTTTAAAATTGTGGAGCTACCCATGCTTGCGGCGGACAAGGAATTCCGGACTGAAAATCAGAAGTTTTTGAGGCAGACATTTTTCGAAAAGCGCATTCTTTTTCTTGAAGGTGTCATGACATATGATTATTGCAACGACCCTACCATGCCGATGGGATGGCCGACTTCGCCCCGCGGAGTCATGGACCAGCTTTTTTATCTTGATAATTTGGAGGAAAAACCTATTCGCCTTTTTATTGATTCCCCCGGAGGCATCGCGGACACCTGCCTGTTGCTTTACGACACTATCAATTCGCTTAGGTCCCCGGTTTATACGATTGCCAGGGGGATTGTAGCTTCTGCCGCGGTTCCAATTCTTGCTGCAGGAAAACGAGGCAAGCGCTTCATCTTTCCGAATTCGAAGACGATGATCCATCTTCCGCATGGCGGAGCCCAGGGAGATCCGAAAGATATGGCTATCGCCCTGAAACAATTTGAAAAGGTAAAAGATACCTATGTTCGAATCCTGTCAGAACTCTCTGGAACACCCACAGGTGAACTTGAGGTGCTAATTGAACGTGACCATTGGATGAGTGCTGACGAGACAATTGAAAAAGGATTCGCCGACCATAAAATCGTAAGTTTGAGCGATATCGCTTCCGAAGAAAATATAAAGTAGGAAACGCCCTAAATACAGGGCTTTTTTATTATTCCCCCAAAAATGCAGGAGGGCATATAACACGCGCGGGCATCTTGCATCATTTTTAAGCTTCTGCTATACTGATTTTCGGTAGCTATTAATAGGCTATTTTATATATCTTTTATATATCTAAGAACGGAATGGAAACGGAGCCAAAAAACTACGAAATTGCGTATCTTATAACGCCCGAAGTCGGAGAGGACGGTGTATTCGGCGTGGCTGGAAAAGTCACCTCGCTTATTCAGGACGCTAACGGCGCTGTAAGCAAAATAGAAGAGCCGAAAAAGCGCCGCCTTGCCTACCATCTCGGAAAGCACCGGTTCGCGTATTTCGGATGGACGACATTCTCGATGTATCCGGAGCAGGTTGAGGTTTTGAAGAAAAAATTGAATTTTGAAGAAAAATCCCTGTTGAGGTTCCTCGTCGTGTTTGTTCCAAAACGGGTCCATGAGTATGTTCGCAGGACCCCCTTCCAAAAAAGGCCGGACAAGCCCCAGGGAACGACACCCGCAATTCCACGGGAGACGGAGGAAAAAGAAAGAATGAACATCGCAGAACTCGACAAGAAACTCGAAGAAATTTTGGGGAAAGAATAAAAAAACAAAAAGTGATTATTCGTAATGTGATTTAAAAATGAACCTGAATAAAATTTTTATCCTTGGAAATTTAACTCGGGACCCGGAACTTAAGAATATTCCGTCGGGACAAGCCGTGTGCTCTTTTTCAGTGGCAACAAACCGGCTTTATACGGACAAATCGGGGGCTAAGCAAAAACTTGCTGAATTCCACAATGTCGTCGCGTGGGGCAAGTTGGGCGAGCTGTGCAAGCAGTATCTCGCCAAAGGACGTTCGGTTCTTGTAGAAGGGAGGATACAAACGCGAAGCTGGGATGACAAGCAATCAGGACAAAAAAAATACAGAACCGAGATAGTCGCGGAAAATGTCCAGTTCGGTCCGCGCACAGGAGGTGGCAGCGGAGGCGGCAGTCAGGATTCTGGTGCCTCGGCCCAGGGACCCGTGGCAAAAGAAGAAACGCTTGAGACCGTCCAGTATCCCGCGGACGAAGGCGAAATTAATCCCGAGGACATACCCTTTTAATCCATATGGCACGATACCAATATCAGGAAACAACTAAAACCAACGCCCCGTGCAGTTTTTGCACGACGTCAGCCATCATTGATTACAAAGACGCAGAATCCCTGCGGAAGTTTATGTCGGGTCAGGCAAAGATATCGAAAAAGCGGAAGACTGGAACATGCACGAAGCACCAGCGCGAACTTGCACAGGCAATTAAACGGGCAAGATTTTTGGCGCTTGTTCCGTATGTTATACGATAGACGCTGATATTTTTTACAAAAAAATCCGTCCTGCTAACAGCGGGACGGTTTTTATTTAGATGAGCCCTCGGGCCTCAAGAATGGGAAGCGAACCCAGTATCTTTATATCGGCAAGAGTGTCTTCGGGGAGACTCGTGAGAAACTCGACTAAATTTTCAAGAGGAACTTTTATAACCTCAATTTCTTCGGAGTCATCCAGGTCCTGCCCTGCGACTTTTTCAGCCCCCTCGGCAAAAAAAATGATGGCCTGATCTTTTGACATACCGGAATTGAACGGCCCTTCGTTTATTTTTATCAGGCGTTTTGCCCGATAGCCGGTTTCTTCAAGAAGCTCGCGGCGTGCCGCATCTTCATACGTTTCGCCTAGCTTATCGCAAAGCCCGGCAGGGCTCTCAATCACAAATGAGTTTTGTGGTATGCGGAATTGGCGCACGAGGACGACTTCGCGCTCTTTCGTCAGCGTAAAAACGATAACGATCATTTTTGAGTTCGGCCGCTCGACCGACTGCCATACAGCCGGTTTTCCGTTTTTCGTGATAAAGTGGTTGTTTATAACGCGGATATATGGCCCTTCATAAGCCGTTTCTCTTTTAAGAATCTTCATTCGCTCTCCCCCCGAATGGACTCTTTGTATGATGCGGAAACCCGCCTCAACCGCTACATCATTATAATGATTTTAATAAAAAATTCAACCCCGTTAGAGGTTTAAGGCTTCTCTTGTTATTTCAGAATAATGTGAGCCAAGGCGCCTGCCGGCAGGCAGGGCTACGCTTTACAATGTTAAGCAGAACAAAGACTCGGACGACCTCTAAATGAAATCAAGCCCCGACTCGTGTCGGGGCTTGCTACCTACCGTACGACCATACTAGGTTTTTTCGGCGGCGGCCGCTTCTTCTTTCATCTTTTCCTTCAGCGTTTTTTTAATTTCATCCATTATCTTTTTATTTTCCTGCAAATATTTTCGCGCGGAATCAAACCCGTGGCCAAGCTTGGTGTTGCCGAACGCGTAGCTTGCGCCGGACTTTTTGATGACATCGTATTTCTCTCCAATGGTCAGAATCTCC
Organism: Candidatus Sungbacteria bacterium RIFCSPLOWO2_01_FULL_47_32; assembly: GCA_001820685.1. Lineage (GTDB taxonomy): Bacteria > Patescibacteriota > Minisyncoccia > Sungbacterales > GWA2-42-14 > GWA2-47-10. The sequence continues at coordinate 14,285 of MHQP01000039.1, read as the reverse complement.
GCTTCAGGCGAGATTCCTTGGTTGTAAAAAATATCAAATTCAGCGGTCCTGAAAGGGGGCGCGACTTTGTTTTTCACTATTTTTACTTTCACGCGGTTCCCAATAACTTCTTCTCCCTTCTTTATCTGGGCGGCCCGGCGAATATCAATGCGAACCGACGAATAAAATTTTAATGCTTTTCCTCCCGGCGTTGTTTCGGGATTTCCAAAAAATACTCCTATTTGCATGCGGATCTGGTTTATGAAAATAACGACGGTCTTCGATTTTGCGACAATCGCGGTAAGCTTCCGCAACGCATGCGACATGAGCCTGGCTTGAAGCCCCATGTGCTGTTGTCCCATATCCCCCTCTATTTCAGCAGCTGGAGTGAGGGCCGCAACAGAGTCAATGACAATGATATCAACCGATTGGGAACGTACAAGCGACTCGACAATTTCAAGAGCTTGCTCACCCGTATCGGGCTGGGAGATAAGAAGGTCGTTTATTTTAACGCCTATCTTTTTAGCGTATTCCGGGTCAAGCGCGTGCTCCGCGTCTACAAAAGCGGCAAGTCCGCCTTTCTTTTGGGCTTCGGCTACAATGTGAAGTGCCAACGTGGTTTTTCCGCTTGATTCGGGCCCAAACACCTCAATAATGCGCCCTCGCGGAACGCCTCCGACGCCGAGTGCCAAATCAAGCGTAAACGAGCCGGTCGGAATAGCATCAACATCAACCCGCCTGGCATCCCCAAGCTTCATGATGGCGCCATCTCCGAATTTTTCCTGAATGCCTTTGATGGCATCATCCAGAGCTTTCATCTTGTTTTCTTTTTCGTCTTTTTGCATAAATGTTTTTTTAATTTTTTATTGCGCTAAGCGAATGGCGGCGCGTCCCGACCGCGATTGCGGACTCAAGGCCCCTGACCCAGTCCGTACCACTCGATACGAACGGCCGAGGAGCGAAGCCGCGCCTACCTACCGGCAGGTCAAAGGGCCTCTCGGCTCTTTATTATTTTACTAAAAGATGGCGAATGACTCTTGATGTTTTTCCAAGGTTGTTTGTCACTGCAAACTCAAGCGTATTCAGGCCGGATGCAAGATAGATTGCCTGTTTGAATTCGCCCGCTTCACTACTATAAAGGGGCCTGCCGTTCAAAGTCAAGCGAAACGACGGGTCAATTCTCCCACGGACTTCAAAGGGAGTTGTCGTCCCCTCGGCAATAACCATGTCGCCGGCAGGTTCTTCAAGGACAATCTCCGGAAGGCGTACCAAAAAACGGAACTGATATGAAAAATAAAACGCGAGTGAAGCAAGAACCAGTGAAACGCCGATGTAGGTAAATAGCCGCGAGCGGGAAAGGGGGCGCGATGATGCTTCGGCAACGGGATTTGCCAAAAATTTTTTCGTATCAGGAAAAAGAATATCGAGATATTCATCTGCCGAGACTTCTTCTCCTATCCCGAGTATCTCAATATATTTATGCAAAAAACCCCGAGTATACACTCGCGGCGGAAGAGCCGAGACATCCATTTCCTCAAGCGCTTGTATTGCTTCAGATGGAACTTTTGCGACCACGGAAGCCTCTTTTGTGTCAAGTCGCTTTGACTCGCGCGCTTGTCTTAGTATGTCTCCGAAATTGTGTTCTTGCTCCATACCGGATAGTAAAACTTCGGTTAGGTATATTAACAAACATAAACACTCTTAAAAACTCTTATTTCTTCTTTGCCCGCAAGGAAACTCCGTAAAAATCTTGAAACCGAAGTTCCACTGCCTGGCATACATTACGAAAGTTCCTGTTCTTCTTCACTCGCGCTTTTTTCGTCGCGAGGCACAAGTATCTCCCGGGGCTTCGCCCCGTCTCCCGGACCAATAATACCGTTTTTTTCGAGCATATCAAGGAGACGCGCCGCACGGGCGTATCCGACCTTGAGCCTGCGCTGCAGGTATGAAGCGGATGCCTTTCCCGCCTCGATAACGAGCGTTTCCGCTTCGTTATAAAGCTCGTCATCACTCCCACCATCGAGGTCATTAAAGTCGATCTGCCCTTGGGTTTCCTGAGATGATGCGCTTGTTACCGGCGTGAAAAGTTCATCGGAATATTCCGGCACGCCCTCGACTTCGTTCTTTAAAAACTCAACGACCTTCTTCACCTCGCTTTCGGAGACGAACGCTCCCTGAATTCTTCTTGGGCTTGCAGCGTCTCCCGCCAGATACAGCATGTCACCATTTCCAAGAAGTTTTTCAGCGCCCGACGTGTCAAGAATTGTGCGCGAATCTATTTGTGAAGCAACCTTGAACGCGATGCGAGACGTGATGTTCGCTTTAATAAGGCCGGTTATGACCTCAACAGACGGGCGCTGGGTTGAAACAATAAGATGAATACCGACAGCCCGCGCCATCTGGGCGAGCCGAACGACGGAAGCTTCAACTTCGCGAGGATACGCCATCATGAGGTCCGCAAGCTCATCAATGACAATAATGATGTATGGAATAATATCTTCCTCTCCTTCCTCTCCTTCCCTATCTTTTTTCTTTGAGTTTTTGCTGACAACGCCCGCATTATAGCCGGAAATATCACGAGCGTGCGCGGCCGATAACAGTTCGTATCTCTTTTCCATTTCTCTGGCCGCCCATCGGAGCGCTAAAATTGCCTTTTTGGATTCAACGATGACTGGGGCGAACAAATGAGGAATACCGTTATAAATTGAAAGTTCCACGCGTTTGGGGTCGATCATGATAAATTTCATCATCTCGGGAGGATTTCTGAACAAAAGCGCCATAAGAATGGATTGGATTGCGACACTTTTTCCCGAGCCGGTGCTCCCCGCGATAAGAAGGTGCGGCATCTTTGCAAGGTTCGCAAATACCGCCTCTCCCGCAACGTCGCGCCCTAACGCAAACATGAGAGAACCGGAAGCGTTCTGAAATCCGGCGTGTTCAAGAAGGCTCCGGAGCCCGACAAGCGCGATGGACTTGTTTGGAACTTCAATGCCGACAAGAGAGCGCCCGGGAATGGGTGCCTCAATGCGAAGAGGGTGTGCAGAAAGCGCTAAAGACAAATTGTCCTGAAGTGTTACTATTTTTGAAAGCTTTACTCCTTCCGCCGGTTTCAGCGTATATTGCGTAACAGTCGGTCCGACAGTTACCTCGTCCATTTCAACATCAACTCCGAAATTCTGGAGGGTACGTTTGATAATATTGGCATTCGCCCGCACATCCCCCGAAGATGGCGTTCCTTTATCGTTATTTAAAAGTGAAAAGGGCGGCTGCTGATAAGAAACTTGGGCCCGTTTTTTTCCGATAAGAAATTCTTCTTCCTCTTTTGCGTCAGTATGCGAAGGCTTCTTTGTTTCGGCAGATGCTTCAGCCGCTGCCGACTTTTTTTTGTTATTCCCCGCAACACCCGTTATGGCTTCCTTAATATCATTGATCGCGGACTCAAATGCTTTCTCTTTTCCGTCGACGTTTTCTGCATCATTGCCGTCCTCCGCTTCTTCCATTTGCTCCCTGAACCACGTGAGAGAAAAATTGAGCATAACCATGAGAGCGACGGCAAACAGCGCAAGCTCGATAACAAGGGTCGCCCAATAATCAAAAAGGGAGAAGAGCGGACGGGTTACGGCATATCCGATATATCCTCCGGTCATGTCGCCGAAAAGAAGATCAAGTATTCCGAGGGCTGATGCAAAAAAGATGCACCCGCCGATAAGAGTCGCGGTATAAATATGCTTCCGAAACGAGAAAAGGAATGAGAACGCAACAAGAAGCGATGTAAGAGGCGCAAAAAAGAATCCTCTTCCGAATGCCCACGTAAGTATCTCGAGAAGATACCTGCCGACGGTTCCCGCCTTGTCCCAATAAGAAAGCAGCATGAGAGCGGTAAGAGCAAAAAAAACAACCGCGAGAACGGATTTTTTCGTCTCGGGGTGGAGTTCTGCGTGCCACGCAACCTTCTCGTCTTCCCGTAGCGGAGAACTGTCGGCTTCCCCCCGCCTGTCTTTCTTTTTCTTTTTATCCTTTTTAGTCATCTTTATCATTATAGCTGTTTTTCAAAAAAAAAGTAGTGTTAACGGCTGTCTTTTGGCCCTTGTGCTATTATTGTTTTTGTGATATAGTATTACACGTCGGTTCTTTCCACTTCCAACGCTGAGGCTCAAAACCATGCCACGCATAGGCAAGTTTGCCGAGGATATTCTGCTCGATAGAACGTTGGAATTCATAAAGAAGCGGCTTGAAGAGATCGGTCTTGCCGCCTATCCGCTCAACTTTAAGCGCGTAATGCCTCACGAGAATGCGTATTACTTTACGGTGCCCCCCTCTGACACATCCGCCGATTTCGCGCACATGCCGCTTGCTCTTATGACGGAAGACGGCATGCTCAGATTTTTTATCAACGGACTAGAACCGGTCAACATTAAAGAATATTATTCGCCTGACGCGGTCAAACAGCGCCGCGAGCAGGAACTTGGACGGCCGCGCGTGTTCGGCCACAAAGGACTCGCGTAGTCAGCCGGACCACTCAACGGTCGGCTTTTTTTGTATTAAAGTCTTGACAAAGGTTTTATGTATACTACACTTGTGGGGTGGTTGTTTTCTACCAACCGAGGCCGTCATGCGGGTTCGTTGTAAAAATGAAGAATGCGGAAAGTTTTCATGCATATCCAAAGGGACCCGTTACTGCGAGCTTTGCGGAGCGCGGTATCCGTATGATATTCCGGCTCTCGTTGACGCATCAACTAAAGCAACGGATCGGGTTCTGCTCCCGATCCTGTGGTCTTTAGCCGGCTTCATGGGTCTTACGATAATTGCCATAGTTTTGATGATAGTATACCCGGCTACCTTCATGCCTATTATGAATAGCCCTGTTATGACCCTCGTGTGGTGGGGAGCAATACTCGCGTGGTCGGCTGGGCTTGCTTTTTTTCGCTATACCGGCAACAAAAAGAAATTTACTATTATTTTCAATAACCCGGATATTCAACTCTAACAAAAAATAGTAAACGGCATATGCCGTTTTTTTTATGCGCTTCGGCATCAGTTTGGAAACGCTGTGGTACAGAGAAAACATGACTCTGGGCAACCGTCCGCGGCTTTTCGCGTTTGTTGATAGATAGACAAATAAACAAAAACACGGACTTATGTCCGTGCCTCTTTGAACTGAAGCTCATAGAGCTTCCTGTATGTCGGGCTTGAGCCGAGCAGTTCTCTGTGCGGCCCCATCGCTTCTATTCTGCCGTTCTCAAAGACAAGGATGGTATCCGCTTTCAGAATGGTCGAAAGACGGTGCGCGATAATAAAAGTCGTGCGGTTTTTCATGAGCGACTCGGTCGCCGCTGAAATAAGGCGTTCCGACTCCGTATCGAGATGGCTTGTCGCCTCGTCGAGTATCAGAATGCGCGGGTCGCGGTACACCGCGCGGGCAATGCCGATTCTTTGCCGCTCCCCTCCAGAAAGGCGTATTCCGCGCTCTCCGACGAGCGTATCGTATCCATACTCGGTTCTGACGATGAAGTTGTGGGCAAGTGCTGACTTTGCGGCGTCCATGACATCTTCTTCTTCTTTTGCGCCTCTATTCCCATACGCGATGTTTTCGAGAATCGTCCTCGAGAAAAGATCTACTTCCTGCGGAACGACGGCTGTCTGGTTTAAAATAGATTCCCGCGTTACGTCCCGAAGGTCGTGCCCGTCGATAAATATTTTTCCTTTTTGAGGATCAAATGACCGCATAAGAAGATTGATGAATGTCGTCTTGCCGGAGCCAGAACGCCCGACGAGCGCTACAACACTGCCCGCAGGAACTTTTACGGAGATATTCTTTAACGCCCAGCTCTTGCGGCGGTATTCAAACCATACGTCTTTGAACTCAACTTCTTTGGAGTGCAAAGGAAGGACGCGCGCATCATCACGGTCAAAAACCTTATTTTCTTCATCCAGAATTCCGAACATTCGCTCGACTTTCGCGGTGTTCCTGCGAAGGCGCGGAAAAATAACGGAAAGCTGAGCCATGGGAGAATACGCCATTTGCTGGAGTGAAAGGTACAGCACAAGCTCTCCGATAGTTGTCTGCCCATTGATGACCTGAAACCCGGCAATGAGTATGACGCCAAGCCTCCCGGCAACAGAGATGCCGGTCTGAATATTTTCAAGCACCATCCAGAGCCGTTCCGCGCCATACTGTACCTCCCGCGCTTCTTTGAGGAGGTTCCGCTGAAAATTCGTTTCGGCTAACTCCTGAGAGAATTTTTTTACCGTAAGAACGTTTCCGGCAACATCATACGCGTGCTTTGAAACAAACTCAAAGCGGTCGTTGGCATTGCGTTCTATTTGGTATATTTTTTCTGACAAGGGACGCGCCGCGAAGATGTAGATGACAAGCGGCGCAAACACGACAAGCGCTATCCAGATATTTTTTACCGCTATTGTGACGAATACTATGCCGAACATGATGAGGGGAGGAAGAAAGTTATGTCCGATGATGTCGTTCAATATTGCGTATACCGCCGAAGCTCCACGCTCAATGCGCCCGATAATCTGTCCGCTTGAAGATGAATTATGAAACAGCGCATGCAGTGTCAGGTATTTTTCGAATATTTCCGTGCGTATCCTGTCTTCGAGAGTCGTAACCATCGTGAAAAGACGGTAGTCGTACATAGAACGGAGAACGCGCGCAACAATGGTCGCAAGTATGATGGCGGCAGCAGAAAGAAAAAGCAGGCCGAAAGGTTGTTCTGCCTTTCCACGAAGAAAACTGATAAGGGTGTCAATGAGATGCTGGCTGATAAGCGGAACAGCGATATCAAGTGACGCAGAAGCAATTGCGAAGAGAAAGAGCATGATAACCTCTTTTCTCCGGGAATCGAGCATTTTTATGACCCGCGTAATGGGACTTTCCGAGTTCATTTGCCCCACAGGGCTTCTCTTTTATTTGATTGGAAATGAGCAACTATACATTTATAAAGTAAGTATTAAATATTGTCAAGAGGCTCGCATAAAACGAAACCGCCCCGCTAAAAGCGGGACGGCCCATATATCACTATACATATTCTGAAATTTAAGCGCGTCTTTTCCTATATCCAGTCCCCGCGGGGATGATGCGTCCGATGATAACATTTTCCTTGAGGCCGCGGAGATTGTCTTCCTTGCCCTCAATTGCGGCATTGATAAGAACACGCGCGGTCTCCTGGAATGACGCGGACGAAAGGAAGCTATCGGTCGTAAGCGCTACTTTCGTAATGCCAAGAAGAATTTGAGCGGCAGTTGCCGGTTCTTTTCCGGAGCGCTCTGATTGGCGGTTCTCTTCCCGAAAACGCATCTTCTCAATGACCTCTCCTGAAGTAAATGACGTGTCCCCCGCTCCCTTTACGCGGACGCGCGAGAACATCTGCCGGACAATGATTTCGATGTGCTTGTCATGCACGGGCGCTCCTTGGAGCGAGTAGATCTTCTGAACCTCGTTTATAATGTAGCGCTCGGTAAACTCCTTTCCCGCGAGCTTGAAAAGCTCTTTTAGGTCTGCGTGCCCCTCTGAAAGAATATCGCCGGTTTTTACACGCTTTCCCACTTCGGTCAAAATCCCGACTCCCGCCAGAATGCGGAATTCTTTCTCTTCTACAAACGCCGCTTTCTTGCCTTTTTTGCCGCGCTTTTTCGGCGCGTCTTCATCTTCAACCGCATCAAGGTTTTCTTCAGCTTTCACTTTGATTATTTTTTCCCTGCCTGCGTCAGCAACTTCCATGACAACACCGTCGACATCGGAAATGGTGGCGCGTCCTTTTGGCGTCCGTACTTCAAAAATTTCTTCAACGCGCGGAAGGCCCGTCGTGATATCGCCTCCCCCGGCAACGCCTCCAGTGTGGAACGTCCTCATAGTAAGCTGGGTTCCCGGCTCTCCGATGGATTGAGCCGCAACAATGCCGACCGCTTCCCCTATTTTTACCGGCTCCAGCCTTCCAAGGTCGAATCCGTAGCACTTTTGGCATATGCCACCGAGAGATTTGCACTGCAAAGGAGAGCGAACCTTGACGAATTCCGCCCCGGACTTATCTATCGCTTCCGCAAGCTGCTTTGTAAGATATGTTCCTGCGGCAATAACATTTCCTTCTTTATCGGTCGCCTCCTCAAGGAGAGTTCGCGAGAAAATGCGCGAAGAAAGGTTCCGCCCAAGATCTTCCGAATCTCTGCGCCCAAGCGTAAGCCCGAGTTTCACCCCGCAGTCTTCTTCAATTACGACCACATCCTGCGATACGTCAACGAGACGCCGCGTCAAATACCCTGCTACGGCCGTCTTCAAAGCAGTGTCGGCGGTCCCTTTCCGGGCCCCATGTGTTGAGATGAAATATTCAAGCACGTTGAATCCCTCCTTATACGAAGAAACGATAGGAAGCTCAATGATGCGCCCCGCGGGATTGACCACAAGCCCCTTCATGCCGGACATCTGGGCGGTCTGGAGCCAGGAACCTCTGGCTTTGGAATTTATGATGGTGAACACCGAGCCCTCCTTTGAAAGCGCCTCGGGGACAAGGGCGCGGACCTTGTTTACAACGTCGTTCCATATCTCAATAACACGGTCATAGCGCTCTTTGTCGGTAAGAAGACCGCGCTGGTACTGGTCGTATATCTCAGCAACTTTGACATAAGCCTTTTTGATAAGTTCCGGCTTCTCGCCCGGTATTTTGAGGTCATCCATTCCCCACGAAATACCTGACTTCGTTGCATACGCAAAACCGAATTTTTTTATCTTGTCTAAAATTTCCGGTGTCCGCTCTACGCCATACCGCTTGATTATATCGTCAACCATTTCTTCGAGATCTTTCGACTGCATGGCCTTGTTCACATAGGGATAATCTTCCGGAAGCGCGCGGTTGAAGAGAACGCGGCCGACGGTTGTTTCAATCATTGTGTTTTGGGATTTTTGGGTTTCTCCCTTTTTAGCCTTTTTTTCTTTTTCTTCCGTCTTGTGTTCGTGTTTCATGCGAACATTGATATTCGCTCGAATATCAACCGCGCCGAACTCGTACGCAAGAACAGCATCTTCAGGAGTGGGGAAATAAGTTCCCTTGCCCTCCGCCTTTTCGTCATTACTTGTTGCCCAAAAACAGCCCAAAACAATGTCCTGGGTCGGACGTACGATCGGGGAACCTGTTGCCGGCTTCAAAAGATTCTTGTTTGAGGCCATGATCTCGTGCGCCTCTGTCTGAGCTTCTTCGGTCAAGGGCAAATGGACGGCCATTTGGTCGCCGTCAAAGTCTGCATTGAACGCGGGGCAAACCATTGGATGGATCTGAATGGCATATCCTTCAATAAGCACAGGTTGGAAGGCCTGAATGCCAAGACGGTGCAAGGTCGGAGCGCGGTTCAAAAGAACATGTTTTCCTTCGATAACCTCTTCAAGAATAGCCCATACTTCCGGCGGGCGTTCTTCAATGAGACGTCCTGCCCCTTTCATATTGTGGGCAAGATCCCGTTCAATAAGTTTTTGTATGACAAACGGTTTGAAAAGCTCCAACGCCATTTCTTTCGGAAGACCGCACTGGGTCAGCTTCAGATCGGGACCGACAACAATAACCGAGCGCCCCGAATAATCGACGCGCTTCCCAAGAAGGTTCTGGCGGAATCTTCCTTGTTTTCCTTTTAGCATATCGGCAAGGGATTTCAGGGGTCTCCTCTGGGCCTGTGACGCAACGGGTGCTTGTCCGCGCCTGGCGGTATTGTCTATCAAAGCGTCAACCGCTTCCTGGAGCATGCGTTTTTCATTTCGCGTGATGACTTCGGGCGCTTTCAGCTCGAAAAGCCGCTTTAAGCGATTGTTCCTGTTGATTACGCGCCGATACAGATCATTTAAGTCTGCCGTAGCGTAGCGGCCTCCGTCCAGAGGAACCATTGGGCGAAGATCGGGCGGAATGACCGGAATCACGGTAAGGAACATCCATTCCGACTTGATGCCGGATTTCAGCATTGCCTTGACAACCTTAAGCCGTTTGAAAAGTTTTTTCTTCTGAAGCCCCTCGGCACCCACGAGATCTTCTTCTATCTGGCGTGATATTTTACCGAGATCCACCGTCGAAAGAATCTTTCTCAATGCTTCGGCACCTATATCCGCCTCAAACATCTCGCCGTATTTGAGTGAAAGCCGATGGTATTCAAGCTCGGAGATAACCTGCAACGGACGCAGTCCGCGCACTTCGTCTTTCGCCTTTTCTTTAGCGCTTTTCAAATTCGAGGCTTCTTGTTTCGTCGCTTCTTTTTTTGATTTCGTTTTGAATTCGCGTTCAATTTGTTCCGTCACTTCCTTGCGCTTTTCTTCATCAACCTTCGTTACGACATATCCGCGGAAATAAATAACGTTCTCAAGGTCTCCGACGGACATGTTCAAAACAAGTCCGATCTTTGACGGAACCCCCCTCAAAAACCAGATATGGGAAACCGGAGACGCAAGCTTGATATGGCCGAACCGTTCCCTCCGTACAACCGCGCGCGTTACTTCCACGCCGCACTTATCGCACACGATGCCTTTATAGCGGATGCGCCTGTATTTTCCGCAGTAGCATTCATAGTCTTTCGTCGGCCCAAAAATGCGCTCGTCGAAAAGGCCGTCTTTTTCTGGCTTTTGAGAGCGATAATTGATCGTCTCCGGCTTCGTAACTTCTCCGTGCGACCAACCCAAAATTTCGTCGGGGGAAGCGAGTTTTAAGACAATTGATTCAAAATCTTGTATGTGCTGTTGGTCCATATTAATACGCTGCGTGAAAATTTACCCTGGCTATTTATTGACGCGACCGTACCCGTTCTCTCGATTCTTTGCGCGCCTCAAGAGCTTTCTTTTCTTCCTCTTCTTCGGCCGCTCCCTCAATGACAACACCGCCTTTCAGCTGGACATTCAACGCAAGCCCTTTCAATTCGTTCACCAATACGTGGAATGACGCGGGAAGATTCGGCTTCTTTATCTTTTCTCCCGAAATAATTGATTCATATGTTGAGGAACGCCCCAGAACATCATCGGACTTTATGGTAAGCATTTCCTGCAGGGTATGAGCGGAGCCGTATCCTTCAAGCGCCCACACCTCCATTTCTCCAAACCGCTGGCCTCCGAACTGCGCTTTTCCTCCCAAGGGCTGTTGTGTGATAAGCGAGTACGGACCGATGGAACGCATGTGTATCTTGTCTTCAACAAGGTGGTTCAGCTTCATGATATAGACCATGCCGACGGTAACTTTCTGATGGAATTTTTCTCCCGTAAGGCCGTCGTAGAGTTCAACTTTTCCGTCTTTGGGAAGACCGGCCTTCTTCAGTTCCGCTTTGATCTCTTCTTCCGTAACTCCGGCATAACACGGGGTCGCTACATGATACCCGAGTTTTTTAGCTGCCCACCCCAAATGCGTTTCAAGAATTTGCCCGATGTTCATGCGCGAAGCAACGCCCAGAGGATTCAAAATAATGTCAACAGGGGTCCCGTCCACAAGATGTGGCATATCTTCCGATTGGAGAATTTTTGAAATAACACCTTTGTTCCCATGGCGTCCCGCAAGCTTATCGCCAACGGCGATCTTTCGCATCTGGGCGACCTCAACCTGAATGCGCTTGATAACGCCTGATTCGAGCTTGTCTCCCATATCGCGCGAAAAAACCTTTACCCCGACGATGCGCCCGCGTTTTCCGTGAGGAAGCGTTAACGATGTGTCCTTCACATCGCGCGCTTTTTCGCCGAAAATGGCCCGGAGCAACTTTTCTTCCGGTGTCAGATCGGACTCTCCTTTCGGTGAAATTTTACCGACGAGAATGTCTCCCGAGCGGACTTCCGCCCCGATGCGCACAACTCCCTCTTCGTCGAGATTTTTCAGTTTTTCTTCTGAAACATTTGGTATATCAGGAGATGTTTCTTCCGGCCCGAGTTTTGTGTCACGAACGTCGATTGAATAGTCTTCAATATGGATAGATGTGAAAATGTCATCCTTGACGAGACGCTCCGAAAGAATGATGGCGTCTTCATAGTTTGACCCATTCCACGAAAGGAACGCAACAAGAAGATTTTTCCCGAGCGCGAGTTCCCCTTTGTCTATTGAAGAGCCGTCCGCGATGATTTCACCCTTTTTAACGTTTTGTCCCTTTTTCACGAGCGGCCGCTGGGTAATAGCCGTAAACTGGTTTGTTCTCAAAAATGTGTTCAGTGGGTATACAACCTCCTTTCCTTTTTTCGTTTTGAGCGTTATTTCGCGCGCGTCAACCGCGGTGATGGCGCCGTCGTCTTCAGCAATGATAACGCGTCCCGAATCATGCGCGGCTTTTGTTTCAACTCCCGTTCCGACAAGCGGAGCTTCCGCGCGAACGCACGGAACCGCCTGCCTCTGCATGTTCGAACCCATCATTGCCCGGTTCGCATCATCATGTTCCAAAAACGGAATAAGCGAGGTCGCAATACTGATGAACTGCTGCGGAGAAATATCAACGTAGTCGATCTTTTCTCTCTCGATAACCCCGGGATTTCCGCGAATGCGGGCTTCGGCTGACTCTTCAAGGATATTTCCCGCATCGTCTGATGTAAGACCAGCATGCGCGATATTGAAATGCACTTCGGAGGATGCATCGAGATACTCGATCTCCGGAGTAATTTTCCCATTCTTCACTTTTCTATAGGGCGTCTCGATGAGGCCAAGGTCGTTTATCCTGGCGTATCCCGCAAGGTGGCCGACAAGCCCGATGTTCTGTCCTTCCGGCGTTTGAATAGGGCATATTCTTCCATAGTGAGAGGTATGCACATCGCGCACTTCGAATCCGGCCCGCTCTCTCGTGAGCCCTCCTGGACCCATTGCGGAAAGCCTTCTCCGGTGTTCAAGCTCCGCTAGCGGATTTACCTGATCCATGAATTGCGAAAGTTGGGAAGATGTGAAAAACTCCTTTAACGAGGCGATAAAAGGCCTCGCATTAATAAGTTGAGCCGGGGTCATTGTATAAATATCGAGCGTTGACATTCGGTCTTTCGCGATCCTAACCAGACGCGCCATGCCGACCCTAAGCTTATTTTGCAAAAGTTCCCCTACCCCGCGCACACGGCGGTTTCCTAGGTGGTCAATGTCATCCGAGGCGACATCCTGTACGTTATTCATCTTGATTATCTCCCTCAAAACGGCTGTGATGTCGTCCAGCTTTAAAATGCGGTTCTCTTCTTTTTTGGGGTCCTTGTGAAGGGCAAGCCGCTGGTTGAATTTGAACCGGCCCCAGCTTGCGAGGTCATAGCGGTCAAAGCTCAACATTGCTTCGATAAGCGAACGAGCATTATCAACGGCCGCAAGTTCTCCCGGACGGATACGCTTATAGATCTCAATGAATGCTTCGTCCCTGCTTTTTGACTGGTCCTTATCGAGCGTTTTTTTGATATATGAAACTTCTCCGGTATCAATGTCCTTGAACGCATCCGTGATGTCCTCATTTTTCTCAAGGCCGAATATCCTTAAAAGGGCTGTCGCTGAAATTTTTCTTTTACGGTCTATCCTCACGTTGATAGAGCCGTCCATGTCGGTTTCGAATTCGAACCACGCTCCGCGATTCGGGATTATCTTTGCTCCAAAATATTTCCTTCCGCGGGTAGTGTTTGAAATAAAATAAACGCCGGATGAACGAATGAGCTGGGAAACGATAACACGTTCTACCCCGTTCACAATGAATGTTCCGCGTTCCGTCATCAGCGGAAAATCCCCCAAGTACACTTCTTGTTCCTTTACTTCGTTCGTTTTTTTATTCGTGAGCTGTACTTTGACCCGAAGGGGCGCTTCAAAAGAAAGGTTATGCTCTTTTGCATGAGTTTCGGAAAACTTCGGCTGATCTGCGTAGTATTCGCCGAATGAAAGTTCAAGTGCGAGCTCTTTGCCCGAATATCCCCGAATCGGGGAGACCTCATCGAAAAGCTCCCGCAAGCCACGCTCGAGGAACCACTGATATGAGTTCAGTTGGATCTCCGAAAGGTTTGGGAGTTCGAGTACCGGGTTTTTATGGAGAGAAAAATATTTTTTCATACCACTTCTTTGTTAGTTTGCCGCTAAAAAAACAGCAGCGTGGTTTAGCGTTACATATGCGCCTCCTGAATAGAAAATCCCGGTTGAAAATTAATTTGACTTTTTTGGTAGTGCTGCTCTATTTTCCGTCTAAAAAGAGAAAAAGACACAACAAAACCAATAGGCCCTGCTGTATAGGGTTTATTAAGTTTTGCGAGTATTATCGCCCTTTTTGAGAGGTAAGATTCCCCCCGCAAGGTGCGACCACCTTTGAAAATCGCAAATAAATCAAGGTCTATTTTGTCCCTCCGTTACTAAAAG
>MHQP01000038.1 GCA_001820685.1 Candidatus Sungbacteria bacterium RIFCSPLOWO2_01_FULL_47_32 | reverse complement strand
TCGTTCCATTTTGATTATGAGTTCTTCCCGTGACAATTTTTGTACTTTTTTGGGGTTCCGTCCGAGTACGTCACTCCGCGTGAGCAGGGGTCATTTCTTCTATTTTTTCCCGGAAAATAGGGTTAGCGGTATACTTTGCTTCGCCCATGCGTACAAGAGGCGGTTCATAAAATCGCGCGACGAATGGCCCTCTTCGAGAAAATCGGAAAGTACCCAGCTGACCGTAACTATTGTGCAATACTCCTCGCCTTTTTCATCTTTTGCTTTCTGCCAGAACGGATGAAGCGTATTTACGAATATTGTATCCTCAACCATGCGCCCCAACGGACACCCATCCTCGCTTCCGAATTCTTCAAAACTGATTTTGATGCCAGGAGATTTTTTTATGCCCTCCTTTTTACCGTTACTTTTTTTAATTTCTTTATTTTCAGATTGAAAACGATCCGATAATTTTTGTTTTAATGCGTTCTGTTCTTCATTGGGTTCGTTGTGTTGCGATATGCCAGTAAGGTAATCGCTTCCGGTGTGATTTGAAGTCTTTGCAAAGTTTCCAGTACCTCTTTGTCTCCGAACGCCGAAAAATCCCTCAAGTTCAGGAAAATCACGCACAACATGATCAAGCGCTGACTCAATCTTGCGAACAAACGGACGCGCTAACGCTGATGCTCCATCTTCTGACAATCGATCCTCGCCCAACGAACGCAAAACCGCTAAAACGCCTTCTTGTATCGCTTTGCGGTATCGGTAATACTTTTTCAAACTTCCGGCATCCTGCAAAAAATCTGATTTATTTGTCGTTAGTATTTCCGCAAGACCGGGCACCTCAACAATTCCATATATCTTCTCATGCGACTTTGGAAAAAGCCCAATCCATTCCCAACCCTGCCGGATAGTTTTTCCGTAGGTTGATACCATAATTCCATGAAAGTGAGGAGTAACATTCGGCATGCTGTCCGCGTGCATGATGTATCCGAACCCAACGGGACGGCGGCTCGCCTTGCCCAATTTCACTTGGAACGCAAAATTCGGAATGGGAGGATAAAACTCGTCAATTTTCTTATCATTCACAAAAAGTTCTACTCCTTTCGGGTAAATGTAGCGAAGAATCCTGTCTTTAAGGAGAGAGTCTAAAAGCGGAAAAAAATGATGCTGGATAGTATTTTGAATAAATAAGGCGTCAGACAAAGATGAATTTTTGTCTAGAAGAAAGAGAGCAATTGCAGTTCCGTGCGGAGATTCTACATAGTCCGGAGATTTGATGTAATTCCATGGCGCTCGCGTTGGACCCTCAAGGCGCCATTCTGTTGCGGATTGCGACCTTCGTGGCCCATGCGATTCTGTTATGACGCGGGACGCGACAAGAAGCGAGAGCTTGGCCCCAATGCCTGCAAAACCGATACCCCGGCCCCGTTCTTTGGTTGTTGCGGCAATATTATGGTACTCCCCTAAATCTCGCCGGCTCATTCCGCGTCCGTTGTCGACGCACCGAAGAATTCCTTGTTCACTGTCAGTAAAAAAACTGATACGCGTAGCGCCAGAATCAAGAGCATTCGCGATAAGCTCGGTAATAATTACTTCTTCAATAGGTGTTGAATAGCTATCGCGGATATCCTCAAGAAGGTGTTTGAGATTTACACGGGTTTCATGTCTCATATGCATTGTTACAGCCGAAGCATGCGCCGCGTAATAATCGGCACCTCGCGCCGGAAATAGGCCTTGATCGTTTTCCAATCTGCTTTGAAAAAAAGTTTTGGCATAGGATCGTCTTCGGCGTCGGCAAAATATACCAGGCTTTTCAAAAAATGCGGCAAACTATGTTTTTGATCTGGATATTGCGAGATTGCCCGCTGAATCGTTTCATCAAGCAAACCGCAATAATTGCAATACCAATACAAATCCACAAAATCTCGTTTTCTGCCGCGCTGGCTTAAGGCAATAATTTTCATTGCCGCGATATCATCGGGAAGAATAATTTTCACGGTTCCGCACCGAAGAAACGACGATGAAGGATGAAAAAAAGGATAGGCGATAAAACTAACTTTTGCACCATTAAAAATTCCGTACAGCGTTCCTTTTTGCCTCAGTACAGTCGCCCATTCGCCTTTTTCGAGAAGGATGCGTTCAATGCGAGTTTCTTGAAAATTTTTTTTCTCAAGAAAAAAATCGAGATCAACTGACTGCCTGTGGCCGACCTGGAGCGATAAGGCAGTCCCGCCCGCCAAATACCAACCCGGTGATTTAAGAAAATCAAACGACGTAAAAGATAAAAACGCCGCTCGTGTTACCCGAGGGAGTCTATCAAGAAATACATTTTCCTGCGCTATTGTTTTTGAAGAAGAGACCATAATGACTTTGATTTTTCATGAACAGGACTTCGCGGAAGATTCATAATTTTTTTAATACGCCCTCGAGAATAATGCGCAAAGAGCCATCGAATTTCTTCACCGGTGCCAAAATCAAGCACGCGCTCGATAATATAACGCGCGTGCTTTTTTGGATCTATTGTCTTCGGATCGACATCCCAAAAAAGCGATTGTCGGAATCGAATCTGCTTGATATTTTTTTGCGCATGCGTTCGCCTTAAAACGCGTTTTCTTGTGCTTTTTACTTTTTGCATATGCTTAACTATATCATGAAACTGACGCAAAAACAAGCTTTCCGCCACGGCATAATGTCAGATTTTTTAACGACGACTCTGCTGTTTCAATAACCAATTGAGGGGGTTTTATTTTAAGCCCCGCCTTCGCCGCCTACTCCGCCGAAGTAGCTTCGGCTACGAAGGCCGAGAGGCTTCGGCGGGCAAGCATTTTTTGGGTTACTTGTCCTGAGTTTGTCGAAGGATAGAAAATGTCATGTGGATACTTGCTTTTAACTTTCTTAACTGCTAATCTTCATACAATTATCGGTTCTTTATTTTCAAGGGGAACATCGATGCGAGAAATCGCTCACGGCTACGACCCTATTCGAGATTATTTCACAAACGAATTTTGGAATCCTGATCATGATGTGACCGTCAATTCGATAGACATAGATCCAACGCATCAGCGATTATACAATACTGGGCTTTACTTTATCTGCAATGCATCTCGCAACAATTTCTCTGCAAGAATCCAAGAATTGGATGCTCAGGGATATAAGATAGTGACTGTTTGTGAAACTGCTTATACTGTATGCGGTGAGCCGTCTTATTCACAAGTTTCGCTCTGGGGCAAAGAAAAATTCTCCAAGAAATTTCGCCGCTTTTTACAGTCATCTGGCCTACTTCGGTAGGCCTTTTCCTTTTCCCTACGCCCCATGACACTTTTTGAAATGCGATACGAATGGGAAATCAACTACGAGCTATTTCTGAGACGAAATCAAGTAATGATGTGAGCGCATATTCAGCATACTCGTCCTGCGCTCGATTTCTAGCATCCTCTATCGATCTAATAATATTTTCTGGGTCAGTTGAACCAATCCGCCGAGTTGATTCCAAGCAATTATTCATTCTTAAAACAGTCTTCGCTAAATCATCTTCTGGGACTTTTTCTTTTCGTAGCTCCTCGATGATTTCAAGATATTTCCGATGAATTGGTTTCAGATACTTCTCTATCAGAAAATCTTTTTGCGCTTCTTTCACCCAACCAATTGATAGTGCATACTGAACACACATATCAACATATTCCTGCTCTGTGCGAACACGAGACTTGTCTTCTCTTTCTTGATTAATTGGTGCTTTTTCTGTCATATTTTTTCCTATTGGCCATGACATCGCTGCTTTTTCAATAACCAACCGCAGGAGTTTCCTTTATTTCAAGGCGTTTTTCCAATCATTCGCAATCAAATTAGCTGAATTATAGAAAATGCCACGCGGATTAATTATTTGACATCTATGTCAGTGCAATATATCATGCCCATAGATCCAATCAATTCAGAAATATTCGGAGGTAAACGATGGTCAAGATTCTATTCTGCGACTGGAACGGCACTCTGTTGGATGATATGCCTATCTGGGATGAAGCGAGGCGGAAAACATTTCTTGCATTCGGCGTAGAGCCACCTACCGTGGCTGACTATTTCCGAGAACTTGAAAGCGGTGATTATCTGGAAGTATACCGGAAACGCGGCATTACTGCATCGCGAGATGAACTGAATGCCATATACGAACCTGCGTACGAAGAGCGGCTAGCAGATGCGACACTCTTTTCAGGAGTTGCGGCGACACTGCATCAGCTTTACGAAAACGGTATTCGCCTTGTCCTTGTCACATCACAACAGAATGCCCTCGTTGTTCCTCTACTGAATAAGTTTGACATCGATCACCTATTCGATGAGTGCGCCTTTCATATTTTTGACAAAAAGACGGTCATTACAGAAATTGTTCAACGAAATGGAGTAAGTCCGAATCAATGCTCTTTTGTCGGCGATTCACCTTCTGATATTCGACACGCCAAGAAAGCTGGTGTTACTGCGATTGCTTTTCTCGGTGGGCATATCCCAGAAGAACTGATCACCGGCGCAGATCACCATATTCGCACATTTGAAGAAATCCTAAATCTGTCTTAATCCCGGGGCCGCACATGCGGCCTTTTTTCTTATCCCTCACTTCCCATGACACCTCATGTACTTCTCCCAGTGATAATTTTGTCACAGGGATTTTGGTGCTTGCATAAATCTACTCGCTTTGCTACACTATATTTTAGAAAACTAGCCGGCTGGAGGTGACAAAATGAAATTCCTGGTAGTTGGTATCCTCGCGCTATCCTTATCCCTTCCTTCCAACCTTCTTGCGGGGCAGGTATCATCTGTAGGCTACTCTGTGCCCTTTGAAAATTTAATCGAGAAAGGATATAGCTGTTCGTCAAAGGCATCGAAGAAGCAGGTCGTCGTGAGCTACGAATCAGACGATTTGACAGAAAAATGGCATTTGCTCATTGGTGGCGAGCCAGATCCAAGAATAGATATCAGCAAAGAAATCGTTATCTTCATTTTATATGGCACAGCTCCAAATACCAGCTATTCACTGACAGTAAAAGATGTGAAGCAACATATTTACTACAGCAAGTCGTTAAATTTGCTAACCAACTCTATCATAGTTACAGCAGATGTTATTTCTGCCACCGGCTTCTCGGGACAGGCAATTACATACCCTTGTGCAATATTGAGAATTCCAAAGTTCAAACTGCTTCTCATACCACAGCTACCCAAGCCCCAAATTTACTGGCAGGGAAACATTATAAAACCGTTTTCTTTGCAAGCAGAATAACGCATCTAATTCTCTAGCCTCCCTTTTACGGAGGCTTTTCTTATCCCTCACTTCCCATGACACTTTTTATATTTCT
>MHQP01000037.1 GCA_001820685.1 Candidatus Sungbacteria bacterium RIFCSPLOWO2_01_FULL_47_32 | reverse complement strand
TTTGTGCGGACATTCGGATTTAATCCGCTTGGTACGGGCACGCTCTATATCGGTATTCTTTTTTTTCTGCAAAACCTGCTTTCCCTGCCGTTCAGTATTTACGGCACCTTCGTCATAGAAGAGCGCTTTGGATTTAACCGCACCACCATCAAAACATTCATTGCGGATATGGCAAAGGGAGCTCTTCTTACGGCCATTACCGGAATACCGATTCTTTTGGTGGTGCAAGCCCTCTTTCTATACGGCGGGGCGCATGCGTGGCTTTACGCGTGGGCGACAGTTTCGGTGGTTATGGTTGGACTCTATTTTGTGGCACCAATTTGGATAATGCCCTTATTCCAGAAATTCACTCCTTTGGAAGATGGAGAGCTGAAAGAAAAAATATTCGAACTCGCTCGGAAACTTTCATTTCCCCTTTCCGGAATTTATGTGATTGACGGCTCGCGCCGCTCGACGAAGGCCAACGCGTTTTTTGTCGGCTTTGGGAAACATAAGCGCATAGCACTCTATGACACGCTTGTGAGTGCGCACACGATTCCCGAAATTGTTGCTGTTTTAGGGCACGAGATAGGGCACTATAAAAAGAATCACACGCTCAAAGGTTTTTTTTCCAGCATTGCCGAGATGGGACTTATGTTTTTTCTTTTCTCGTGGTTTCTTGCCGTCCCGGGTCTTATAACGGCCCTCGGCGTAGCTCTGCCCTCGATATATGCCGCATTGGTTTTCTTCTTCCTTTTTTATTCCCTCCCCCAGAGTCTTCTTGGGATTCTGAATAACTATTTTTCACGGAAGCATGAATATGAAGCTGACGCGTATGCCAGGGAAAACCTCGGAGAACAGGAAATGCTCATTTCGTCCCTTAAAAAACTTACAAAAACAAATCTCGGGAACCTTACCCCACACCCGTTCTATGTCTTCATGCACTACACCCACCCGCCGCTTCTTTTGAGGTTTGAGGCATTGCGGAAAGAACCGAAACCGACCGCAAAGTGAGAACTAAATATAAAAAACGCCTTTAAAGGGCGTTTTTACTTTTTCTTTTTTTAACTGAAAACCTTTATCAATAGAGTACGATTTTCCCTGCAGAAAGAATATCTTCTTTGAGGGTTTTGTCGCTTCTTTTGAGCATTACTTCCTGATAGCCGACATGCCTTCCGTTTCTATCCACTACTTCAACCAAGCGCGTATAGTATGGAGCGTCATAGCAGTCACCGCTCTTAACAATTTGCTCCGCCTCATACGCGGTATTCACGCGACGCTTGTATTCGTCTTTGATATCCTCAAATACTCCGCTGATGCCGATGCCGAGCTCGGCAGTGTGCATGTGGGCGTACGTGAGAGCTTCAATAGTTGCGGCATAAAGCCAATAACGGATTTCCGAAGCCCAAGCTCCTGAAGCGGTCTTGATCTGCGGGACCCGCTGGATAAACCGCGTAATCGCGTAATTCAATTCGCCGAGGTAAGCGCCTTCATAGTTGTATGGCTCGGAAACATTATAAATTTCCCTGGCAAGGTCGGAAGAGGCAGAGTCTCCGAAAACCTTTTCTTTTTTAGCAAACAGTTTTAGTTTCTCCGCAACTTTCAGAAAGACGCGTTCATATTCTTTAATGAGGGACAGATTGTTCGTGATTTTGCCCGCGGTTACGGTCGCGAGGTTTTCGACGGCTCTGGCAAGTACTTCCCGGTCGGTGGATTTTCCGTCAGTCTTTTTGCTCGGTACATAGGGCATTGGGGAATCCTTTTTCTTTTGGCAAGGAATCGTTTTATTGGTAGCACATACCCATAGAGCAAGCAAGAGAGAGCAAAAATCCAGCTGAATAGCGAGGTTTTAAACTAATTTTAATGATTCTTAGAATTGTTTTTTTGGTAAGAGGGTATTTATAATGTTCCACCAAAAAACTCTTCAGTAATTTTTCTTGTTTCGGCGGAGTTTTTCACTTTCATCAGGCGGAGATACAGTTCCCGGAAGCCTGCAAATCCTTTCGAATACGCCTTAAAGTGTTTTTTCATAACGGCAAAACTTTTTTTGCCTTGAAACATTTTCTCGAAAAGTTCCGCGTGGCGAACCATGAGTGTAAGTTTTTCCTTGGTATCAGGGATTCGGCCGGAAAAAAACCACGGATTTCCAAAAACTCCCTGGCCAATCATTGCGCCGTCCATTCCGGATTCTTTCACGCGCGCCCGAGCGACATCCAGTGAATTTAAATCTCCATTTCCGAGGATAAGCGTTTGTGGGGCATAGCGGTCTCGCAAGCGAACTATTTCCTCTCCCAGCTCCCAGTGCGCGGGAACATCCGACATTTCCTTTCGCGTACGGAGATGAACGGTTAAAGCGGCGAGGCCTTCTTCAAGCAAGGCCGGAATCCACGTCGAAATTTCATTTTTTGAATATCCGATTCGAGTTTTTACGGATACGGGGATTGGACCGGCACCCTTTTTTAGGGCTCTGATGATTTGTTTTGCAAGCTCCGGTGTTTTTATGAGTGCCGCTCCGGCTCCCTGTTTTTCAACGTTTTTATCGGGACAGCCCATATTGATATCAACACCGTCAAATCCGAGTTCGCGGATGAGCGGCCCAATTCTTTCAAGTTGTTCAGGGTTCGAGCCGAATATTTGAGCGACAATCGGGTGCTCGGATTTATCGAACCAGAGGTCCGGAAGAAGCGCTTCTTTTCCTCGTGAAAGCAAACCCTCAACCGATACGAACTCCGTCCAAAAAACATCCGGACGCCCGCATTCGACGAACATTTTTCGGAAAGCTGCGTCAGTTACATTTGCCATTGGAGCAATGGCAAAAATCGGCTTTTTTTCGCCGGAGGCGGATCCGCCTCCGGCGGACAGTTTTTGCCAGAAAGATGGAGACATTTTAATAAATTTAACCGATAAAATTCGCCCCGGAGGGGCGTTTAATTATGCAATTTAAGCTAGTATCTCTTCACAGCTTTTATAATGAAGTAGCCGGGATATTTCTTCCCTCCAATTTTTTCTGCCGCAGCATCCCAGTATTCTTTATAGAACTGAAGGTCAAAATTTTTAAAAAGAAAGTCATTCAGATAGTCATTAAGAGTATGCGTTGGCTCTTTAACCAGGATCGAATTGTTTAGAATATGCGTGTCAACGATTTTTTGTTCGAAATAATCTGCCGTCTCGTCTCTCTTTTCAAAATATTGACGAAAGGGGTGCGTTACGAGATACATCATTATTCCGCCAGGCTTGAGAACCCGGTAAATCTCTGAAAAAACAGGACCCATATCTGAAGATGTTTGGATTGCGTATTTGCTGAGCACCACGTCAAAACCACCGCTCTCAAATGGAATTTTTTTAAAAGACCCAATCTTAATAACTGCGTCAGGGAGCCTCTTTTTTGCTAGCGCTATCATCTCCTCTGACGAGTCGAGGCCAAAGATTTCTGCTCCCAAGCTTTTGTAGTGTTCCAAATCGAGCCCGTCGCCGCAGGCAATATCCAGCAGTTTTACTCCCGGCTTGATAAAGTCAATATTGCCATAAAAAGTTTTTCTATTGTCCCGGTTGCTGTTATCGCCTTGATCGTGAATTTCAGAAAACTTTTTAGCAAAATTATTATATTGCTTTGATAGGTCCATAGTTGAACTTATGGCGCTTAGGCTGTGCGACGAAGTTACTGGTGCTTGGGAAGCTGTCTATTGAGACGCTATTTCCGCTAATTTTTTAATAGCAGCCCCGGGGTTGTTGGTGTTTTTATCAATAGCGCCAAATGCTCCCACTCTTTTAAACATATCACCCGCCGACTTGTCGGAAGAAAAGCCAATGACAGTACCACGAAAACCATTTTTAATTAATTTCTTAGCCACTTCAGCACCATCAATTCCCATTGAAAGGTGATAGTCAAGCAACACTATTTCTGCGTTTGTTGCCTTAATTTCCTCGGCCAACTCCTGGATGCTTTGGCCTCCATGCGGTATAAAAAGAGCCCTCCCGCCTGTCGCGACCGATAGGCTTGGTATGAATGCCTCAAAAGCATCTTCGTCATCGTCGATCATTGCTATGATCTTGTCCTTTAGTATCTCGGTTCCTTCTATGTCTTCCGGTAGTTTCTTTAGCAATTTCGTGCTTGCCGGCCGGACAACCTCGAGTTCCTCATTAATTTTTTCCAATAACGTTGCGGAACTAAACGACTGACTCTCGGCGGGGGACGGCGGCGGTTCCTCGCCGTACAGTTCTTTTCGGGCCTCCCAGTATTCTTTTTTGTGTTCCTCCCCGCCCCATTCGAGTTCATCCTCAATCATTTTTTGATAGGAGGCGAGAATTATCTCCTTATCTGCATCTGAATAAAAGTCATCTCCAACTCGATACTTAGTAGGATTATTTCGGACGATATTCATAACTTCTTGCAGGCGGTCCTTGGGTACTACGACACCTAGTATGCAGACGCTCGAATCATGAAAATATTCATAATCAACCACATCTACCACTTGTAGGTGTGCGGTCTTTGCAAGCTCTCGCGCCTTTTGTTCGCGGATAGCGAAATCCTTTGGCGCCATATAGCCGCCTGTGTAGTTTGAATCGTACCATTGAGGGCTTATAACATACGGAATGATTACGGAGGATGGATCTATTTCAATGCCATTATACGAGTCTTTATCAAATTTCATTTTTTGAGGTTTTCTTAAATCAATATCAACATTAAAACTACGGGATTTCATGTCGTTGGCATCTAATATAAAAAACTCCGGTAGCCCGTATTCCGCCAAACTTCCTTTCTGGCGCAAGATATCGGTCATTACATCCATATCGCCCTTGCCTAATTTCAGGCCGACAACCTTCAGCCTTTTGTGAATTTCGTTGCGCTCTTTGTCTGCATGCGAGATTAGCCACTGGGACTCTTCGTCGGCGGCCCCTGCCGGAGCGATTTTTTTGAGCTCTTGGGATTTGTTGTTGTACGATAAAAGTAAATCAAAATACTCTTTTTCCAGCGTTTCGTGCTCTTTTTCAGTTTTAGGATATTCTTCCATATTTTAATATCGTAGAAACTAAGCCGGTCTAACTGGTAGAGGAGGTGAGGTTCCCGCCAGAGGCGGGCAGACGAACTCATAAAGAGCCCTATCTAGCAACTTTTCCCGATCAAAACGGAAGGTGGAGGATTCGAACCCACGATATATTATTATAAACACAACGGAGGAGGTGAGATTCGAACTCACGATACCTGTTAAGGTATAACGGTTTTCAAGACCGTCCCATTCAACCACTCTGGCACTCCTCCGCTGTGTTTATAAAGTTTTTCCGCCGAAGGCGGATCTGCCTTCGGCAGACAAAACCGCCTCATTCAACCACTCCGGCACTCCTTTCTAATTTTTTAAATAAACTCTCGCCCCTTCGCGTATAATGGTCCCAATGGGATTCAATTTTCTTTTCGAAAATTCCGGGGAAGTCCCCCAAACTTCCCTTCGAATCTCATTGAACATATTCAGTTGTCCTTCGGACAAATTATGGTCCCAATGGGATTCGAACCCATGTACTGGGCTTGAAAAGCCCATGTCCTAGGCCTCTAGACGATGGGACCAGTAACATAAAATATCACAAAAAGTATATCAAAAATAATGCGTTTTGTCCATAAAACCGGGCCGCAACATCCGGTTTTCGTCTGGTTCTTTCCTGATGCTTGATTTTTTAAAAGCTATCGTGTACTTCTTAACCAAGCACTTTTCTTTTTAGGAAATAATAATGGAAGCGATTGCCGCTCTCATTATCTTTGCGGTTCTTCTTTATTGCGTGGCGGCCATAGCGGTTGGTGTTCCAGTTATTATTTGGGCTCTCGGGTACTACCTTTCGCTCAACGCGCTTCTTTGCATAACACTTGCAACCATTCTTATTTTTGCGTATCTTTGGGCGACATTCAATACGCGATACCAGAAAAACTGGGGAATGAGCCAGTATAATTACAAAAGACAGTTTCGCAACGAGATGAAAGCTTCGGCTGTGATTGCGGGAGTGGTGCTTTGCGCCGTATGGGTTGTAGCTTTCTTTTCCGTGTGGGAGGGGACTGCTGACTTTTTCAACGCTGTCTCCGGCTGGCTCTTCAGATAAAAAATAAACCCTTGTAAAAAGGGTTTTTATTTATTCTTCAAAAAAACCTGGTATATTGCATGCGATAGCAAACGCCTCTTTGGCAAGGAACGGGTAATGTCTCGCTAAAATGTTTTCATCCCGAACATGGTGCAGTTTCAGGCGGCATGTCGGAAAAGACATGGCCGTGACGGAGTATAGGCCGAAGAAAACCAGGTCAAGGTCGCGTTTTTTCGGATATGGTCCGTCCCAGTCGTACCCCGTAAGGCACTTTATACAAGGGAATGCGCTGTGAGTTTCATACATCAAGATGTGCCACAAAATATCTCCTGGCGGAGGAAAGGTGACCTTTCCCTGTTTTGTTGCGTGCTCCATGAACCCGCGGATAAATTCGGTAAGCCAAAGTTCATTTTCCGGAATCAAAATATCAGCGCTTTTCTCGTTTTCGGTCATGGCCTTTGGAGAGGCAATAAAAAGAGCAATGGCTATACTGTAGTAACCTCTTGATGCGGTGTCAATAGAAAAAATGTTTGGCCGAAACAGAGACACGCGATGATCGTCTCATACATAAATAAAATAAGCCCCTGCGGGCTTATTTTTCTTTTTTATGAACTATCAGAATTATAAGGACGAGCCAACCTCGCGGTATTCATGCTGCCGCATGATATAAATGATGCGGTCGTTGTCATGCGGGGTCACAACAAGCATTGAGCGGAATCGGCTTGGGTGGTCGAAGTTTTTCAGGCGGCTCAAATCAATATAGCCGCCGTTTTCTTCACAGGAAAAAATGCTGTATGCGGGAGAGGTTGACATGAGAATACCTTCTTTCGTCCAGGGGCGATCGATTGATATCTCAAAAACCTTAAGCAGGGGCCCTCCTTCGCTATTCTTTGCGAATTTCACGAACGCAAGCCAATGCATCCATTCCCCTATTTTTTCGCCGTTTGCGAGAACAAAACCGACCGGTCCGTAATCCTTTTGCAGTTCCGAAAGATACAACACACGCGACGGCCCGCCAGGCTCGGTGTGGTGCAAGAACGAGTCCGGGTTATCAACGAAGATCATGCTATCCTCGAAATTTTCCCGATACCCGCTTTTCCCGAGGAACGTGACGAAGCGCTTTGCGTCTTCGGGGGCGCGGCAGATATCTTTTGCCGGCAAAAAAGAAAGGGTTTGGCCGCTTGCTACAATATGAGAAAGGTCGATTGCGGCAAGCCGGTCGTCCGAAAAGGAAGGCAGGCGGAGGCGGAAGATGCCGATGGAGGAGGCAACGAAAATGGTTCGGGTGATATAGTTCAGCATGACTGAAAAAATGATAGAACCCTTGCGAATGCAGGTTATGGACGTAGTTGCGCCCGTAATGGATGCGGGCGGCTCAAACAAATTTTCCCATACGGCTTCCGCGTCGGTGCCCGCCATCAGTTCGCCGATTTTGATGAACGGTTTGCCCGAAAATGTTTCTTCAATAATTTTTTTAAGCTGTTTTGAGCGGTCCGTCGGGTCCGAGAAAAACATAAGGGGCTGCTTGACCGGATCAGTATCACTCGGCCAGCGTTTTTTTGCAGCGCTATCAAGCTCCTCGGTTACCAGAATTGCGTGGTTATCAAATTCGCGCAGGCGTTCGGAAATATTTATTTCCGGTATCGCGTCAAGGCTCAATGTATCACCCTTTCCGTAGCGTACTCTTTTTAATGCTTCGGCGGGCGTCGTTTCCATGAGGGCTTTCCAGGCGCCGATGACGGCCTGAATGCATTCGTTGCAATAGGCCTGCTCTATTCCCTGCATACCGTTTTTCCCAGTTTTTGAATAGTTTTTAAAAGGGCTTTATTGGCTTGATGATACAAATATATCGGGAAAAGACAAGGGCTGTTTGGATCCGGTTTGTTGTTGAGTTTACAAGAGAGAAGGGTTAAAAAATTACTATCCGGATAGTTGATTTCCTTTCTAGGAACTGCTATAAAAACCATATAGAGAGATAGTCCGGCTGTTCCTTTCAGCTTTCTTCGCGCGCGCTTAGTCCCGATTTCACTCGCGTTGTGCGCGATTGTGAAAGCGAGTCCCGATGGCACAGCCATCGAGGACCCTCAATTTCTTTAATTTAATATATGCTGAAAAGTCGGGAGATCCTCGATTTTGTCCCGATAAATAAAATTTTTGAAATTTTATTTATTGAGGATTCTCGACACAATTATATTGTGTCGGAATACAAAATCGGGACGAAGTGGGTGAAAAGCAATACTATTGCTTTTCACAGTACTCTCCAAAAATTAAATCCAGACTGGGCGTTTAGCTCAGTGGTAGAGCGACTCTTTGACGTAGAGTAGGCCGGGGGTTCAATCCCCTCAACGCCCAGTCTGGATTGAATAAATAAAAAAAGTATCAGGAAGAGCGGCTCTTCCGCCGAGGGTGGACAGGTTGATGTAGAGTAGGCTGGGGGTTCCGCTCGCTTCCTTATCTGCGCACTATTATTAAAACGTCCCGCTAAAAGCGGGACGTTTTTGTTTCTAAAGATTATTCTGTTTTTACTTCGGTTCCTTCGGCTTTCGGCTCTTCTTCTACTTTTGTTTCAGTCTTCTCCTCCTTCGTTTCTTCATCTACTGCCGTGTGGTTTGCCGGAATGCCGAGGGCTAAGCGGTGTTCGCGCGCGTCAATGGAAAGAATTTTGAATTCGTATTCTTTGTTTAATTTTATGTCCTCTCTCATTTTTGCTTCGGTCCCAAATTCAGAAATATGGAGGAGCCCCTGAATTTCTGCGTCAAGCTTCACGAATGCTCCGAAGGAATTGTATTTGACTACGGTTCCTTTTATCAGATCCCCTTTATGGAATTTTTCGTTCACATGCGTCCACGGGTCTTCTTTCAGGGCTTTGAGAGAAAGTGAAATTTTTTCTCCCCCTATCTCGATTATTTTTGCCTTTACCTTCTCCCCTATTTTTAAAACATCACCCGGGTTTTCAATAAGCTGCCAGTCTATTTCGGAAATATGAACAAGTCCTTCAAGCCCTTCGTCAAATGTGACGAATGCTCCGAAGTTTACAATGCCTGTAACTTCGCCGTCAATGGTATCTCCAACCGTATACTTAGAAAGTTTTTCCTGAATTTTTGCCGACTCGTTCGATTTTTCTGAAAATATAAGTTTTTCCTCTATCGGATTTACATCGATTATTTTTACTGTAAGTTCTGTCCCGAGGAATTTTTTCAGCTCCTCATATATTCTTTCTTTATCGCCTCCAGGAACCCGCGGATAATTCTTTGACGAAAGCTGGGAGACCGGCAAAAATCCCTTAACGCCTTTGTATTCAATAATAAGTCCTCCCTTATTTACATCAAGCACTTTCAGGGTCAGGGGGGTGCTTGATTCCATGATATCTTTAATGTCCTGCCAATTTTTCTCGCGCCCAGCTTCTTTTATGGAAAGTTCGATATATCCTTCTTCATTATCCGGCTCAATAACCTTTGCAAGAAGCGTTGTTCCCGGTTCCATGTTTTTTAAAAGGTCCTGCGCTTCATAATATTCGCGCCCATAGATGATACCTGTGCCACGGGGGCCGAGGTTTATAAAAATTCTGCTCCCGTGTTTTTCCAGGATGGTTCCTTCAATAATATCGCCCACTTTTACTATATTAAAAATATTCCCTTTCGTGCGGAGGGCGCTTTCCATAAGGCTTTTATCGTTTGGCTTTGTTTTTTGCACCATGAACGCTAGTATATATAACCGGCCTATATTTTGCAAGGGCGCTGGGAGGGCCACTACTCCGGAATTACAATAACCTTTTTTGACACAAGGCCCAGCCTTTGGTCCCAGTCGGCGATGGCGTTATAGAGTTTTTTTTGATCGTAGCGATAGCGCTTTCCGAAGCGTGTTCCCGGTTCATGCGTGATGAACGTTTCGTCCCGGTCGTCGTAGCCGATAACAAGCACGGTGTGATACACGGGGCCTCCCCGGAGGAACTGCGGATTTTGTAAAAGTTTTCCCGAAACAGGAACAATAACCGGACGGTAGCGGAGGACGGTGTTTTTAATATCTTCAATGGTCGCATTCGAAACAACTTGCATGGGAACATTGTAGGCGCCTTTAAGGGTGGATGCAATGTCGTCAACACCGGTGTCGATGTTATACCCAAGGTGTTTTTGTTCATATCGCATGATGGATAGGAGCGAGCGCGACGCTTCTTCCGGAGGAATTGTCTGGCGCGTATATCCGTCGTGAAAGCGCGCGGTCATGAGTATTACCGCTTCTTCACAAAAGTTCTGCCACGGCTCGTTCCAGTTGCCGTACGGGGCCTGCGCAGTGAATGGCACCGGGAGCTCAAAGGACAATGGAAGCGGTTCTTTGGACTCTTTTTCTTCCCATGCCAAAACCGGATCAGGAAAACGGTCTTCGGTGGTTGCCAGCGGAGCAGTTTCAACGAACGAATCTTCCGGACTTTGAGCACGTAAAAATGCTTCTTGGTGATGCCAAATGATATACGACACGGCAAAAAGCATCAACTCGAAGAAAATGGCAGCGATAATTTTTAGGAAAAGTTTGATCATGAATGAGGCAAGTTTTGCCAAAATTACTTTTAATTGTACACGATTGGTCCGATTCGGCAACCGAATCCGCGTGGCACCGCGCAAGAACTCATTTTTTAACTTTCAGGGTCTGACCGTGATATTTTTTGTGAATGTCGCGGAGTACCGAATCCGTTACGTGGGTGTAGCGCTGTGTCGTTGTAATACTTGAATGTCCGAGGAGTGCTTGCACCGAGCGAAGGTCGGCTCCCGAACGGAGGAGGTCGGTGCCGAAGGAATGCCTCAGCGTGTGAGGAGTTACCCTTTTTGTGATTCCGGCGGCGGCGGAATATTTTTTGATGAGGCGCTGGATGGAACGCGGAGTCAGGCGCGTCGGGTTTGAGTTCTGCGTCTTTTTGCCTTTTGGCGCGCTCACAAAGAGAGGTTCCTCAATATCGGCGCGTTTATCAAGATATGTTTTGAGAGTTGCTTTTGCCTCGCTTGATAAAAAAACAACCCGAATTTTCTGTCCTTTTCCGCGGATAGAAAATTCATCCCGCGCGAGATTCACTGACTCCCGGTTTAATGAACAGAGTTCGGAAATACGAAGTCCTGTCGAAAATAAAAGCTCGAGAAGCGCTCGGTCGCGGAAATTTTGAAGAGAGTTTCCGCTTGTTGCGGAAAGTAGACGGTTGACCTCCTCTCCTTCGAGGAACTCCACTTGAAGCTGGGAAACTTTTCCGAGCTCTATTTTTTCCGCGGCAAGCGTTTTAATATCGCGCTTAGCCATATATTTCAAAAAATTCCTGAGAGCAATGAGGTGGTAGAATTGAGTTTGCCGTTTGAGGGTATGGTCGAACCTGTCTCTCATTCTATTTAATTGCAGGCGAAACTCGCGGACAACATCGTCCGAAATGTCTTTCGGGCTTGAAACTTTTGTAAATTCGAGAAAGCGCTTGAGATAGCGCTCATAATTCTCAACCGTTTTCAAGGAACGGTTTTTTTCTATTTCGAGATGTTCAAGGTAATCCTTTAAAAGGCGCTCGAGATTCATGCCTTCATTGTAGAACAGATGCGTCGCAAAACGAAATTTGACAAGCTGACTACTTCGTCATAATATTATTCAAACCTTCTTTGAAATATTTTAGAAGGACGGACTGTGAGAAAAATACCGTTTTCCCGTGTGTGCCTTATTCTTCTTTTTGGGGTTGCTGTGGGATGTTCGGTTGCCATTCCTTCGGATAACTCTCCGCTCTATAAGGCATATCAAGAACGGACCGCGCTAATTTCTGAAATGAAATCGTTTGAGCGTGAAATAGGATACCGCGCCACGAAAAACTTTCTTTCGTATTCTGACCGGAATGGCTACCCCATATGCTATTACACGGCTACGACATACCTTCCGCATTCCGTTATGGATTTTTTTGTCTACGACAATTTCAAAACCGGGCGCGCGGGAGAGATAGACGTGTCTTCAGAAGAACAGTGCCGGGCCGGGGAGAAAGATGTCTTTTTTTACAGGCCTGAAGCTATTGCGGGCATCGGCGGAACTCCGGTAACGCCCCCGATGCTTGAAGCACCGATGGGGCGTTTTCTCAACCTTGTGTTTCACGAAGATTTTCACGACCAGTTCAACCGTTCCCGTTCTGAACTGCCGCGCGCCATTGAAGAAGCTGCGGCAGGATTTATCGGGCTTGAGGCAGCACGCCAGTTTGCCCTCAATCGGTTTGGAAAAAACTCTCCGGAATTTCAGGCGGCAGAACGGGAGTTTAATTTCTATGATGAATTACTTCCGGCGGTCAACCAAAGTTATGACGAGCTTAAAATGCTCTATGCCAGACACAAAGAAGGACAGATTTCTCAAGACCAAATGAATGAAGAGAGAAAGGCTGTTTTTAGGAAGCTTGAAAGCAGGCGGGAAGAAATAAAAAAACAAAACGGTATGTCATCACGGGTTCTTTGGGCGGTAAACAACGCTTCTCTTGGCCACATGATAATGTATTCGCGGAACTATCCGCTTGTTGTCCGCGTGTTTCACTCTCTTGGAGATGACCTGTCTAAAACAGTTCGATTCTTTTTGGAAATGGAAAAGCAAATACCGGACGGGAAGGCCATCCGTGCGAAAGCCGAAAAGCTTGCAAAGGTGGAAGGAAAGATAAATGAAGAAATTCTCTTTATAATGGCAAAGGAAGAGCTGGTCGTGAAAATGATCGAAAAAAGGCTTTTGGAGATATCAAAAGCAAAATAATAAAAGACGGCAAAAATGCCGTTTTTTTGTAGCCGGCAAGTAACGGGGCTTTGCAATTATCCCGCCTTTATGCTATAGTATCCGGAGTAGTATGAGCCCGAACTGCTGCGCGTTACGTAACCACAAAGCGCTCTCGGAACCAGTTTTGGCGCGAATACTCATTCTTTCTATGTTGAGTAAAAAGCAAAAAACAAAGGTTATAGAAAAATTCCGCGCCCACGACCAGGATACCGGGTCGGTGGAGGTTCAAATGGCCGTGCTGACGGAAGAAATTAAGCGCCTAACGGTACACCTCAAGAAGCACGCAAAGGACAACCACTCGCGCCGGGGCCTGTTGGGAATGGTTGCAAAAAGAAAGAAACTTGCGGATTATCTTTCGCAAAAAAATCCGCGCAAGTACGGGCAAGTCATAAAAAAACTCGGGCTTAAGAAGTAACGGAACGATTTTAAAAAGCCGTCCCGCTTCAGGCGGGACGGCTTCAAAGATTTAAGAACCATATGAGCGTTATCAAACAAAAAAGCCAGCGCGTTGCGGTCCTGATGGACGTGCAAAACATGTATCACTCCGCAAAGAATTTGTATCACTCACGGGTCAATTTTAAAGAAATATTGAAAGTTGCAGTCTCGGGCCGCCAGCTTGTACGCGCGATTGCCTATGTTATTCGCACTGAATCCGGAGAGGAAAAAGCGTTCTTTGAGGCGCTTACAAACATGGGAGTTGAAACAAAAATGAAAGATCTTCAAATATTCGCGGGAGGAACGAAAAAAGCCGACTGGGATGTGGGAATGGCGGTGGACGCGATTTCACTTGCCGAAAAAGTGGACGCTGTCGTCTTGGTGACGGGAGACGGAGACTTTGTTCCGCTGGTTGAATATTTGAAAGGAGGAAGGGCACAGGCCGAAGTTATCGCGTTTGCCCGATCAACGTCGCAGAAACTGAAGGAAGCCGCGGATGATTTTGTGGACCTCGGCTCAAGCCCGCAATTTTTGATAAAGACCCAGCAGCAAAAAAGATAACTCATTCGTAATATGCTTTTTCTTTTCGGATGGTTTGCGCCATGCGCGCGGACCACGCGAAGAGACAACGCTTATCATACGGGTTTCGCCTGCAGACACTGAGACTATTTGTTAGTCTTCCGTCTGAAGGAGAAACTCAGGAACATATATGAAAAAAGAAACGTTCTCGTTTCATTTGGCAGGGCGGCAGTTTACCGTCGAATTGAGCGACCTTGCGGAACAAGCGCACGGAAAAGTTCTTGTCCGCTACGGCGACACCTTGGTGCTCGCCACAGTCGTTATGAATAAAAAACCCCGCGAAGGAGGAACATATTTCCCCCTTTCCGTGGATTATGAAGAGCGGTATTACGCGGCGGGAAAAATTCTCGGCAGCCGCTTCATGAAGCGCGAGGCCAGGCCGTCGGAGGAAGCCGTTTTGGTTGGGCGCCTAATTGATCGCTCTATCCGCCCGCGCTTTAATCTTCAGATTCGAAACGACGTCCAAGTTATTGTGACGGTTCTTTCCATTGACGAGCAAAATGACCCTGATGTTCCGGCTCTTCTTGCTGCTTCTCTTGCTCTTTCACTCTCTTCGATACCGTGGGCAGGACCAATTGCCGGAGTTCGCGTAGGAATGATCGACGGCAAGGTAATTATCAATCCTACGTTTGAAGAGCGTGAAAAGTCGCTCCTTGACTGCATTGTTTCGGGAACGGAATCGCGCATTAATATGATTGAAGCCGGAGCGAAAGAAATTCCCGAAGAAGACTTTCTTACGGCTCTTGAAGCGGCTCATGCGGAAATAAAGCGCCTCACTGAATTCCAAAAAACCATTATTGAAAAGCATCAAAAAACAAAGTGGGAGTTAGCGCTTGTCGAAACACCGCCGGATCTTATCGCAATCCTAAGAAAGCATATGGCAGAAAGGCTCGAGCATGCGCTATATGAACGGGATAAAGCAACGCGCCAGGAAAAAGTTGACGCATTGAAAGCGGAATGGGTGAAATATTCCTCGGAGGTCCATCCGGAGTTCCAGAAAGCAATGACGGAATATGTTTTTGAAGAAGAAGTAAACGAAATAATCCACAAGCGCATTCTTGATAAAGAAGAACGCCCCGACGGACGGAAATCTGATGAATTGAGAGGCCTCTACGGAGAGGTAGGACTTCTCCCCCGAACGCACGGCTCCGGTTTTTTTGTCAGAGGACAAACACAGGCTCTTTCAGTGCTGACACTCGGAGCGCCGGGAGACGCGCAAACCATTGAAGGAATGGAAGTGCGCACAAAGAAGAGGTTCATCCATCACTATAATTTCCCCCCGTATTCTGTGGGAGAGACCGGCCCCTTGAGAGGTCCGGGACGGAGGGAAATAGGGCACGGCGCGCTTGCCGAGCGTTCTCTTCTTCCTATTATTCCTTCAAAAGATGAATTTCCGTATACCATCAGGCTTGTTTCAGAAATTTTATCTTCGAACGGTTCTTCCTCGATGGCATCCGTGTGCGGTTCGGTCTTGGCGCTGATGGATGCGGGAGTTCCGATAAAAAAGCCCGCGGCAGGAGTTGCAATGGGCCTCATGCTTGACGAAACCGGACAAACAGATCGCTACAAAGTTCTTACCGACATACAAGGCCCGGAAGACCATCACGGCGATATGGATTTTAAAGCCGCAGGAACGCGGGACGGAGTTACCGGGGTTCAGATGGATGTAAAAATTGAGGGCGTTACTATCCAAATATTGCGCGACACGCTAATTCAGGCGAAAAAAGCTCGGCTTGAAATCCTCGACCACATGGCAACGGTCTTGCCTGCTCCTCGTCTGGAACTTTCGCCGCTTGCTCCGCGCGTTGAAATATTCAAGATCAATCCGGAAAAGATCGGAGCCCTCATCGGCCCCGGAGGAAAGGTTATCAACGACCTTATCGCCCGCTTCAGCGTTCAAATTGATATTGAAGACGATGGGACCGTATTTGTAACCTCTGAAGATGGAGCTTCAATGGAAGGAGCTCTTGCCGAGATAAAAGCGATTACGAAAGAAGTGAAGCCGGGAGATCTTCTTGAGGGGAAAGTCAGCCGCATCTTCGGGTTCGGCGCCATGGTTGAGTTTGCGCCGAAACAAGACGGCATGGTGCACATTTCAGAGCTTGCGCCGTGGCGAGTGGAAAAAGTTGAAGATATTGTTAATATTGGAGATAGAATCCCTGTTCTCGTAAAAGAGATAGACGAGCAGGGCAGAGTAAATCTTTCATTAAAAGATGTTCCGGGAAGATATTCCGAGGCCGATATAGAGCGCGGGCGCCAGGAGCGCGCTAACCGTCCTCCTTCGCGGTTCGGAGGCGGCTTTGGAGGAGGACATGGAGGGGGCCGGGGCAATAGGCGGTACTAATTGCCGCGGACGCGCCTCTCGTCCGCTCACGTGTATAACATTTATGGACGAAACAGAAAAACCACAATTTGGTTCCTCGGAGCCGGAAGAAAAAAATAAAGGCGACTTCGTTCGCAGGCCCAGCATCCGTACGATGAAAACAGATGTTTCCGAGTTCATGAAAACGGAGCGCCCCTCTTTAATTACGCTCATTTCCCAGAATATTGAAGAATCTCCCAAAGAAAGAATGGAGAAGCCGAGCATCCTAAAACGGCTCGACTGGAAAGTTGTTGGCATGGTTTTGGGAGGAGGAATTGCGTTTATTGCTGTTGTGGTTGCGGCTATAGTTTTTTTTGCTTCGCGGAACGCTTCAAACACGGGAGGCGAGCCGGTGCCGCCGGTTCCAATACAGCTTTCACGTTTGAGCTATGATGCAACCCAGAATATTTCCGCAAAAACCCCAACCGAATTTTCTTCGCGTATTATAGAGCTTGCGAGTACCGTAAGAAGTGTTGGCCTCTTGCAAAAGCTTATAGTCACAGTTACCGGTAGCGACGGAAGCAACCATCCGATGGGATACAAAGATTTCATGCGCCTCATAAGCGCCTCTGCCCCAACTCAGTTTAATTCAGTAGCGTTTTCCGAGGTTGAGCCGTTCTTGTATTTTGCGGCTGAACGCCCAGTATTCGGCGTCATTGTTCCGGTAAAAAGTTCCGATGGAGCCAGCCAGTCTCTTCGGGATTGGGAAAAAACACTTCCCCGTGATCTCAGCTTCTTTCTTTTAGGGAGGCGTCCCGAGAGCTCGATTCTTTTTTTTGAGGATCGTTCCTATAAAAACCTTCAGTACCGTTTTGTAAAGCTGGCGCAAGAAGGAGATTTTGGAATGGGATATTTCGTATTTCGACCAAAAAATTATGTCGTTATCACAACCTCGGAAGAAACCTTGCGGGTTGTCATGTCTCGTCTTCTTGAAAATTGATTTTCTTCAGAGTTTCTCCTTGAAATAAAAAATCGCCCCGATGATCATCGGGGCGGTTTATGTTTTAACTACTTTGAAGGCTTATTGCCTTTTTTATTTGTGGATTCAAGAGCCAGGGCTCCTCGGAAAAGTTTCGCCCGATCGATTGGGAATGGAGCGTTCGCATATTTGCGCAGAAGCCCATAGTCAAGGAAAACCCATGAAAGGGGTCCGCGGGAAGGTCCGCCGATGGGAACCGACCAAATGCCTGAAAAAAGGTTCTGTTCGGGAAAGTCGAAACGCTTTCCGAACTCGTTCTCAAAGGTTTGGCAACCTGTCTTGAAGTGGAAGGCATTTCGCGTAATAGCAAGCCCTCCGAAGTGGTCGTCTCCCGCGAGGTTGACCGTCATACGGCCGGCTTCATACGCGTTCGCGGTACCCTGCTTCGCGAAGGCGCGGAGCATGTTTGACATATTGTCCTTCGATTTAGAAGAACCCTGTTTATGCTTCATCTTCACGGCGTAGGAGTAGAAATCCTGCTGGAGCATGAAGTCGTCCTTGCCGAGCCCCCTCTTTTTCTTGTCGGGAATGACGGCCATAACGCCGTTCGCGAAACCGAGTTTGCCCATGTGAGGAGCAGTGAAATTCTTTTCGATGAGGTCGGAAAGCGACGGATATTTCTTGAAAAGGTTTGCAACCATATCGCTTCGGATAAGTTTCGCTTCGGAGAACTCGACCTTCGAGCCCTTCGGGAAGCTATGCTCGTTGTGGTTTCCTCGGCCTTGAACAATGGCCGAGAATTTTCCTCTAAACTCTATGCCGTTATCGCGGCAATATTCGATGATGCCTGCCCAGAAATCAAGATACGGTTCAAGCGACAGCACGTACTGCGGAAGCTGTTTTTCCGGGTTGATGATACCGCTCCGGATATCGTTCATGATGGCGGTCATCTTGAGTTTCTTGATGCGCTCTTCGAACGGAACCCCGAGAGTCTCCAGGCGAGTCAGCTCTCGCGTAAAGTCTTCAAGGCCGATCCAGTCATCGTGTTCTTCTTTCCACGTCTCATAGTTGATCCAGTGGCAGGCATCCCCGTCGTGCTGGTAGCCCGCGATCGGAGCTTTGAGCTTGTTCAGCATTTCAAGAGCCACCTGATAGTGAAGCTTGATGTAGCGTCCTTTTGAATCGTTCGGAGAGGGATATGTTGCCATATAGCGCGCCCCGTAGTGTGTGCACCCTTCTTTCAGGAAGTACAGGCGCTCGTGCAGGAGGGCGCCATAGGTGACCATGGTACGAAGGGATGCTTCGTTCTCAAAGTTCTTTTCATTGACAAGGCATTCGCCACTCCAAAATTCTGGGCTGAAAATGTCGTTAATCCACTCAATCCACAGCACTCCGGCGGTAAACGAATCCGACTTCGCAAGGCGAGTCAGGTCGTCCTTTACGCGGACACGCTTGCGCGCGACTTCGCGATAGAGTCCGTCATTTATGCATGTCGTAAGCTGGATAGCATGGCAGAGCTTCACGTCTTCAAGCGTTGCTTCCCGCTCTCGTACGCGGTGGCTGATGAGAAGGTTCCTGAAGGTGGGGTTGAGGCCCGCCCCGAGGATAACATCCGGAATGGAAGAACCCGGGTTGTTCTTGATGCGGGAGTACGTAACGTCGCGGATCTTGCCCGCGAAACCGTCGTTCAGAGATTCGCCGGATTTTTCGTAGGTTACTTCAATGAGTTTGTTGCCTGCTTTCAAATATGCGTCCCCGATGGAGATGACCTTTGCGTTCGGAATATCCTTCTCGTATCTCCAGATAATGTAGGATATCATTGAGTCGGTCGTTCGGTTAATATGGTCCGGAGCGACGTTCCCCATAATGGCGAACTGCTCATATGTACGGAAATCTTCAATCTCGCGCTCAACCTTCTCAATTTTTTCGGAATTCGCTTCGGCTTTCAGTTTCTTTTCGGCGGCAAGTTCTCTGTAAAGTTCCTTGATCTTACGCTGAGCATATGTGCGCTCTCTCTGAACGTCGATGCGAAGCCGTTCGTTCGTGTGCTGCATGGCGAGAGCTTCTTCAATGGAGCCGAACGTAATGAGGAGCGGCCCCGAATAAACGGGCTTGTCGTTTGCGTCCACGAATTCCTTTTTCACCATATCGAGAACAAGGTCGAGCCTTGTGCGCACCGGCATAAAGACCGGCTTGCCCTTTTCGACGCGCGTTTCAATGTCTCCGGAGTCCTCAATGACGGACTTTGGATATGCTTCGTTCAGTATCTTGGGGTTTGTAGGAATTCCAGAGGCTTGAGCTTTGTACGGATACGTTGAGCCATACTGCTGGGTAATGAAGTAGATGAGGTTTCCCGCAATGATGATGGCGTCCGCATTTTTGACCTCTGCAATGTGGAGCGCGTTCTTGAAAGGGTCCGTGTGAGGATTTTCCTGCGGAAGAGCTCCAATCAAAGGAGAGTTTATGACCATGAGGCGCGGGTTGCTGGAATCAGCAACCTTCACCACATACGGGTTATCGGACGTAAGGTCCGGTACTTTTATTTTCGGGATTTTTTGGTCCTGGTCGATGAGAAAATTCAAGCGAGAATCAAAACCGTTCCGCTTATCTTTTCTCTGTCGTTTCATGCCTGTCTCCTTGGAAGTCTGCTTCTTTTCGGCGCGCTTTTTCACGTGCGTCCTCCTTCCTGTGAATCCGTTTATAAAGGAACAAAATTTACTCCATTATGGCGAAATAGAATCTATTGTCAACTTCCGGAAAGCAAGTATTCATGGCCATTTTTGTTGTGGTGTGGAGAAAATATTCACAACAAAAAACACCCCTGTCTCAAGGATGTTTTTGGGGTAATTGAAATGTTTATAATACATCGTGCGGCTTTCCCTCTTCAAGACCAGAGAGCGTCTGCCACCGGAATTTCCCCTTTTTTTGGAATTCCTTCAGTGTCCACGCTCCGACATAACTCATGGAGGAATAGAGGTGCCCCATAAGCTCTTCGATGACGCTTGCAACCTCGCCTTTGTATTTGACGCGTTTTGGCACTCCTTCGGGCGTTCTGATGAACGCTTCGCGTTCGTCGCGGTCAAGCCGCGAGAGCTGGAATTCAATTGAAGCCGAGCCCCTGTAAATTTTCCACTTCTCTCCGTCTTCGTAGAAAGGTTTCCCGGGAGTTTCTTCCGTGCCGGCAAGAATGCCACCGACCATGACCGAGTCGGCTCCCGCAACGATTGCTTTTGCAAAGTCGCTTGAGCCCTTGATGCCACCGTCCGAAATAATCGGAATTCCGTATTTTGACGAAAGCGCATATGACTCCGCGATGGCGGAAATTTGTGGAATGCCGACTCCGGGACCTCGGCGTGTTTTGCAGGCGGAGCCTCCCCCGATGCCGACTTTTACTCCGTCGACTCCGGCTTCTATTAATTTCAAAACTCCCTCCGGCGTATCAATATTTCCGGCAACAAGCAAAAGTTTTTTTCCGAACCGGCGTCTTATGCGGCTCAACACTTCGACAAGGCGCGCGGAATTTCCACGCGCGGTATCAACCAAAATAATGTCTGCTTCGGCCTTAAGGAGTTCTTCTATTTCTTCGAGTACTGAATCCGCGATGCCGACGGAGCCTCCAACAAGGAGTCTCCCTTTTTTATCCCGGCTTGCTTTAGGAAATTGTATGACCTTCTCAATGTCTTGGGATGTGATGAGCCCTTTTAAGCGGCCGGATGAGTCGACGAGCGGAAGTTTTTCTATTTTGTTTTTAAAAAGAATTTGGCGCGCTTTTTCCGGATTCGTACGGGGGGGAGCGGTAATGAGTCCGATTTTTTTCATGAGGGAGCCGACGGTTTTAGAGTGGTCTGCTTCAAGCCTGTAATCGCGGTGTGCCAAAATTCCCAAAAGTTTCCTTGTCTTTTCATCCACTACAAGCAAACTCGAAATTTTATAGCTTGCCATTCGCTCAAGGGCAACCTTGAGCGTCGTATCCGGGCCCGCGGTCAAGGGGCGCTCGATAACGCCGGAGTCGGCCCGCTTTACGAGTTCAATTTCGCGGACGCGTTTTTCGATTGGAAAGAACTGATGAATAAATCCGAACCCGCCGAGGCGCGCCATAGAAATTGCCATCCGCGATTCGGTTACTGTATCCATGTTTGCGGAAACAACAGGTGTATTCAGGTACACATGCTGTGCCAGGCGGCCTCTTGTATCTTTGATGGACGAGCGCGAAGGAACGTCTGAATAAAGGTCGACAATCGTTACGTCTTCAAACGTAAGAGCAGGACTTTGGGGGAGGCCTTTTTCTTCAAGGTATTTTTCGACTAAATTATCTATGGTTTTTTGATTCATAGTATGTACATGCTAGCCAATATATTATATATGTTTCTTCTTTCGCCTTCAATAAATGGCAAAAGCCCTGAAAGAAGGGCTTTTATAACCTGACCGAGTAGACTGTGTTACAAAAAACGATGTATTTTAAAGATAGTTCGAGCGCATTTCGCCCCGACGCAAGGTCGGGGCGAGGAAGTTCCCCCGCGAAAATTCGGAAAGGCGGCGCCTGCCCGCCGAAGCCTTGGCGCAGGCGGGGAGCCGCACGGATGCCTGCCCCGTACCAATTCTAAAGTTTAACCAAGGTTTTAAGGAATTGTAAGCCGGAGGCGATACCACGATAGAAACCACGTATTACCATTGACTCAATTCGGAATTGGTGCGGGGACAATTTTCCGCTGTCGCCCTTCGGGCTATGGCAGACAAACAATTTTTTCTTTTTAAAACTTTTCGAATCCAGTAGTAAGAATGTCGGCAACCTTTGCCCAGCCAACCCACGTCAAATTAGCAAAAAAGGTTGCGATAAATGCATAAAGTATTTTTCGTCTAAAAGAAATA
>MHQP01000036.1 GCA_001820685.1 Candidatus Sungbacteria bacterium RIFCSPLOWO2_01_FULL_47_32 | reverse complement strand
ATAATCTATGGGGATTCTTCAAAAGATAATGGGATTAAAGCCAATTCTATTGATTGCATCGTTACCTCACCCCCATACGGCGATAGTCGCACTACAGTAGCTTATGGGCAATTTTCACGTCTTTCTGCTCAATGGATTGATGTGTTTGAAGATCCAAATGACGCCTCTGGGGTAGATAACGACCTCCTTGGCGGTAGAGCTACTAAAAATTTAATTCATACACTCGCATCTGGTTATCTCAAAGAATCCTTAGAAAAAATTGCTAAGCAAGACGAAGCAAGGGCAAAAGATGTATTGAGCTTTAATCTCGGATTGAATGAGTGTTTGAAGCAGGCTCATAGAATCCTTAAACCAGGAAAGTATTTTTGCCTTGTTGTTGGAAATAGATTGGTTAAACAAGTAAGAATTCCAACCGACTTTATTATTGCTGAATTAGCGGAAAAAATAGGTTTTACTTGTGAGGATATAATTGTGCGAAATATCCCCGGCAAGAGAATGCCAATCAAAAATTCCCCAACAAATATTGTCGGTGCTTTAGAAGAAACAATGAACAAAGAAAGTATCGTTGTGTTGAGGAAAAATTAAACCAATTCGACTTTTGTATCGAAGCAATTATAGAGTTGTTTTATTTTGACTCTGAATCCGGTGCCGTGGTTGCGGACGGAACCACTTGGACGATAAAACATTCTAAAATCTACAACAACGGCGTCTTTCTTCACCAGACTCTTAAAGTGTTCGAAATCAAAGCCTTCCAGAAAGAAAGCTTGGTTAAAATGAAAATGCTCAATATCTCGTACTTCCTTGCAGTCTGCTAGCGCATATACTAGAGCTGGTAATTTTGCTTCAAATTTCTTTTGAAGATCCCCCATATCCCAGTAAATATTCAATCTCCTACCTTTGCCAACAACTCGGACTTTGTCTTTTTCAACTTTTAGTTTAAGACCTTGATTGTTGTATCGCTTGCACGAAAGGGTGCTGTGTAATTCTTTTGACCGGCCATTATCTCTTTTTGAGTAGCCAAAATTATCAAGAAGCACTCGATCACGATCTCCACCCTTGGGTCGAGGCTCTAGCGTGAAAAGTGTCAGCATAGATGTCGCACTTCGACGGTATGCTTTGAGTTCTGCAATCTCACCAATGTCAGGAAGGGGTATGTTGTTTTCCTTAATACCAAGAAGATCCTCGAGTGTCTTTCCAATACCCGTATCGCCCGTGCGATGTGTCTTTACAAATCCGAGAGCTTTAATAGCCCTCAATTTCCGTTTGAGTTCTGGTAGGGTCATAGTTTGGGTAAAATATCCTTATTTTCCATAGGTTCGAACTTGGACAATTGGCGGTGAGGGTGGGATTCGAACCCACGATACGGATTTAACCCCGTATAACAGGTTAGCAACCTGTCGCCTTCAGCCTCTCGGCCACCTCACCATATTTTACTTTCTCGGCACATGCCTCGGTCAAAAAATTGTGCCTCGAGTCTGCCTGGGTTGCTTTTGCAACCCGCCGAATGTTCGCTTACTCGCATTCAACCCATGTCTCCGCTTTGCGCTTAAGATTTACCAAATAGTATCACAGTTCAGCGGTAATTTCTACCCACGAGCGACCACAATTCCCCAAACTGAAATTGCCCCCGCTTCTTTCAAAACTCCGGCCGCTTCGTCAAGTGTTGCCCGGCTTGTTGAAACATCGTCAATAAGAAGAACGCGTTTTCCCCCAAGCTCGCTCGGATTTTTTACCGCAAATGCTTTCTCAATGTTTTTTCTTCTTTCTTTAAAACCAGTGCATTCGACTTGCGGAGAAGTATGAACACGCCGGAAAAGATTATCTGCTACAAGCTCAAGCTCAAATTCTTTTGCAAGAATACTCGCGAGCATTTCCGATTGATTAAATCCGCGACTTCTCAAACGAGCCGGATGAAGAGGAATTGGAGCCATAAGCATAGTTTTTCTCAAAGGGACTTCGAAGTTTTTGACGGTGCGAACCATTAGCCCAGCAAGGGGTTGGGCAAGTTCTATAATTCCCTGATATTTGAATGCGTGGATGAGTTCCCGTGCGAGCGGGTTCTTGTAACTATGCGCAAACAAAAAACGGCTCAAGTTCGTGTATTTTTTACAGGGCGGGCAAACCAAGCCGGAAAAATTTCTTAAAGAACATACCGGACACTTTTGAACATTAATAGTGTCGTTTATGTCTTTTTCACATGGAGCACATAAAAAGACGCCTTCTTTAGCGCATCCGAAGCAAAACTTTGGAAAAAGGACATCAAGGGCAAATTTTTTGGCATTTTTTATGAAATTCATTTTACAAAACCGAAGTTTTTCCGGAAAAACGATAAAATGTTGTGGATAACCCGGAAGAACAGTTATATTTTCGGCTTCGATTATGCTATAATGAACCTGAAAAGCCGTCAAATAGTGGTTTTTTCTGATTCCCTGGCTTGAGAGACATGTCTTTCCATAGCGATGGTTTAGTTCTCAAGGTGCTGTTGTTGAGCTTGAGCCAAGTAAGAAAAAAGAGCCATTTATCTTATTATTTACAAAAAATACCTTAGTGGATATCCCATTTCTCAAAAAACTTGAAATGCCAAAATTTGAGCTCAATCTTGGTTTCGGGAAGAAACAGGCTAGCTATATTGGCATTGATATTGGAGCATCATCCGCAAAAGTGGTACAATTGAGGAAGGAAAAAGAGCGCGCAGTCCTCGAGTCGTATGGCGAACTAAAGTCGGCGGTATATCTTAAAAAGGCCGACAACACGTCGCGTATAGGCGGGGGTTTCCTTCGGTATCTCGAGTCAGAAATTGGGGAAATGCTGACTGACCTTATTCGCGAGTCGAACATTACGACAAACCAGGCAATTCTTTCAATACCGACTGTTTCCGCGTTCATCATGCTGGTAGACTTCCCCAGGATTTCAGAAGACGAGGCTGAACAAGCCATTCAGTTCGAAGCAAAGAAATATATTCCGATACCTCTTGCCGAAGTTTCACTTGATTGGGAGATTATCGATGAAGGTGAAGAAAAGCGGGTAAAAGTGCTTCTTGCGGCCGTGCCGAAGGAAATAATTTCAAAATATAAGCGCATTGCAGAAGTTGTGAAGCTGAACTTGATATCACTTGAAGTAGAAAATTTTGCCCTTGTCCGCTCGCTTATCGGGCGCGATAAGGCGACAACCGCAGTCATCAACCTGGGAGCGCAAACGACGAATGTTACCATTACCG
Organism: Candidatus Sungbacteria bacterium RIFCSPLOWO2_01_FULL_47_32; assembly: GCA_001820685.1. GTDB lineage: Bacteria > Patescibacteriota > Minisyncoccia > Sungbacterales > GWA2-42-14 > GWA2-47-10. The sequence goes on along the minus strand of MHQP01000036.1, from coordinate 18,621 downwards.
ACCTCGGCATCATTCGCCTAAGCCACAATATCGATCGCGGTTCAAGCGAAGTTACACGAATGCTTTCGCGCTCTCTCAATATCGAACCTGAGCGAGCCGACGATTTCAAAAAAAATATCGGCCTTTCCGACCGTCCTGAAGAAAAAGAGATAGCCGACGTGATAGCACCTGTTGTTGATTCGCTGTTTCGCGAGATACTCCGGGTCGTCAACGGATACAATCGTTTGGCTCCGAGAAAAGTTGAACGGGTAGTGCTGGCGGGAGGAGGAGCGAATCTTTTCGGACTTGTTGATTACGCGGCAAAGGTTGTGGGGCTGGAAACGGTGCGGGCAAATCCGTTCTCGCGAGTGGTGTATCCGGCATTTATGCAACCCGTATTGAGGGAAATAGGCCCCGATTTTTCCGTTGCGGTTGGGCTAGCCCTTCGCCAGATCACGACGCGCTAGTGAAATTTATAGAACGCAAATTAAAAATTTATGGACCAGCAACAAGAACTTACGCACTCAATTCCGCGGCTTCGCCGAAGTTCGGATGCCCTGAACCGGGGACAGGCGCTTTTCTTCGTTTTTTCAATGATCATTTTTTTGGGCGTTATTGCCTCGTTTGGGGTGCTATACTTTTTTTCCGGACGGCTTGAGGCCCAAAATGCCGACCTCAAGGAGCAGATCGCCTCTGTTGAAAACGAACTCGACCCGGAGCTTCTGAAACGGCTCATGGTCACTTCGGCAACTCTTGAAAACGGCCAGAAACTCCTATCCAACCACGTTATTGCTTCGAATGTTTTTGAATTCCTACAGCAGTCAACCCACCCGAAGGTTGAGTATCGGTCCTTCACATATTCATATATCGACAAAAAGGTTAATCTATCTACTATCGCCGACTCATTCGCTGTTCTTGCGCGCCAAATCGGCGTTTACGAGTCTTCCGACGGGCTTTCGTCAGTTGCCTTTAGTGGTCTTAATACCGATCCGGACAACAACATAGCATTCAATTTATCGCTTCTTTTCAAGCCGTCCCTGGTTCATTATAAACCGGTGCAATAATTCGATAAGATTTTCGGAAGTTTTTTAAAACAAACGACATGTCAAGGTTCCTCCTATCATTTTTAATTCTTATTGTCGCCGGCAGTGCGGGATATTTCTACGTGCTTCCGAAGTATGACGAAACGCAGATGCTCAAAAAAGAAACTACCGCGCGGCAGGCAGTGCTTGACGAATTAAACGGCCTTCTTGAAAAAAAGGCCCAGCTTGAAGAGCTGTTTAGCGCCATCTCCGAAGAAGACCGCGCCAAGCTTGAAGCACTCGCCCCGGCAAAGCCGGACCTCGGAACGTTCCTTGTAAAGCTTGATACTGTCGCATCCCGCAACGGAATGACGTTCATTTCGGCGAACTTTGCCGACCCGAACAACTCTGACACGCCGCCGTTTTCAGTAATGGATGTGAATCTTAATATTCAAGGAACGTATGAATCGTTCCAAAGTTACTTAAAAGACCTTGAAAAATTCATTCGCATCATGGATGTGGTCAGTATTTCATTCGGATCGCCTCTCAAGGAGGGGGACAGTTTAAATTTTTCAGTGAAAGCAAGGACATATTTGCTTCAGTAATCCAAGGCTTCCGATGCCCGCAAGCCCAGGGCGGAAGCCTTAAAAATTGTGAAAAGATCGCTTATTACAACAATTCTCCTTATTATGCTTGTCGGCGGCTTCGCGGTTTACTATTTTTATTTTGCGGCCGCACCCGCCACGGAAGACCAGGGGCCGGAATTCAGCGTGCTTACTCCGGAAGAGCAAACGAAGCTTGAAGAATATCGCCAGATAAAAAATATCTCCTTCGACCAAGGACTGTTGAATGACCCGTTTTTCAAGGAGCTTCGGGATGTTGATATTCCTCCTCCGCCATCGGAACCGCTGGGACGTCCGGATCCGTTCCTGCCGTTCGAACAGAAACAGACGCAAGCGCAATCTCCTTCTTCCGGCAAAATCCCGTTGCCGGCTCCAAAGCCTAAATAACATCCGTTGAACCTCCGAACCATGACGGGAGGTTCTTGGATTATACAGACACTATGGAAAGTATTCTTGATGTTCTTACTCAAAAAGGCGTTATTGTCAAACGGCAGGTTTTTGATATCAAGCGCAAGGCTAAGGAGGAAGGAAAAACAGTAGAAGACATTTTGTACGCAATGGGCATTAATGAAGATGATGTGCTTGCGGCAAAGTCGGAAGCGTTCGGCATCCCCTCTACCTCTCTCGCGGAGCGGGAGATCACATACGATATTTTAAAGGACGTTCCGGAGGAGTCGGCCCGTTACTATAAATTTGTTCCTATCGGAAAAACCGATGAAGGCGCGCTTGAGATCGGGATGCTTAACCCCGAAGACATGAGGGCGCAGGAAGCGCTCCGGTTCATTGCGAACCGGTTAGGCCTTTCTTCGTACCAGGTGTATCTCATCAAGCCGGAAGATTTCAATAAAGTTGTCGACCACTACAAAAGCCTCGGAGGAGAGGTCACAAAAGCCGTATCGGATTTTGAAAAAGAATTTGCCTCAGCGTCATTACTTAAGGAAGGGCTCTCACAAACAGTCGAAGAGGCAGGAAAAATTTCCGAGGATGCCCCTATTACCAAAATGCTCGGCGTTATTTTGCGCTACGCGGTGGAGGGCAAAGCATCCGATGTTCATATTGAGCCGACCCAGGACAAGGTTAAGGTCCGTTTTCGCGTTGACGGCGTTCTCTATACGGGGCTTTTTTTGCCGAAAGGAACCCACAACGCTCTCATTACGAAGATAAAGGTCATGACGAACATGAAGATCGACGAATCGCGCGTTCCGCAAGATGGCCGGTTTCATGCGCGCATTCTCGACAAAGAGATCGATTTTCGTGTTTCAACGTTTCCTACGACATTCGGCGAGAAGGTTGCGATCCGTATCCTTGACCCCGGCTCAAGCAACAGAACGCTTGAAGACCTCGGCATTGAAGGGCGCAACAGAGAGATGCTCGGAGAGGGTATTAAACGCTCGTTTGGCATGATACTTATCACGGGACCGACAGGAAGCGGCAAGTCGACGACGCTCTACACTCTTTTAAAAGAGATAGACCGCGAGGCTCTTAATGTTGTAAGTCTTGAAGACCCAGTCGAATACTTCATGCCCGGCATCAATCAGTCGCAGGTAAGGCCAGAGATAAACTATGATTTTGCTTCCGGCCTCCGTTCTATTTTGAGGCAGGACCCCGATGTTATCATGGTCGGCGAGATCCGCGACAAAGAGACGGCACAGCTCGCCGTGCATGCCGCCCTTACCGGACACCTTGTTCTTTCAACGCTCCACACAAATAATGCCATTGGCGTCATTCCAAGGCTTATAGACATGGGAGTGGACCCGTTCCTTCTCCCGTCAACTCTGACCCTTGCCGTTGGCCAGAGACTTGCGCGGAGGCTTTGCGAGGAGTCGCGAAAGGCCGTCCCTATCGAGGGCAGGATAAAAGAAATTATTGACGAACAAATAGAAACAATGCCCGAAATCCACAAAGAAGCGGTAAAAGCTCTGAATACGGGGAATGTATATGAAGGCCAGGCAAGCTCGGCGTGCCCGAAAGGAACGCGAGGGCGTATCGGGATATACGAGGTTTTGGCCATGACCCCGGAGCTTGAGAAGATAATTCTTGAAGGACCGTCGGAAGCAAATATCCTGGCTGAAACAAGGCGCCAAAATATGCTTACCATGCGCCAGGACGGGGTAGTCAAAGCGCTCAAGGGAGTTATTGCGCTGGACGATTTACTCGAAGTTACATAGGTTGTATGATAGATATGAAGCAGAAAGAGGTCGCCTTCGGCTTCAATGTCTGTGGCGCCATGAGTTCTTTCTTTAAATATTAGAATTTAAAATTTAAAATTTTCCGCCGAAGGCGCCATGCCGGCTGGCGGGGAACCGCCACCGGCGGAAAAATTCCACGTATGGCTACTCAAAAAAGGACAAAAGTGCTCGTAGTTGACGACGATCAGTTCATCTCCGAGATGTATATCTTAAAGCTCCGCGAGTCGGGATTTGACGCGGAGTCAGCCGCTGATGGAGTTGCGGCTCTGGAGAAGATAAAAAAGAACGAACCCGCAATTGTTCTCCTTGATATCGTTTTACCGAACATGGACGGTTTTGATATTTTAAAAAAGCTTGCCGACGAAAAACTTCTGAAAAAAACGAGCGTTGTCCTCCTGTCAAACCTTGGGGAAAAGAAAGATATCGAAAAAGGGCTTGCTCTCGGCGCCATTGATTACATCGTCAAAGCTCACTTTACTCCGTCCGAAGTTGTTGAGCGTGTTGAGAAGATATTGAAAAAGGCAGAAGAATAAAAAATTATAAAAAACCCTTCGACGCTTTGAGCGTTGAACTCCGCATAACACATGAACTACCAACAGGAATTTGACGACATCATGCAAATGGTGTTGAAAGAAAATGCTTCCGACCTTCATCTCACGGTCGGTCGCCACCCGACCATCCGTGTAGACGGGGGATTGGTTGAGCTTGTTAAAAAACCTATTATCACAGCCGACATGGTCAAGGGTCTTGTGTATGTGATGATTACTTCCGAAGCCCAGGAGGAGTTTTCCAGGAATAAGGAGCTTGATTTCTCCTATTCGTTCAAGGGAATAGCGCGTTTCCGCGTGAATATTTTTTTTCAGCGCGGTTTTATCGGGGCGGCTCTTCGCTTTATCCCGACCCAGATCAGGACATTTGAAGAGCTCGGGCTCCCGTCAATTCTTACGGATTTTTGCATGCGGCCGCAGGGGTTCTTTCTTTGTGTGGGACCGACTGGCCACGGAAAAACAACAACGCTTGCCGCAATGGTTGACTACATTAACCATACGAGAAACGATCACATTATTACGATTGAAGATCCTATCGAATATCTTTTTTCGTCAGACCGCGCCATCGTTGACCAACGCGAGGTGGGGTCGGACACGTCAAGTTTTCATGTAGCGCTCCGCTCGATGTTTCGTGAAGATGTTGACGTTGCCATGGTCGGCGAGATGCGCGACAAAGAAACCATTGCGACAGCCGTTACCGCCGCTGAAACGGGACACCTGGTCTTTTCTTCTCTTCACACGAATAACGCTGCGCAAACTATTGATCGCATCATCGACACGTTTCCGGGAGAACAGCAGGGTCAGATCAGGTCACAGCTTTCAAATACGCTTATCGGCATAGTTTCCCAGCGTCTTATCCCACGGATTGAGGGCGGGCTTGCTCCCGCTGTTGAGATTCTTGTTGCAAACTCCGCGACCCGGAACCTCATTCGTGAAAATAAAGTGCACGAAATAGACCTTGTTATTGAAACTTCGACCGACGAAGGCATGATAAGCCTGAATCGTTCGCTGGTGGATCTTGTCCGGAGAGGGGAAATTACGCTTGAATCCGCAATTAACTACTCTCTGAATCCGGGAGAGCTTCAGCTTCTGCTCAAGAAATAAAAGGCTTTGTCTATTTTTGCAAGCCGCAGGCGTAGCAAAAATAGCTACAAAACCTTTACCCATCTGTGATTTTACAAAAGAATGTTTTTGAAGAGGAAAATTTAGTTTTTCAATAAGGAAGTTCAAAGAAACTACAGACTCACTAGTAAAATCACAGATGGGTGCTCAATGGTGTGGTAAAATTTACTGCACATTGGGCTTGTAAATTTTAACACCATTGGCATGTCACAGTTCAACTACAAAGCGCGCACCCCCGAAGGAGAGGTCCGGGAAGGCGTCATCGACGTTGTAAATGCGGACGCCGCAACCGACAGCCTTCAGAAATCCGGCCTCATCATCGTTTCCCTTCAGGAAGTAAAAAAACAAAGGAGCGGAGGGTCTCTCCTTCGCTTTTTTGGCGGGAACTCGGTTAAAGCCCGCGATTTGGCAATTTTTTCACGGCAAATCGCAACGCTGTTCGATGCCCGGGTTCCGGTCATCCGCGCCCTGAAAACGCTTGTTGTTGAGGCTCAAAGCCCCGTGCTTCAGGAAACCATCTCCGATATTCTTGACGACGTATCGGGCGGGTCGTCGCTGAGCCTTTCCATGTCGAAACATCCGAACGTATTTTCTTACTTTTATGTGAGCATGGTGCGTGCGGGAGAGGAATCCGGAAAATTACAGGAGGTATTCAGCTATCTTGCCGATTATCTTGAGCGTTCCTATGAGATCGGAGGAAAAATAAAAAACGCTCTTATTTATCCGGCTTTCATTCTCGGAGTTTTTATCCTTGTGATAGTGCTTATGCTTGTGGTTGTTGTTCCAAAACTTTCCTCCATTTTTATCGAAACCAATACTCCCGTTCCTTTTTACACGCAGATCGTCATGCAGTCATCAGCCTTTCTAAGGTCATACGGAATTTTTGTTCTCATCGTTGCTACCGGCGGGGTTATCTTTCTCCTGCAGTACATCCGGACCCCACGCGGGAAAGAACTTCTTGATGTGATAAAGTTGAAAGTTCCTGTTTTTGGAAACCTTTTTCAGAAATTTTATTTGAGCCGCATTGCCGATAATCTTGCAAGCCTTATCAATTCCGGCGTCCCCATCATCAGAGCACTCCAGGTAACGGCGTCAGTTCTTGACAACAAAGTATACGAGGAAGTTATCCTTGACGCGACCCGTTCCATCAAATCGGGAAATACCATCGGGGCCGCTCTTGAACAATATGAGGAAATTCCCCCGCTCATGACGCAGATGATCAGGATAGGCGAAGATTCCGGAAGGCTGGATTTCATTTTGAATGCTCTTGCGCGGTTCTACAAACGGGATGTTGATAATATGGTAGCCGGCATTGTAAGCCTTATTGAGCCGGCTCTTATTGTCCTGCTTGGTGGAGGGGTTGGTATCCTCGTGGCTTCTATTCTTATTCCTCTTTATAGCCTTTCGACTTCCATCCAATAGCTGGAGCTTCAAAAAAACCTGCCTTTTGAATGGCTTCTGTGCATAACTTCCGTATGGAATATTGTGGAATTACATTTTATAATAAGAATGCTTAAAAAGTACCCTTTTTCCGTCCGTTTCCTAACGGCATGGGTTATTAAAAAAATATGATACAACCAGCATTCAATAAGAAAAGATCCCGGAAGGGGTTTACCCTTATCGAGCTTTTGGTCGTCATCGCCATTATTGGCATTTTGGCCTCAATTGTCCTTGCGTCGTTGAATAGCGCTCGCCAAAAGTCGAGAGACGCAAGAAGAATAGCGGATATCAAACAAATGCAGTTAGCGCTCGCGCTCTACTATGACGCGGCAACGGAATATCCCGACGCTCTCGCGGACCTCGCTCCTACATATATGCCGAGTGTTCCGCTTGACCCCACAACACAGGCAAGTTATGCCTATGCCAACTATCCTGACGATACGCGGGCGGCAGGTTGTGATACCGCAACCGAAGACTGCCTCTGGTTTCAGATAGGAGCAACGCTTGAAAACTCCGGAAATCAGGCATTACAAAATGATAGGGATTTGGACGATGTTGTTGATAGCGGACCGGATGGAGTAAGTAGTGTAGCGGCGTGTGCGGTGGATGCGGCAATTACTGCGGTAAACGACCCGGCGGATAAATGCTATGATTTGACGCCGTAATTAAGTAAGGTTTAATGGTTAAATTTTAAACCACTATGTCTATTTTAAGTGTCAGAAAGGAATCAAAAAAAGGTTTTACCTTGATCGAGCTTTTGGTTGTCATCGCCATTATCGGTATTTTGGCTTCTATCGTGCTCGCCTCGCTTAACACGGCGCGAAGGAAATCCAGAGACGCCCGAAGGATTGCCGATATCAAGCAAATACAGTTAGCACTCGAGCTTTATTTTGATGCGGCAGGAGAATATCCTAATGTTATTGGAGATCTTGCTCCGACATATATACCGAGCGTTCCGACTGATCCGGTAACATCCACAAGCTATCCGTATGATAACTATGATGCACTCGCGAGGAACGCATGTGTCGTCGCAACAGGGGATTGTCTCTTTTATCAGGTGGGGACGAAGCTTGAGGAAGTTATAAACAGAGCCTTGAAAGTAGACCGCGACCTTGACGTTGTTGCCGGTGCAGGCCCTGACGGGTTGAGCACAGCGACTGCGTGTGGAGCCGACGGTGTAGCTACGAACCTGACCGATCAGTGCTATGATGTTGTTCCCTAGGGGCCGGAGTGTGAGGGGCGAGTTGTGTGGATAACTTCGTTTTGCGGGTTTTATAATAATTAGCGTATAATTAAGAGTATATTTTTAATGTGTTAGTGTAAGCCCTTTCTCCACTTACATGGCGGAAAGACTCACGACTAATAGCGAACATCAATGTTTAAGAACTTGTTTTTAGGTAAAAAAAGCCGAAAAGGTTTTACCTTGATCGAGCTTTTGGTCGTCATCGCCATTATCGGTATTTTGGCTTCTATCGTGCTCGCCTCGCTTAACACGGCGCGAAGGAAATCCAGAGACGCCCGGAGAGTTGCCGATATCAAGCAAATACAGTTAGCACTCGAGCTTTATTTCGATGCGGCAGGGGAATACCCGGATCTTATCGGAGATCTTGCTCCAACATATATGCCGAGCGTTCCAACTGATCCGGTAACATCCACAAGCTATCCGTATGACAACTATCCTGACGTAAACCGAGCTGCTTGTCTTGTGGCTTCAGGAGACTGTCTTTTCTATCACGCTGGAACGCTTATTGAAGAAGTTACCAACGGTGCCTTAAAAGGAGATCGCGATATTGCTACTGCCCCCGCCGCAGGGCCAGGCCCGGATGGTCTTAGTACGGTAACGGCTTGTGGTTCAGATGCCGCAGCTACGACTGTGACTGATCGGTGCTATGATGTAACCCCATAAGGCTGAAAAACTTCTCAACTATGGCCACGGTACTTTCGGGAGTTTTTGGTCTTATTGTTGGAAGTTTTCTGAATGTCGTTATTTATCGACTGGGAAAATTGGACACCGAGCGCTCGGATGAGCGCTCGGTGTTTCTCGTTTTAAGCGGCCGTTCGTATTGCCCGCATTGTCATAAAACATTACGCTGGTTTGAGCTTGTGCCTTTGGTAAGTTTTTTTATTCAGGGTGGGCGATGCCGGTCTTGTAAAAAGCGCATTTCGCTTCAATATCCGCTGATTGAGTTCAGCACGGCGGCTCTGTTCGCGCTTATCGCGCATGAGTATTTTGAGGGGCTTTTACCCCTCTGGTAGGCTTCTTAACTAGTACTGAATACTATGATCAGCATTTTGGATATAGCCAATCTCCTCTATTATTTTGTTTTTTTGAGCCTTCTTATTGTTGGATTTGCGTATGATCTGAAATTCCGCCTGATACCGGATTTCGTTTCGTACGGCATTCTTCTTCTCGGTCTTTTCAGAATAGGTGTTGTATTTTTTAAGGGCGGAGACTATGGAATGGCTGGCGGCATGTCTCTCTCTCCAAGTTACGACCTTTTTGCCGTTATCGGTGTGGCTCTTGCTTTTGGTTCATTGTGGTTCTTTTCAAAAGGCAACGCGATGGGATTTGGCGACGTAAAACTTGCCTCGGCTCTTACGGCGTTTCTTGGTTTTCCGAAAGCATTCGTTGCTCTCCTCCTTGCGTTTTGGATAGGCTCTATTTTTGGTATTGCCCTGATGGCTTCCCAAAATGCGTCACTCAAAACAGAAGTTCCCTTCGGGCCGTTCCTTGTAATTGGAGCGCTTCTCGGTCTTTTGTGGGGGGCGGACTTAATAACATACTATCTTTCATTTTCTTTGTTTTGAGGTATAATAAAGATAGGAAAAAAGGGGAAAAGATACTTTTTATTATGAAAAAGATAAAAGAAAATCTGGGTTCAGCGATGCGTTGGTGCTTGATAGGCGTTGCGTTTGTGTGGGCTGTTTGGTATACCTTCGGCCAAGTACGAACGTTTAACCTTGAGATGGAAAAAATAAGCCAAGAAACCGCTCAAATGGTCATACTAAAAGGAAACCCGCCGAAAACACGCGTTGTCATTGATTATGGCAACGGGAAAACACGTTCGTTTGAGGGCATGGTTGCGGGAAGGACGGAACTCCAAAAAGTTTTTCTTGGCATCGAACATGCCGGACGACTAAGCCTCTCATTCGGAGATAACAAGATTACCGCTGTCGACGGCGTTAGGAATTCCGCAAAGTCATGGAGTTATTATATTAATGACGTCAAACAGATGGGCGGTGTTGCCGAAAAACAGACGAAGGCAGGAGACTTAATTGTTTTGAAATACGAATAAGTTCCTTGTGGATTTATGCCGGCGGTTTCTGGCAGGTGAGGACTAAAACTTGATTTTGCTCCGATTTTACACCCTGTTAATGGCGGTTTTTTTTATTTTTGATATAATTGGGGTGGTTATAATCTTGTTTTTATCGCGCTAAAAGGCACTTCCGTCTTCGGAAAAGACCGGAAATTAGGTCCGATTCGGACCTCCGGATTTTCTACGGGAAAACACTTCCATCCGAAAAGGATTCAGCACCATTGAATTGCTTGTCGTCATAGCGGTCGGCATGGTTCTTTTAACAACCGTCGTCGCAAGCACCCTGAGCGCACGGCGCTCAATTGCCATTGAGCAAGCCGGGCGCAAGCTTTTACTCGATATTCGTTCTCTTCAAAATAAGGCTCTTGCCGTGCGCCCAGTCTTTATTTTGGGCGTTCCTGTTACTCCGTATAGCTACGTTGTCCACATAAGCAAGAAAGTGGCCGGAAATAAATTCTACACTCTTTTTGCCGACATCAATAACAATAATACATATGAAGCCGGTACGGACGTTCTCATTGACGACGTCTACTTTCAAAGCGGTATTATCATGCAGGATATTTCCGCTCCGCATCCGCAAGAAACGAATATTGTTTTTCGGCTTCCGTCGGCATCGCTCGGTTTTTTCAACCCCGTGAGCGGCAATCCGATAGCAACGCAGTCTGTAATTGCAGTACTCGAAGACACGGTTACCGGGAATACGCGTACGCTTACACTATACACAACCGGAATGGTTTCGCTTAAATAAAAAATATGTTTGCAGGTGAACAAGTAAAAAAAATTACTTTAAGGAAAATGCAACGCGCCGGGCCGGCTGGTTTTTTGCAAAAAAAGGAAGGCTTCACTCTTATCGAATCAATCGTTGCAATAACTATTCTTGTCGGCGCCATTTTTGGCCCCCTAACCCTGATAACGAGGGGTATTTATTCGGTGCGCGAAGTAAAGGATAAGCTCATCGCGGCAAATCTTGCCCAAGAGGGCATAGAGATTATCCGGGCATTCCGCGACTCAAACATTCTTACCGGCTGCATGACTCCTTTGGGAGCTTCCGATTGGAGAGCGCTTGTTGACGCTAGCCCCGGGTGTACCCGCCTTGCCGGCGGGGCAGCTCCGGGGAGCGATTGGGAAATTGATGCGGCGAGTGTGGCGCTTTCTCCTAAAGGCGCGACTCCCCAGAAATTTTTGTTATGCCAGGCCGGATCTCTTACCGGACTTTATTCGTATGCGTGTCCAGGAGACCCAAGCCCTCTCGGAACCCGTTTTTCCAGAGTGATTACGCTTATTACTCCGTTGGATGAACTTGTTACAACGGTTGTGCCTAACGCCACTATTCCTGCGGCTGATATTATGCAGATTATTGTGACGGTGTCTTGGACGAATGCGGCAGGTTCACAGCAAACCCATACGCAAAAAAATATTTTATATAAATGGAGGTAATTTTTTATCGTCGTCGTGGAAAAATCACTATCAAAATATGTTCAAAAGCCTCATATGGGTTTGAGGACGTCCTCTCAAAGAGGTTTTTCTATCATTGAAATGCTCGTATCGCTCACGATTTTTACCGTGGTTGTTGTCGAGTCCGTTGACCTTCTTATTGCGGCAAAAATATCTCAAATGAAGGCTGCTGCGGTTCAAAATGTTGTTGATAATGTCCGCTTTTCCGTTGAGACGATGACAAAAGACATCCGCACAGGAACAAGTTTTTCCCTTGTTCCGTGCAATGGTTATTCAAATACGCAGCTGAACTTTACAAACCAGACCGGTCAGCCGATTGCATACGCGTTTTATTCTCCATCCGTCGGTACTCCGGGTATTTATAAGGTGGACCGCTCTGTTGACCCGGATTGTACGAATTCCATTTCTTCTATTCCCATGACATCTCCTGATGTTGTAACCGTTCTTCTCACCTTTAGGCTTTCAGGGGCGGGGTCTAATGACGGCCAGCCGCGTATTACCATATCTCTCCGCGCCCTTTCAAACGACAAGAAGAGCGCGGCTATTACAACGATGAATCTTGAAACAACCGTTACGCAACGGAAGCGTGACCCGAATTTATAATTTCACTTATTCCGGAGCGTTCTCCGGCGGAATACGCATATGAATCGTCTTCGACATAATCTTTCTCTTTTTAGAGAAAAACTAAAGGCAAAAAGTGGCGTCACCATGTTTCTGACGATTGTGTTGTTGTCGCTGACGCTTTCTATCGCTATCGGCATTTTCAATATCATCTATACGGAGCTTTTGATAGGCGGGGAAATACGGGCGTCGTTTTACGCGCTGTATGCTTCAGACGAAATAATCGAACGGACAACATATCTCGACAAGGTCTTGAAAGTTGTCTGTAGCTCGGGGCTCGGAACGAATTGCTATACAACGGTTACGGCTCCTGCCTCAAATGGCGCCTGCTCATGGGTAAAAGTAACGAAGAATTTTGTAACGAGACAGACCGAGGTAACTGGAATCGGACAATGGCCATGTGATTCAACCTCCCCCCTCATTACAAAGCGGTCTTTTCTTTCTTCGTTTGCTATGCATGAGTTTGAGGACCTTTCCGCGTGGTGGCCGTACAATGAAGGTGCGGTGCAGGTCACTCTAGACATTACTGCAAACGCGAATAATGCCTGCCGAGGCGATACGTGCACTCCTAATACAGAAGACCCTGCATGGGATGGAGCGGTTTTTGTTTCCGCACCCTTTGCACTCCGATTTACCGATACCGACAATGACAGGGTGTTTGCTTTCGATTCTCCCACGCTCAACCTTACCTGGCCGATTTCAATTGAAGCGTGGGTGTGCAACAAAGTTCCTTTGAATCCGATAGAGACTATTCTCAAAAAAGGAGGAGGTGGCGTTACCTCGTACGGTCTGTATGTTACGGCGGCAGGAGAGATGCAGTTCGAGTTCATGTCATCCGCCATTCTGCAAAGCAGCATATCAACGGGAGCGGCAATACCGCTCGATACATGGAACCAACTTATTGTAACGTACGACGGAGTTGCGGTACGGTACTATAAGAATGGCGTATACATCAGCGGGGTAGTACAATCGGGGAGCCTTGACTCCACCAGCGGTGTTACCGGTCGTGTTCGCGTCGGGCTTGATATCGATAATGCGGCGCGTAATTTCAGCGGACTTATTGATGAAGTCGAAGTTTTCAACAAAACACTTCAGCAAAACGACATTACCCATAATTTCGGCGCATACGCCGCAAAGGCCGGCACGGGCTGTTAAGCCATAAACCTATTGTTGGCAAACAAAGGTGCCTGTCGCACGTTTTTTTATTTACACAGGGTTCGGCAGGTAAAAAGCAAACTGCGAATATGAAAAAAAAAGAAGCGGAAATAAGAATAAAAAAATTACGTGAAGAGATTAACCGTCACAGGTATCTTTATCATGTGCTTGACCGGCAGGAAATTTCCGACGCCGCACTGGATTCGCTGAAACACGAACTTGCATGCCGCGAGAAAGAATATCCCGAACTCATAACTGCCGACTCTCCCACCCAGCGCGTCGGAGGCGAGCCGCTCTCAAAATTTAAAAAAGTGAGCCACGATGTGCGCATGATTTCGCTTTCGGATGTTTTTTCCGAAGACGAACTCCGTGAATGGGAAACGCGAGTAAAAAAACTTGTTTCCCGTCCTTCGAATCTTGATTACTTTGCCGAGGCGAAAGGAGACGGTTTCGCGGTTTCACTTGTATATGAGAACGGAGCGTTTTCCATCGGCTCTACGCGGGGAGACGGAATAACGGGCGAGGATGTTACCGAAAACCTTAAAACAATTGATGCGATCCCTCTTGCCATCGCGGAAAATGTTATTAGCATTGTAGAAAAACACACGGAATTGAAGGGAGTGCTTTCCAGATACCCGCGAGTGAAGAGGGCTCTCGAAAATCTCCCAAAAAAAATCGAATTCCGCGGTGAGGTATACATGAGCAAAAAAGTGTTCGAAGCCGCGAATAAAGAGCTGAAGAAAAAAGGACTGCCTGAATTTGCAAATCCACGGAATATTGCCGCCGGCTCGGTACGACAGCTTAATCCGAAAATAACCGCTTCCCGCAAACTCGATTTTTTTGCGTGGGACCTTGTTACGGACATGGGGCAGGAAACGCACGAGGAAGAGCATATTATTATGAAGCTCTTAGGGTTCCCGACGGTTCCTCTTACGAGGCACTGCAGAGGACTTGAAGATATAATGGGCTTTTGGGCCGACGTCGGAAAAGCGCGTGGCCGTCTTCCGTTCCTCATTGACGGGGTTGTCGTTCAGGTCAATAACGGAAAAATTTTTGAGGAGCTCGGCATTGTCGGGAAGGCCCCGCGGGGTGCAGTTGCATTCAAGTTTCCCGCCGAAGAATCAACGAGTATCATAAAATCAATTGCGCTCCAGGTGGGGCGCACCGGCGTTTTAACGCCCGTTGCAACGCTTGAGCCCGCGCGTATCGGGGGCGTAACCGTTACGCACGCAACACTGCACAATATAGACGAGATAAACCGTCTTGATGTCCACATCGGCGATACTGTTATTGTTGAGCGCGCGGGAGACGTTATTCCGGCAATTACGGGAGTTCTCAAAAGAATGCGTCCAAAAAACGCAAAAAAATTTCACATGCCGAAAGAATGTCCCATTTGCGGTTCGCCTGTCATACACAATGAAGAAGAAGTTGCGTATTATTGTTCGAATAAAAATTGCGCTGCGGTCGAACGAGAAAAATTGTGCCACTTTGTATCGAAAAACGCTTTTGATATTGACGGCCTTGGTCCGAAAATAATCGACGCACTCCTTGAAAACGGCCTTGTAAGGGACGCGGCGGACCTTTTTACTCTTAAAAAAGAAGATGTTGAGGTGCTTGAGCGGTTCGCCGAGAAGTCCGCATCAAACCTTATAGAGGCAATTGGCGCGAAGCGCTCAACTGATCTTAGCCGCTTCATATTTGCTCTCGGCATACGCCATGTCGGGGAGGAAACCGCATTCGATTTTGCGCGGCACTTCGGCTCGATAGAAAAACTTGCTCTTGCGTCGCGTGAAGAACTTGAGAGTATCCGCGACGTAGGAGGAGTTGTTGCGCGGAGTGCTCACGAATGGTTTCGGCAAAAAAAGAACATTGCATTAGTTGAGAAGTTTAGAAAAAACGGGCTTATTATAAAACACGCGCCGAAAGAAGCTGGCGGGGGAAAACTTTCGGGAAAGTCCATTGTGCTGACGGGAGAACTGTCTTCTTTGGGGAGGAATGAAGCAAAAACAAAGATCCGGGAACTTGGAGGAGACCCATCGGAGAGCGTCAGCAAAAAAACCGACTACGTTGTAATCGGCGAAAATCCCGGTTCGAAGTATGACAAAGCCAAGAAACTTGGGATAAAAATTATTGACGAGAAAGAATTTTTGCGTTTAATTGCCTGATTTTCAAATCTATAAAAAGTTGCAGTATTGATACTGTACCGGTTTTCAGGCCCCACAATCATCCCGGCCTCTCCAGTTTTTTCAAGAGCATTCTTGCATGTTGCAAAAAGGGACATTTTTTGGTAAAATAATCATGTCATAAAATTTTAATATGTCAATTTCTAAAAAAGATGTCGAGTATATAGCTCATCTTGCGCGGATAGAGCTTACCGCAGCGGAAGCTGCGAAATTCGAGGGCGAACTCTCGAGCGTTTTAGATTTTGTGGGAAAGCTGAATGAGGTTGATACAAAGGATGTTATGCCATTAACGGGCGGGACCAATCTTGCGAATATCATGCGGGAAGACTTGGCGAAAGAAGATGACCACGAAAAACTTGAACGCTCCGCGCGCCTTGTTTCTTCTTCCCCGGCTCACACCGAAGGATACATAAAAGTAAAAGCAGTATTCGACTAATTCTCAAAATTGTGGACTTAAACACGCTTACGGTAAAAGGAATTTCTGGAGGCATCCGCGAGAAAAAATTCTCTTCGGAGGATGTTGTTTCTCAAACTCTTTCGGCAATAGGAAAAAAAGACCCCGAGCTTCATGCGTACCTTGAAGTATTCCGGGATGAAGCGCTTGGCGAGGCTTCCCGGCTTGATAGTGTCATGGGTACGTTTAACACGCTTCCTCCGCTGTGGGGAGTGCCGATCGCTCTCAAGGATAATATTCTCATTGAAGGGAAAATATGTTCGGCGGCTTCCCGCATTCTCGGGTCATACCGGGCATCATACGACTCGGCGGTAACAAAAAAGCTTAAGAAGGCAGGGGCCGTCATAATCGGGCGTACGAACATGGACGAATTCGCGATGGGCTCTTCCACGGAGAATTCCGGATACGGACGGACGAAAAATCCCCACGATACGTCGAGGGTTCCGGGAGGTTCTTCCGGAGGCTCCGCGGTCGCGGTCGCGGCAGATATGTGCGCCGGAGCGCTCGGCTCGGATACCGGAGGCTCGATCAGGCAGCCAGCGGCATTTTGCGGAGTGGTGGGGTTCAAGCCGACGTACGGCGCGGTTTCACGATCCGGCCTTATTGCCCTCGCTTCAAGTCTTGACCAAATTGGACCTTTTGCAAAAACTGTTGAAGACGCCAAGATAATTTTTGACTGCTTGCGCGGGAGCGACCCGATGGATTCGACAACCTTCGGCGGATTGGGCAAGACAGGATCAAGAAAGGCAAAAACAGGAAAAATGAATATCGGCTTGCCAAAAGAGTATTTTGGAAAAGGGCTCGAGCCCGAGGTGAAGCGCATTGTTGAAGAAGGAATTAAAAAGCTTCAGGCACAAGGGCACTCGTTTAAAGAGATATCGCTTCCGATGTCTGAATACGCCCTTGCCGCATACTATATTATTTTGCCGGCCGAGGTTTCGGCTAATCTTGCCCGGTTTGACGGCATCCGGTACGGCCACCACGTCAAAGACGCATCAAAGCTCTATGAAGTATATGCTCGTTCGCGCGCCGAAGGATTCGGCCCGGAAGTGAAGCGCCGCGTCATGCTCGGCACATATATTCTTTCGGCGGGTTACTACGACGCCTATTATTTGAAGGCGCAGAAAGTTCGGCGCCTTATCAAGGAAGATTTCGAAAAAGCATTTATGGACGTTGACATCATTCTCGGTCCGACCTCTCCCGTCCTCCCGTTCGTTTCCGGAGAACGAAGCGACCCGCTTTCCATGTACCTTGCGGACATTTACACCGTTGCGGTAAATCTGGCTGGGCTTCCGGGAATTTCTTTGAACGGCGGGTATGTTGAACAAGGCGGGAAAAAACTTCCTGTCGGCATCCAGCTTATCAGCCCGTGGTTTGAAGAGGAAAAGCTTTTTTCTCTTGCTGGGGAACTTGAAGCGGAGATAAAGAGACCCGGTTCTGTATAACCATATTCGTAATTTGAGCGAACAATGAATCCATACTTTCAGTTTCTAGACTGGTTCTATTCATCCGGAGGAGCAACGGCGCTTTTTTGGATAAAGTCAGTTGCGGCAGTTGTCTCGATTGTCTGCTTTTCTTTCATTGTCTATATTAACCTTCTCTTGTTTGATATGATGAAGAAAAGAGGAACGACCGTGAGGCAAGAAGTTTCGAATATTCTGGCCGAAGAAGCGGAGGAAGATTTTGGCGCGCTTCCGGCTTCGGTCAAAACCGATATTTCGCCAAAGTGGGAAAGCGTTCTGAATAAGGCTGCTGCCCCCAACCCTTCGGACTGGAAACTGGCCGTCATTGAGGCCGATTCACTCATGGACGACCTTTTGAAACGGAGCGGGTATTTTGGAGCAACGATGGGAGACCGCCTGAAACAGCTTGATCGGTCAAAACTTTCTTCGTTAAATGAACTTTGGGAGGCTCACAAAATACGGAATCTTATCGCGCACGACCCGAACCGCCCTGTATCGCGCCAAGAGATAGACCGGGCAATAGACGGATATGAAAAGGCCCTCGGAGAACTTGATTTCATGAGTTAATTTTCGCCACGCGTCCAGGACGGGGCGGTTTTATTTTTTCTTTCTCGGCATTGCACAACAGGCATTTCGGTATATTATGAATAATGGCAGTAGTGCCCGCTATGAACGCGATAGAAATAAAAAATCTTACAAAACAATACTCCCGCTTCGGAAAAAAAACAGAAGTTGTTTCCGATCTTTCGCTTTCGATTGCCGCGGGGGAAGTTTTCGGTTTTTTGGGGCCGAATGGGGCGGGAAAAACGACGACCATAAAAATGCTCGTTGGCCTCTCACGGCCGGATAAAGGCGAAATAAAAATTTTAGGAGGATATCCCGGCTCCTTTTCCGTTCGCGAAAAGATCGGTTTTATGCCGGAAACTCCGGCGTTTTACTCATACCTTACGGGATATGAGTTTTTGAGTTTTGTGGGTGATATTTTCGGACTTGCCACGGACATAAAAAAACAGCGCATTCTGACACTTCTTGGGGAAGTGGATCTTCTCG
>MHQP01000035.1 GCA_001820685.1 Candidatus Sungbacteria bacterium RIFCSPLOWO2_01_FULL_47_32 | reverse complement strand
TTTTGCAGAAAAAAAAGAATACCGATATAGAGCGTGCCCGTACCAAGCGGATTAAATCCGAATGTCCGCACAAACACGTCGACAGCGTTAAGTCCTCCGGCAACCAAAAAAAACATGAGGGCGAGAAGACCAACAAAAGACGCAAGTATTCCGAACCGTGTTTTGACGGAAGTATAGTCCTGTGACTTTTTATAAGTTTCGGGATCAAAAATCCCAGCAAACTCCTTCGGCAAGTTGCTTTTCAGAGCCCCCAGGTTGAGGATGTCGGCAACAAGACCGAGCAGAAACTCTGCGGCGAGCATCGCGACAATTGTTACAAGATAGATGTTCATGGTTTTCCTTTTTTAAAAATTTCAAACAACTTATTCGATACAAAAAGCGTACGCTACCTTAATAAAAGAATCAATAACGAGCACTTGGACGCATTAATTATTTTCGAAAAGGCAAAAGCTCCCACAAGGAGTCAAATGCCGACTGTTCTGCCTCTTTAAGAAGCTTATTTTTTACGACAAACAGGGTATTTTCAAGGTTTGGCGAGATAAACGCAACGGAGTCGCCAAAGATAATTTTTGTAAAAGGAAACTTTTTTGGATACGGAAAAAATTTTGTGCTCCTGTTCTCAAAAATGTCTTTTTTTGCTATTTCCTTTGCGTATGAAGAAACTTGAATAATTTGCCGGCTCCGGATACTCTTTCCGAGTTTTTCCCGTATAATCTTTCCCGTGATATATTCTTTGCGAACGAAACTAAGCATATCTTCGCCGTTCGTCATAATACAGTATTCTTTAGCGCCCGAGTTAAAAAGTGTTTCCCAGGTCGCCTTGAACCCGGCGTCGCCTTTGTAAAAGAAAATTTTTGACTTTTCCTCTTTCCCCGAAAACTCCCTTTTTTGAGAGATGCCTTCCGTTAATTCATTAAGCGCATCATGAACAAGAGTCTGCAGAGAGCCTGCATCTTCTGCGAGGAATCGCTTCTTTTTTCCTTCCTGCGTTTTTTTAACAAAACCCCGCGCCTGTAAACGCTCAACGAGCGCATACGCGGTGGTGCGCTCAACGCAGGACCTCTTTGCTATTTCCTCAATTGAGGAAGGACCATGACAAAGCAGGGCCCGAAAGAAAGCCTCTTCTTTCAGACTCATTCCAAGAACACTTTTTTGAGGGCTTGTTTGTGGCATTGGTATAGTATACACAAAGCGATTCTTTTTGTCGAAATTTTCGACAAATCCTATTTTTCGCGCCAGTATGCTTTGTATAATAGAGGCAGTTCATTGAAGTGGCACACGGGGGGATTCGTTTCCGTCCTATACGTGTTTTCAACATCACACGGAGGAGACTGGTGAAAAACGGCGCATTTGTTTTTGAGGCAGGCATACGAAGACCCGTTATTTCTCTCGGGCCATATCTTCGGGAATCTCTTTCCTCTCGACATTTCATGGATGTATCTCTCATGACGGAAAAAGATGCCACCAGATGCAAATGGGTTGGCTACGGAATTATAAAAGGCGTTACAAATCCAACAGAAAGCCTCTCGGTTCTTGCCCTGTCCAAAAGCCTTGTCCGGGGACTTCATGCAGATTTGATTTCTGGTTTTGAGAACGTTGATAGCGGAATGGAGTGTTACAGCCCCAATCATAAAAAAGGGTTCGGAAACTTTGTTCGATGGGTATTTTTTGCGGATCCCAAAAAAGAAAAAGATTTTTTTGGTATTGACTTCAGTCTTTCGGAGCGCCCGACGGCTGGAGTTGCGTGTTCACTCATTTCTGCTTCCCGCGTTATCAAAACAGTTCTCCTTCACGGCGTTCCCCCGGACACGGAGTGTGTTCTTCTCGACCCTACCATGTGTGAACCGGAATATCTTACATCTGTTCGCTCCACGCTTGGGTTCAATACGCTTCACCACTGGGCAGAAAAGGCGGAGCGATTGTTCAAGCCCGACGGCGCATATTGTCCTCGATGCGGACTTGAAACACGAAGAAAAAAGATCTCATTTTGCAGCCGTTGCGGATGTAAACCAGAGCTTTTTTGGAAATAATGAAAAATAAAACAACCAGACAAAGGAGAACCCCGTGTGGAAGCACGATTCGCCATATTACGAAACTTCTTCGCGGCCGTATGAGTACAGCCGGAGCGGACATGCTTCGTCCACACCGCCCTCTACAAAGATTCGAAAGAGCGCGTATTGTACCGGCTGCGGGAAAAAACTCCAGACCGGAAATAGGTTTTGCTCCGACTGCGGTACCCCAACCGAACGAAAGCTTGGAGCAAACGAGTGCAGTTGTGGAGCTACGTTTGGTCCGGAAGAAAAATATTGCTTTTCGTGCGGAAATTCAAAAACGGGCTAGGTGCCCGTTTTTTATAATTTGAAAGAAAGTTCCAACGTTTCATATCATGAAAAAAGCGCTTCGTATTACGAAGCGCTTGAAAGCAATTCTTCAAATTTTTCTTTGCCGCAATACTGTTCCTCGGCGCAAATGCCGAGTTTTAGTTTTATCTTGTCCAAATATGTCCGGGCAATACGAAGAATATCTTCTTTCTTTACGGCGCGGATGCCTTTGGCATATTCATTAATGGTACGGGGCTTTCCGAGAAGAGCCACATCATTCCCATAATCTATGGAAAGTTCCTGACATTTCAATTCAATGCCGCTTTTTCCTATGAGATATCCTTTCATGTTGCGAAGCTCCTCGTCGGTTACTCCCGTTTCGAAAAATTTTCTGTATTCGTCAAGTACTGCAACAACCGAGCGCTCAATGTTAGCCGGGTCGGTCTTCCACATAGTCAGAAGAAATCCTGTCTCAAAGTATTGGTCGGTATAGGAGTCGATTGAATACCCAAGTCCATCCTTATCACGGAAGCGCTGAAACAAGCGGGACCCCATGCCTTCGCCGAGAATGCTCGAGAAAATATCAAACGCATAATAGTCCGCGTCGCTGTATCCGCAGGCGGGAGACGCAAGAACAATTGTTGCATCCTTCTTTTTTTTGCGCGGAAAGACGAGGGCGCGCTCTTGCGGAACATGCTCCGGCAAAAATTCCTGCCAGGAAGGAACGCTTCCTTGTTCAAGCTTCCCGAATCTCCGTTCGATGTCTTTTATCGTAGCATCTATAGAAACGTTTCCAACGACCGATATAACAAGATTATTCGCTTTATAGAACTGTTCCCTGTAGTGCATAAGGCTTCCGACTGTCAGGCGCGCTATTGTTTTTTCGTTTTCCTTATAAAAATATCCGAGCGGGTGTTCTCCAAAAAGAAGTTTCTTGCAAAGCTTGCGCAGGAAAATCTTATCCACGTCGTCAAAGTCGTCCCGAAGCTCGCTTTTAATTGCCGTTTTCTCTTTTTCGAGCTCTTCTTCTGTATACTTGCCGTAGATGATCATGTCTTCCAACGCCTGAAGCCCCAGGTTTCTCTTGAATGAACCATGCTGGACGTAGAAAGAGACCGTCTCCTTGCCGGTAAGCGCATTGTGGTTACCACCGGAACTTTCGATCGCTCGCGCGAGAGCGAGCGAGTTCGGATAGCGCTTTCCCCCTTTAAAGAACATGTGTTCCATCGCGTGAGAAACGCCGATTGTTTCAAGCGTTTCCGCACGGGTTCCCCCGCGAACCATAAGAGACGCGGTTACTCCGAGGATGTTTCGCATCGGGGTAATGACAACACGAAGGCCGTTTGAAAGTTCAAAGTATCTGCAGTCGTAAAACCGCATGTCCTTCATGCTCATTCCCCCCTTTTTAGCTTTCAATGTACATGCCCCGAGAGTACCCCGCTTATTGAAAAAGAGCAAGAATTGACATAGTATGATGGCTATGACGAAAATACTCGCGATTGAAACAAGCTGTGACGAGACCGCCATTGCAGTGCTTGAAGTGAAGGGCTTAGGAATATCCAAATCTTTCCGTGTCCTTTCTTCGGTCGTTTCTTCGCAAGTTGCTCTCCATAAGAAGTTCGGAGGTGTTGTTCCGGCGCTTGCGAAACGAGAACACCAGAGAAATCTTGTTCCCGTGTTATTGAAGGCGTTACGAGAGGCCGGATTTTTAGAATTAGAAAGTAAGAATACAGAACCGGGAAAAAAAAGTGTTAATAATTCCAAATTCATAATTCTTAATTCGATTCTTGAGCGCGAACCTGAGCTCCTTAGTCGAATTAAAAAGAGTGTTTTAAACATTTCCGTGCCCAAAATCGACGCCATTGCCGTAACGTACGGACCGGGGCTTGCTCCGGCCCTTTGGGTCGGAGTAAATTTTGCGAAGGCTCTTTCGCTGATTTGGAATAAGCCGGTCATTCCCGTTAACCACCTTGAAGGACATATCTATACCAATCTGCTTCCGGTAAATTGGAAAATTCAGAATTCAGGATTCAGAATTCAGAATTTCTTGTTCCCTGCGCTTTGCTTGATAGTTTCCGGAGGACATACGGAGCTCGTATTCATAAAAAAATACGGCTCATATAAAATCATCGGCGAAACGCTCGATGACGCGGCGGGGGAAGCCTTTGATAAGGTTGCAAAAATGCTCGGGCTTGGCTATCCCGGAGGACCAAAGATTTCCAAACTTGCGGAGTCATTTAAAATTAAAAATTTAAAATTTAAAATTTCTCTTCCTAGGCCAATGATAAAATCAAATGACTATAAATTCTCATTCTCGGGACTGAAGACGGCTGTTTTATATTTCCTCCAATTCCATACAGAGTTCCTGAAAAGCAAAGCTGGAAAAGCGGCTGTCGCGTGCGAGTTTCAAAAAGCAGCTGTTGACGTCCTTGTTTCAAAAACCATTCGCGCCGCAAAGGAATATAAAGTAAAAACACTCATGATTGGCGGGGGAGTTGCCGCAAACAAACTTTTGCGCGAGCGCCTCGCAAGCGAATCAAAGAATAAACTGCTACATACCACATTCTATCTGCCACCTACTAACGTAACCGGAGATAACGCGCTGATGATAGGAATTGCCGCAGTATTCGGAAAAAATAAAAAAACCCGGAGAGAGCTCCGGGCAGAACCAAATCTTAGACTCGGTTCCTAAAAACGCTTTTTGTTGCAATTGCAACAATATTTTGATTTGCAAACGGGGCAAAGATTCTGATTAACACGCACCTTGCGCCTTTCCATGCCCTTACTCCGGGTCAACGCACGCAGGCGGGAATGTCGTCTTCGAAAGGCGAAGACAGACAGTCTGCATGTTTACCCAGTTCATAAGGTTCGGCCACCAGCCTACTTTGCTATTCGTGCCGGACTTACGGCCGCCTGAAAATGGCTGGGCGTTCACCATGGCCGCCGTCGTTCTGTCATCGTAGAAGTTTCCGACGGCATAGCGAAGCTTCTGAAGTGCTTCGCAGAACTTCAAAACGTCGCCTGTGTGTACCGCACCCGTCAGTGCGTAGGGAGACGTGCGGTCGCAGATGTCGAGCACTTCCTTCTCAAAACGCTCTTCCGGAATAGTAACGATTGTCACGACGGGACCGAAAATTTCTTCTCGCACGGTTACGTAATCCGGATTAGTGGTAAGAATGATTGTCGGGGGAATAAAGTATCCATTTGATGCAAATCCCACTTTGCCGGAAAGAATGGATTTCGCATCCTTATCAAGATGCGCGCGGTTAATATACTCATTGATCTTTTTGAACTCGCGCTCATTAATAATAGCGCCCATATAGTTCCTGAAATCGGCAACGTCTCCTACTTTAATCATCCCCAAATACTTTTTCAGGTGAGGCAAAACGCGGACAAGCATTCCC
>MHQP01000034.1 GCA_001820685.1 Candidatus Sungbacteria bacterium RIFCSPLOWO2_01_FULL_47_32 | reverse complement strand
TTGAAATTCACGGGAATCGTATAGAGTGTCAGGTCATACGGATTTGAGTTCACAAGCTTGAGGGCGCTTGTCCACGTGTCTCCGGGCTTCACATTCAGTTGAAAAATTGGGGGTGTAACGGAAAGCGAAAGCGAATCTTGAGCATTGGTTCTCTCGGGCTTAAAGGCAAAAAGGGTACAGAATATAAAAAGCAAAGACAGGGTGCCCTTTCCCCATATTCCGCTTCTTTTGTTGTTCTTTTCATTATTCATATGCACATTCACTTATCGCCGCTTCCGGTCGCGGATATCAATAATTCTTCCACCTCCCGCATTTTTTTGTGGCTCCCGCATGCGCTGGTCCCCGGCTTTTCCGGCTCGAGCCGCAATATGCAGTGCCCGGCGGTGCACATGCCCTTCATATTTCTTATGAAGAATAACCGTTCCCATGATAACAAGAAGGGCAAAAATGCCAAAGAGGATAAGCAATTTCTGCCACGGCAGAACCCAGAAAAAGACTGTGTCTTGAATGGCATTTCCGCCATCAGCACCGTACCGAAGATCAATCAGCGCTTTATACCTCCCGAATCCGCCGGAGCCTGCCCATATGCCGGCGAGTGTTGCTTTTGCGTTCGGACCAAACTCCTTCCCGCCGCTATTTAACGGAACAAGACCGACCTCCTCCCCTCTTCGGTTATAAATTCGAATGTCTCCCGTCGGCTGCAGGGCGCGATTGCCGGTGTTTTCAATATCATACGTAAAAGATGCGGGAAACGTTCCAAAAAAGGTTCTATCAGGAACAAAACGGGTAAGCTGCAATCTTTCTTTTATATTCTCAAGAACTTCAAGATTTATTGTCACGAATGGAGACGACGACAGTGCGGCTTCGGCGTCAGGCCGGGTCGTTCCGTCGGCAAATGCAATGATGGCGTGATACATACCCGGTTGGGCGCTTCGGTCGACATTTATTCTAAAATCAATATCTTTTATATCCCCGGGCATCAGCGGGATGACACCACGCGTAATTAATATCCAGTTTGCAAGCGAGTTGGAGAGGTCAGCCTTTGAGGGGTCCAGGAACTCTTGCTTGCCTTCGCTGGTGTTCACATTATTCACAACCGCGTACAGATTTGCCTTTCGCGCTGTATTGTTTTCGAGATGAATTGTCGCAACCAGAATATCGCGCGTGAGCGCTTTTTTGTCGATAATGATTGGAGTAACGGAAAAGGGCTCGTCCGCGTAAGCATTTCCCGGCAGGAAAAAAAGGGGGATCATCACATAGAGCGCGGTTGAAAACGCAGAGGCAAAAAACCGCCTGCCAAAAAATATTTTATTTTGTTTTTTGTAAAAATCCTTTTTCATCCGTTTTTGATTAAAATGTCGGTACTATTATGTATACAATAGAGGTCGAATAATCTCCCGCGTCTTGCTGATTTGTTATTTGGGTTTTGAAGATGATGTCGTTATCGTCGTTTGTTACCGGGCCGGAGCTATATGCTATTTCCCTCATGGCCGTTTCAAATTTTGCGAACGTGTCATTCGGAGCAAATCGGGCCACACTTCCAGAAAGCGTATCGTCTCCCGCGTGATAGCCAAAACATCCGGGGGACGAAGACACACATGCGGTTCCCCATCCGGCAGGGCTGTCGTTTGTTGCCGAAACACCTTGTATCTCTTGCCCGCCATTTCCAATAAACCCTTGATGCTCATATGTGAATATCTCATATCCGTGCGTTGCATCCGTTGTTACGCTTGTCCGTTGAGCCGCGGTAAGTTCTGTTCCGAGAGGGAGCAGGCCGAAATTAATGTCCGTTGGAGTCGTTCCGATGTCTGTTGTAACACCCTCGGTAACGGTACTGGCCGAAAGCCCCGAAACAGTGAACGTAAGCACCCCGCCTGCGGTAGAAAGGCTCGGATACGTTTCGCCGGTATTCAGGGATACGGAAGAACTTGCGACTGTATCATAGAGCCGGAAAAAGAATGTGCTTGAAGGGTTTGCGCCGGAACGTTTTATGGTAAATTCATACTCCGTTGTGGCATTCGCGACCTGGGTAAATGACGCCGTCGATGTTCCGGATTCATTATGCAATCCGCATCCGTTGCCGACACCCCCAACACAGGAATCCGCATCAGAAAGTACTGCCGTTGTTATTGTGGCATTATCGCCTCCTCCTCCGTCGGCATAACACCATCCGGAACCCGAAGTACAGTCCATAATCTCGGTTGCATAAAACACACCTTGGGAAAAATCGGAAAACTGTGAATACTGAAGCCTGAATTTCGCATTTTGTTCGCCGTATCCGCTTGTTTCTTTGACGGTTGTCCGGAGCTTGATTATGTTCTGATTCGTAATGTTGACCGGAGCAACATTTTCATCGGCAAGCGGATTTGTAGGGGTCTCATTCTCTTCATCATCAAACCATTTCCAGTTTTGGGTTTTTGGCTGGTATGCGTCAAAGTACAAAAAGCCGGAACGCAAGATGAAATTTGTGCTTGTCGACTCTCCTGTCGCCACTTGCCCCCCGGCACTCGTATCCTCAAAGCTTGTCGAGGTTGAATTTCCGCCGAAGTCGGTCATGACGGGGTCCCGGGAAATAAAATTACCGCTTGAGTAATCGGTTGCAATCGCAAAGAGAAAAAGCGAACTCCAAAGCAAAGAAGCGATGAAAAAACTTACTATTACATATGAAAGAAAATTCAATCTCATGCCCAGTTTTTACTATTAACCGGTTGGCGTGCTGTCCGCGGTGGTTGTGTTAATTTCGACTGGGACAGCTTCGGGCGCCGCGGAAACTTGTGGCTCGGAGAGGCTAGCCCCGGAAACCGATGGTATTTCCGTTGTATCCGACGCAGGTAAAGGAGCCGGTTCAGAAGCGGAAACATTGCTTGCGCCAGCACTGCTATCGCTTGCGTTTATTATTTCCGGCTCTGCTGGAGCAGAGGAAACGGATGCCGAAATATTTTCCGCAACAGGTGAAGCTGTTGCTGGTTCGATAGGTTCTGAAGGTAATGCCGCATCAACTGTTGAAATATCGGCTCCTTCCTGCCCCTGAACAGTTTCTGGTAAGGCTTCCGGCTGGACAACTCCGCACTCGCCTTTTTGCTTCATCCATTCTCCGTTCTCAAGCCACGTACAATAGTATTCTCCCGTCGCTCGGTCTTTTATTTGTATGGAATCCGACACCTGAAGCTTCTCAACTAAAACATGCCGCATTGACGCTTCTTCAATTTCGGCATTTTTGACGACAATATGATTTACAAAAAGCTCATTTAACTTTGCAATACCTCTTTCTATATATAATCCGAGGCTTGCGAGAACTTTTCTAAAAAGATAGAGCATTCCTTCATTTTCTGAAATTGTCGAAGTTGCCGATGGATCCGTACTGACTACGGCCGCAAAAAGGTCTTCCGGCGTTCCGGTTGTAGACGCCTGAAACGTATCAAGGTCGGAGAGGAATATTTTCCCATAGTCGCCGTCGTACCAATGCGGATTTACAAAAACAAGAATCTTCCGAATTGTTCCTGACGCAGCGTCTTCGTCCGTCATTTGTTGCGTATAGGGTTCAAGCGCAACGCCGACAACACGTCCCGGTCCCGTCGCTTTTTTTCCGACTCCGGCTACAGAAGAACTTGTGATAGGGTCTCCCGGCTGTATTTCTCCTCCTTCGTCATTTATCTCAAGAGGCACGCGTCCGGCAAGTGCTACGACCGTCGGAGTGCCGGTTATATTTTTATCGACATCGCCAAAAACCAAATTTGGTTTTGTGGATACTATTCCAATCAGGCTTTCGCCCGCACCACCGCCGCTTTTCTTAACTCCATTCACAAGAGCCGGATCAACACTCAAGAGGGTTCCGGGAGCAAGTGCTGAATCCTTGCTGTAATATATTTCAGCAAGGTCGGCTCCGCCGACCTTATATGCCCGCACCATACTCCCCGTTTTCACGTCCAGGTTCACTACGGCAAGGGTGTTTTGGGCCCACTGAAGCTGCACAGTCCCCGGAGTTCCACCATTTACAATGCTTCCGTAAATTTCGACTTCAAAGTCAGCTGCCGAAGCCGCGATAACGCCGTTTACCAACGCGGCTCCGCAGACTGCGGTACCCGCCGTTAAAAATGCTGCCGCCGGCTCCATACCGCTTTGTTCCATATTGCACGCAGCACCGGCCGGCGCGGTTACGGCGGCCTTCCAGTCAGGACCGGCACTGCCATTATTGCTGACAATAAGTTTGAATGTGAATATCCACGTCTCATTAGCTCCGATTTGGAAAAATAGCTCATTGTCGTTTGTCAATGCAGTTGAGTTATTGACCGACTGGGTAGTTACCTTATTTACAAACGCAGTGCTTGATCGGAAAATACAAAGTCCATTTTGAGCAAAGCACCCTCCGGTAAGATTAATCCCGTTTGCGAATGTGGAAGTTCCTCTACCGCCGGTAAGCGAATTGGAAAACACAATGTCCGTTGATGAAGCGGTATTTAGAACAGCAAGGTTCGTCGTCGTCGCATTCGTCGTCGTTGCGTTATCCGCAGTAAAATCTTTAAGCGTTGTTGAAGCGGAAAGAAGGAGATTTCCGAATGAACCGAGGCCTGTTGTTGTAATCGAATTCGCTCCTATGTTAATTGAGCCGAATCCTGATGTGATAGAGCCGGAATTCAGTGCGCCGACACCTGTGAGGGAAGAATTGGCAATACCGGAACCAAGCGTTGTTGAATCAAGAACACGGGTATTATTTATCAAAAGCGCGCTGGCAGACGGCAAATTCAGATTTCCGGAAGCAAGTGAAATCCCTCCTGAAAAAGTGGAAGTTGCAGAATCTCCCACGATTGTCGTCGTTCCCCCGCCGCCAACATAAAGTTTTTGGGTAACAGAAAGTTGCGTTGAAGAAGCAAGGCCAAGTTCTGAAAGGCCGTTCACGACAAGTCCACCGTTATCGGAAATGGAAGAAAACGCACCTGCTCCGGCCGTAAGTCCATTTGCGCCGATATTGATTGTTCCGAATGAGCCGCCGATGGAGCCTGCCTCAAGTGCGCCGACACCTGTGAGGGAAGAATTGGCAATACCGGAACCAAGCGTTGTTGAATCAAGAACACGAATACCGCTGATAAGATATGCGCCTCCCAAAGGAGCGTTGACCGAGCCAGACGAAAGAGAAAGTCCTCCCGAAAATGTTGATGTCGAGTTTCCAAGAATTGCAATAACACCTCCAACGGTTGCGTTTCCCGACGAAAGAATGGTTCCCGGTATTGTGTTCAAAAGTCCGGCTCCAATCCCACCAGTCGCATACAGGCTTCCACCAACAGAAAGTTCTGCGATAGGAGATGTCGAAGCAATGCCAAAAAAGTTTCCTGATGTGAACACGGAAGCAAGATTGCCGTTTGTATCGTATATATCAATGATGTTTGCCGCCTGTGCTGTTGTAGGCTTCAAAGCAAGAGTTGTCGTTCCGGGAGCCCCAGAAGAGATGGAAAGTTTTGCGTAAGGCGAGGAAGAGCCAACGCCGACCATGTTGGTAGTTGAGGCAAGGCGGATGAACGTTCTATCAGCAGTGTCAAACACCCAGTTTCCATCTACACCTCCACCGCCACCCGTATCATCCGTATCGCAAATAATATCCCCGCCTGAATTCGTGGCAAGCACTTGATTTCCGCTACAATTGAACCCGAGAAGTTTTGGGGCCGTATCAAACACGACTTGTCCCGTAAAGTGTCCCGTTCCGGAAACATCAAGGTTGTATGCCGGGGCAAGCGTCCCGATCCCGACACTTCCGTTTTGCAGGACAGCGACATTCGAACCGCCGGTCAATAGCCCCCCGGCAAGAGTGGTTGTAGCACTCGTTGAAGTCGCGTAAAAATTCGTCGCATACATTGTTGTCGCGACTGTTGAAGAGCCGTTAGAAGCATCAACAATAAAACCATTCGCGGAGTCGAGTGTTGTCGCTCCCGAATAATACGCAAGCCGGTTTAACGTTCCGGAGTTTATCGTACCCGAACCCCCTCCGCTTCCGGAAATACAATTTCC
>MHQP01000033.1 GCA_001820685.1 Candidatus Sungbacteria bacterium RIFCSPLOWO2_01_FULL_47_32 | reverse complement strand
TATATACGTCGAGCCATTCCCAGCTTTTTATTTTAGTAAATCAAAAAGTCGTTGGGTGTTGGCTTTTTCTCCCACAAAGATAAAGCTAGCAATAGCGGGCCTTAAGGATGATGAAACACGCAGTAGCGCCCAGCAATATCTTGAAAGGATATTTCAACTTTTTGCCGAAGAGAAAGAAAAGGTAGCACCTGATAGCGATTAATAATTTCCCATTCATATCGCATATCAAAAAATGTTATGAGATATAAAATTTTTATGAATCAAAATACCAACAAAGCAAAATTCCGGTGTGTGCTTCACGGTAGCTTCCGGAAGCATTTTGGCGAAATTCAGCGCATTCATCGTTTGTTTACGGATGCTGGCATTGAAGTTTTGGAGCCGAGCGCTTCGGAAGTTATCGGAACAAAAGACGGTTTTGCAATGCTCTCAACCGATACGGAAACCGATTCGCGCATGATAGAGCTGTTGTATCTGCATAATCTTAAACGTCTCGGCGAAAATGGCTTTAGTTATTTCGTAAATCCGGAGGGATATTTGGGTAAAAGTGCTTCCTACGAACTGGGCATCGCGCGACGCAATACGCCCTTGAGAGTCTGATTTTGGGCAAGCCGTTGGAAGAAGTCGTCCTCGCCCCATGGAAATGGCAACCGGGCTGGAGGTATGAGCTTAAAAATTCTTTTCCGTAAGCATAACGCATCAAGAAGCGCCGCAGTAAATAGAAAAATTTATGAAAATTGAGCCAATGAATACATTTCATAGCGATGAAGAAAGAAAAGTTGAATTAACTCCGACCGAAGAAAAAATACTTCTTGGCGTCAGTGCTGACTATCGTTCTATTGTGAAAGCCGAGTATTTTGATAACTATGATTTGCCGTGTCCTGTTTTGGTGACAATTAAAACAGCGGGCGGGAACCTTGTTGATGTCGTTTTAAGGCAAAATAGGCACGGCGAGGTAAGAACAGAGATACAAATGTTTCATGCGCTGGAAGAATTCGGTTTGCCTGTTCCAAAAGTTCTGGCAGGGCCCTTTCAAAATGACGCGGGAGAAAGCGAGGTGGTATATTCGCTTCTTCCTGGAGAAAATTTACAAAAGCTTAGCATGCGCTCCGAAGATGGCTTGCAAGAGGCAAAGAGATTGCTTGTTTCTGCGGTTCTTATATTAATGAATGCTACACCATTTATTGAGAAGCACGAAGTAGCAAAATTGATGCCGCGTTTTACTCTTGCAATGGAGCTTGAAGACCTTAACAAAGAGGATAATCAATGGTTTCATGAAAAGGTCTTTCAAGAAGCGGTAGATTATTTACGAAACGTTCTTAAAAATGTAGATACGCCGTTAGTTATTTCCAACGGCGATTATCAGCCGGGAAACTTTCTTGCAAAAGACGGGAAGATAACTGGCTACCTGGATTTTGAATCTGCATCGTTTCAAGACCCCATGATGGGTTTTGTAAAATATCCAATTTACGACCTTCTGCCGCTTTCAAGAACCGATATTGTTGATACTTTTTTGTATCAAAAAGGATTTTCCAAAAATGATTTCAAACTTCGTCTTGCGCTCGGATGTTTAAAGACACTCCGTAAAGAGATTCCGATTGCAGGCGGTGACGCAGAGATGGAGGAGTATCGTGGTAGAGTTTTAAAGCTCTTAAGCCAAAGCATTTCCCATTAGAACCGTATATAAAAAAATGTTACAGCAAATGAGATGACATTTTGCGACGTGTTGTGTTAATAGGAGAAATTATGAAATTGTTACTTACATCAGGCGGTATCACTAACAAGTCTATAGAAAACGCCTTATTTGACTTGGTTGGTAAAAAACCAGAAGATACTTCACTTGTTTTTATTCCAACCGCTTCAAACGTGGAAAAGGGTGATAAGAGCTGGCTGATCGATGATTTGATGAATTTGAAAAAACAGAATTTCAAATCTATAGATATTGCGGATATTTCAGCGGTTGGTGAAAAAATATGGAAGCCGAAATTTGAGGAGGCAGATATTTTATTCTTTGGGGGAGGCAATTCATACTATTTGATGGAATGGATAAACAAATCTGGTCTCGCTTCTCTTCTTCCCGAATTGTTGGAGAACAAAGTCTATGTAGGTTTAAGCGCGGGAAGTATGGTAACAAATCCTGATTTAGCTCTTAAAATCTCTCAAATTGTTTACGAAGAGGATTTAGACAAATCGGAAGATATGAAGGGTCTTAACTTTGTAGAATTTTATTTCTTGCCGCACTTTAATTCACCTTATTTCAAGAAGTTAAGAGAAGGCAACGTAAAGGATGCCACAAAAGGAATGAAAGAAAAAATTTATGTCCTCGACGATAATTCCGCCCTCAAGGTTATTGATGGAGAAGTTGAAGTTATAAGCGAAGGAAAGTGGTTCGTCATAAACTAGCAGCGTTTTTCATACATCAAAAGTATCATGGAACATAAACCTGAAAATATTGAAGGCGAACTTAGCGCCAAAGAGCTGGAAGCTTTGAACCAAGAAAAGCTTCAGTGGCGGCGCGAACGGATACGAAAGCAGACGACAGCAAAGATTGGCGCCGTTCTTTTCAGCGCGTGGGTGGCAATGGGAGCGATATCGGGTACTATTGAAAAAGGGGCTGGAGAGAAAGGTCGCTCGCGGACGTCAATATCCGAAGTGCTTCGTGAGAAAGAGAAAAAGCTTCCTTTGGATTTTAAATGGCTGACCGATTACTTGGGCAGGTCTAAAAGAGACGCCCAAAAGCCAGAAGCGAAAAAAGGAACACTCACAAATGGCGGAGCTATCGAGTCGCGCGGTGTGACGGCGCCAAGAAAAGAAATGGTCCAAACACAGGAGATGATAGAGGCGAATGCCGAGATGGAAAGAATAGAAGAAATGATTCGGCAGACGGAGGAAAAGATGCACGCTTCCACTCTTTGGTTTGAGTACTATCCGTCAAAATTTGCATACAGGAAGGGAGAAGAGTCAAAGCAGGAAAAAATGGGGATGTCAGGTCCTATATCATATGTTGAATTCGTACAGTGGGTAAAAAAGCGGCCGGAAGCAATGCAGAAGGAGCAGGGGCCAACGCTTCAGGGTTTTGAGTTGGCGAATATCAAAAGTGAAGAGTTTGAAGCTTACTTAAAGGCCGCATATCCAAAATCATGGCTTCAGCACATCAGCTCAATTACGTATACGAATAGAGCAGAGAAGATGGGCCCTGACTATGGTCCAAATCTACAAGATTGGCAGGTTTGCGGGGAAATGGACAGAGAGCGCGGATCAATAGAGTTTTTTGCTGACTGCAAAGATCCAAACAAGCTGTTAAAGTCGCTTTCTCATGAGCTCGGCCATAGCGTTGACTGGAACAAAAACAAAGTAATGTCGCTTGAAGAACGACTCCAGTTCCAGCAGAAAGTCCTTGAGCGTGTTGTTGCTCCTGACCGGTTTGTATCGGAGTATGTCGAATCTATACGCGGGACAGAATCTCCTAAAGAGGACATGCGGCTGAGGGCAGGTGAATACTGGGCAGTGATTGTGAAAGAATATTTTGCGCACCCGCCAAATTATTGGAATGGAGGAAAGGACCCAGGACGCCTTTCGCCGAAAGATCTCGAACTTATCAAGTGGTTTTTTGCGAAAACTGACCCGGACTTTGATGTTTTAAGCCACAAGAAAGCTCATTCGGATTATGTCGCAACAAAGCTTTCCGGCGGTACTATAACGCCTCCAAAGTTATTTATTCAAACAAACCACAAACCAAATGGATAATTCAATCTCATTTCATATCATTCGGCGCATGGATGAGCGCGATATAGGTCCTGTAAGTGTTAATGAGGGGCTTCACTTTGACGTGTCGGGTACCATCGAGGAGGCACGCATGGAGCTTTCTCTGCGCTTTGGCGAAATATTTTCTGGAGGCGTAAGTGTCATGGCACACGGGCCCGATGCGGATGACGACAGCCACTCATTGATATCGAAAACAATTCTTCCGAGCGATAGGGACTTTTTCCCGACCGTGATCGACATGATTGATAGCAGTGAGTACCGCGTTGTTTTTCCAGAAACAGAGGAACGAAAACAAATTCTCGAAAGTATCGTCACACTTCTTTCGACAGCAACCCTTGAGGAGGGGTATAAGCGCATGGTTATGGAAAAACTGCTACGGCTTCTTGACTGGCAGTTGAAAGATATTCTCAAAACACTCACAGAAGAGCGAGACGTGCTTAAGTATGGCAACAAAAATACAAAGAAGTAAGCACATGTATAGGGAATCAGAGAATTCATCATGAAAACACTCAAATTTGCCCATCAATTCGTGCCGTTGATTGTATCCGGAGAAAAAACTTCAACGTGGAGGCTTTTTGACGATAAGAACTTGAAGGAAGGGGACGAACTTTTGCTTGTTGATAAAGAAACTGATGAAAATTTTGCAAAAGCAGAGATTGTTTCGATGAAAGAAAAAAAGCTTGCGGAAATTGAGGGAGCCGATTACGAGGGGCACGAAATGTATAAAAACAAGGAGAAAATGTACGAAGCACTTCGGGGATATTATGGGAAAGAAGCCGGTCCCGATACGACTGTAAAAATCATCAAATTTCGGCTATTTTCAAAATAATCTCTATGAAAATATTGCAAAAGCAAACAATATGTGCCGCGGCCATTATTACCGACAATAAAGGCAGAATTTTTTTGCAAAAAAGGAATGACCCTCGTTATAAAGATGCTCACGACAAGTGGGAATTTCCGGGAGGGGCGGTTGAAATGGGGGAGACTCCGGAGCGCGCGGTTGTGCGCGAATGCAAAGAAGAAATGGGGTGCGATGTTGCGGTCAAACGGTTTTTGCCACGCGTTAAAATGAATACATGGACTCATCGAGAGGGCACTATCAAATATCATCGCCATGTCTTTGTTTTGGTTTTTGAATGCCGGATTAAAAAAGGAAAACCGAAAGTAAACAACAAAGAAGTGAGCGACATAGGGTGGTTCACGAAGAAAGAAACGAAAAAACTCAAAAAACTTCCGGGAATGGATGCGTTTATTGAGTTGGTATAGCTATGAAAATTCAGAAGATTAAAAAAGAAAAAGAATTTTTTCCGAAGGAATATCGCGCATATGGGCGGGGAATTAAGCGCATTGAATATGCAAATGAAGAAGGTTCGTTCCTCATACACACACAGCGGCCTTCTGTTATGATAGTTCCTCTTACGAACGCGCGGGACATTATTCTTTTAAGGAAATTTGAACGCGGGCCGAGGCGTTGGGCCTGGGGGATTCCGGGAGGAGGGGTTGATGCAAAAGATCGAGGTTCTTTCAGGCTCGCTGCGGAACGTGAACTTTGCGAAGAGGCACATGTCCACGTGAAGCGCATGAAATACATCGGCGCCTATTTCGACGACGTGTACTCGACGGGATTTTCACACGCGTTCGTTGCCGAAGGATGCCGGGAAAATAAAATGCTCTGTAAAAAGCATCACGGTGGGGGACGCGCGGAAGACGGCGACGTTTTTGAGAAAAAATTTTTTCCTCTTAAGGCATTCAGGCCGCTTCTTAAAAAAGGAAATATTAAAGGAGTGCCAATAAGCGATTTGGATGTTATCTATCGAGGCCTTGACTCGGGCGGCTACTTATAGCTTTTAAAACAAGAATTTCAAACAGGGGGATAGCAGTTAGACCAAAAACATCTTCTTATCCTTTTTTATTCCGTCTAAAACATTGGAAATTTGTCGGAAAGTGGATTTCTTGTGTGGTGGTAAAATCGGCAATTTGATAGAATACAAAGAGCGGATGTTCAACAAATTTTTTAAAAAAAATCAAAAAAATACTCATTGTCGAGGATAACGCCTCATTACGTGAAATGATAGCCGAACGGCTGACTGAGGCGGGCTATCGCGTTATTCAGAAAGGGAGCGGGTCCGACGGTTTTGCGCGTGCGATTACGGAGCAATCGGATATCATTCTGCTTGATCTCATGCTCCCTGAAACAGATGGTATTAATTTTTTAAGTGAGCTGCGGACAAATGGAGAGTGGGGAAAGAATGTTCCTATCGTCATCATTTCAAGTCTTATGCCCGATGAAAAATTGAAAGAGAATGCGCAAATATTACGTGTCCGAATACATTGAGAAGGCAAATTTTGATATCTCTGGTCTTATCACGAGGGTTGAGGATATTTTTAAAAAGGAAAAGCCGGTTCAACGGCTAGTAACCGGCGAAGAAAGTTGCGGTGGCGTTTACAAGGTAAAAGTTACTGGAGTCACTTTCTCGCCCATACGGTATGGCGGAAATACACAAAAAAATCTTGGTTGTGGAGGACGAGCCCGCCTTGAGGGACACCATCAAAAACCGATTTGTGGGAGAAGGATTTACTGTTCTTGCCGCGAACGACGGTGTTGAAGGACTCGAAATGGCTCTGGCAGAACACCCCGATCTTATCTTGCTTGACATCATCATGCCTAAAATGGATGGCATAACGATGTTGAAAAAACTTCGTCAAGACTCATGGGGAAAGGGAGCTTCAATATTCATGCTTACAAATTTGAGCGATGAAAAAAAAGTCTCCGACTCAATGGAGGAAGGAGTGTTTGATTACCTTATTAAAGCAGACTGGATGCTTGATGAGCTTATTTTTCTCGTCAAAAAAAAGCTCGGAGTTTCATAAAAAACAAATAAAAAACATCCCTCGCTCGGGGAATGTTTTTGTTATGTATCAGGCAAGACCCAGACTTTGTAAAAATATAGTTAGTTCTTTGCCCTCCAGCATCCTTTGTTCTCCGGGTCTTAGGCTTCTAAGTTCAATATTCATGATACGCATACGCTTCAAACTGCGGACGTCGTTTCCGAGCGCGGCGCACATCCTCCGAATCTGGTGTTTCTTCCCTTCGGTAAGAATAATTCGGAACGCCTGTTCTCCGAGTCGATATGTTCGGGCTGGTTTTGTCAAATACCCCTCTATCCTGACTCCCCGTGCCATTCGTTTCAAAAATCCATCCTTGAAAGGCATTATTGTTTTTACAATATATTCTTTTTCATGCTCATACCGGGGATTCAAAAGCCTGTCCGTTATCCTGCCGTCGTTTGTAAGGATAATAAGCCCCTCCGAGGCTCGGTCAAGCCTACCAACGGGAAACACCGCCGGTTTTGTATCCAAAATATTTTTGATGCTCTTTTGTCCCGGCAGAGGGCTATGCGTTACAATCCCAGCTGGTTTATAAAAGGCAAAATACGAATATTCTTTTTTCTGGCCAGCGCTTTCTTGACGCACTTCAACGGCATCTTTCTCCCCGACCTTGTCTCCGAGAACGGCAAGACGGCCGTTTATGAAAACGCGACGGGATAAAATGATATTGTCCGCCTCGCGCCGCGTTGCGTATCCTTTTTCTGCAAGGTAGCGGTTGATGCGGATAGGGTAGGGAGAGGCATTCATTGCTTTAGTGTAGCTGATTTGCGAAAGAATGAAAGGCCGGTAAACATTTTTTTGGCGGTTCATTCAGCGATAAAAATATGATATAATGAAGAACAGCCATTTGGTAAGGATGCGTATGGAAGAAAAAAATGATATTATATCCGTTCAAAATTTAACAAAAACCTTCGACGAATTTAGCGCCGTTGATTCGATCTTGTTCTCCGTTCGGGCAGGAGAGATATTTGCGTTTCTCGGGCCTAATGGCGCTGGAAAAACCACAACAATAAAAATGCTGGCGACTTGTAAAAATTCAAATCTAGCCGATGAAACTGCGTGAACGCGTAACTAACCCCCTTCCTATCCTGATTTTTACGATTTTTGTCGACCTTCTTGGTTTCGGCATCCTTATCCCGGTCGTTCCCCAGCTTCTTGCGAATCCCGCTTCTCCATATTATCTGCTTTCTGGGGGAATACCGGTCTCAACCGGATATATTCTGCTCGGATTTCTTCTCGGGGTATTTCCGCTTGCTCAGTTCATCGCAGCCCCAATCCTCGGGCAGCTTTCGGACGCTTATGGCAGAAAAAAGATACTTGCCATAGCTCTTTTTGGAACATGTCTTTCCTATATTCTTTTCGGGTACGGAATACTGCTCCAGAGCATTCCGCTTCTTTTTATTGCGCGCGCATTTGATGGCATTACTGGAGGAAATATTTCCGTAGCGCAAGCTTCAATTGCCGACGTAACGCTTCCGCAGGATCGCACAAAAAATTTCGGTCTCATCGGGGCTGCTTTTGGTTGCGGGTTTATTATCGGACCCTATCTTGGGGGAAAACTTTCCGACCCTTCCGTCGTTTCATGGTTTTCCGCGACGACCCCTTTTTGGTTTGCCTCTGTCCTAAGTTTCCTTAATGTCGTGTCGCTTTTTTTCTTTTTAAAAGAAACGCACGCTACTCCGACTTATTCGCGGGATATCGTTTGGGCCAAGGCAACAGGTAACATCATCAAGGCACTCAACTTCAGAAGTCTTCGGCCGCTTTTTCTTACTTCCTTTCTGTTTCAAGGAGGGTTTGCTTTTTATGCGACTTTTTTTTCGGTCTTTCTCATAAATAAATTCGGCTTTACGCAGGGCAACATCGGAGACTGGTTTGCGTATGTCGGTGTCTGGATAGCATTTTCTCATATCGTAGTCGTGCGTCTTGCCGCGCGGCGGTTTCGCGAATATCAAATACTTCGCGTAAGTCTGTTTGCTGCTGGCATCTTGATGATGTTATTTTTTCTGCCGGACCACTGGTGGGGGCTTCTTTTTGTTGCGCCGCTCTATGCGATGGCAAACGGTCTTTCGTTCTCAAATATCACAGGACTTATCAGTAAATCTTCTGACTCGTCCATTCAGGGAGAGGTTTTGGGTATTAATGCAAGCGTACAGGCGTTGGCGTATTCAATTCCGCCGATCCTCTCCGGCTTTATTGCGGCTCGTCTGACCCCCGAAACCCCCATTGTCGTTGCCTCTCTGGTCATCATACTCTCCGGCATGGTGTTCATTACTTTTTATAGGCCTTATGCCCGCATACTGGGGATGACGTAGGGTGGAGCATGTCCGGCAGGCTTTTAGTCAGAGACCATATTTTTAAGTTATAACAAGCGTAAGAAAAAACTGTTCATTCGTCTTAGTTGTATAAGTGTCACAGAATGCAAAGCGTGTCGCGCTGAAAGAAACTCCGGCGATTTGGGAACGGAAAGTGTTGGCGCACAACTCTAATTTTCTTGCAAAATAGGAATCGCTCCGGCGGCCGTTAGGGCGGTTTTCTCTTTGCCGTTTTTCCGGTTTTGGCCTACTATTATGAATGAAGGAAAGTTTCTTCACGTATGAAAATAGTGCTTGGTTCATCTTCAAAACAGCGAAAGGACATTTTTATGGCTATGGGGTATGCGTTCGAAGTTATTTCTTCTGATATTGACGAACGGTCCATCAGGAGAAGCGGTCCAAAGGAGCTTGCGCTAGCTCTTGCGATGGCAAAAAGCGACTCGCTTTGCAAACGGCTTCAGGGGTCGTGCATTCTTATTACCGCCGATACGGTTGTTACATGGGATGGGACACTTCGTGAAAAACCGGTTGATGCAAAAGAGGCACGATTTTTTTTGGAAACCGCCTCCGAACACCCTTCGTTCGTCTATAGCGCCGTTGTTGTAACAAACACGGAAACAAAAAAAAGAGCCGGAGGCGTAGATGAAGCGCGCGTCTTTTTTCTGAAGATCCCGGAGGAAAATATCGAAAATCTCATTCGGCGGGCAGATGTTTTTGGATTTGCCGGAGGATTTGCCATTGAAGATCCCCTGATCGCGCCTTATGTCGCTTCCGTCAAAGGAGAGAGGGGGACTATAATGGGTCTCCCGCAAGAACTTACAGAAAAACTTATCGCTGAGGTTTCGGAATAATCTGTTCACGCATATGAGTAAGAAAAAAATAATCGGTTATATCGTAACGGCCGCTTGCGTCATTGCGGTATTCTATGTTTCAGTAATTTCTATGATAGAAAAACCGCAACAGAGCAGTTATACGAGCGCTACGCTTGAGATCCGCGGGAAGACCGTCCGTGTTGAACTTGCGGATACTCCCGAAAAATCCCGCCAAGGGCTTTCCGGGCATAACCCGCTCGGGAAGGGCGAGGGGATGCTCTTTATATTTACGAGCCCGGCGCGCTATTCATTTTGGATGAAGGACATGCGGTTTCCGCTTGACATGATATGGATAGGAGAGGATTGGCGGGTCGTTGATATTACAAAACGCGCCTTGCCCGAATCGTATCCGGGGCATTTTCAACCTTCATTCCCTGTCCAATATGTTCTCGAGGTTTCTGCGGGTTTTTCGGATGCAAACAACATCACAATCGGGGACGCGGTTATATATAACAAATAAAAAAATATTCGCAGTTGACGTAAAAGAGGGCGGGAGCCCCTTTTTTAGTGCTCTTGTTTGTATTTATCGTCTGTGGTACAAATTTGTGAATAGTTAAAGTTCTTTTAAAAATCGGAGAGTTTTCGTGACCCAGGGAGGTCGATCTTGCCTGGGGTGTCATTATGGCACTTGCAGCGTTTTATCTTATCAGTTCCCTTAAAAAACCATCTAAGGGCGCGAACAAAAGTCCCGCATGAAAATATCCTTCGTTCGGGTTTTTCTTTTATAAAAGCACAAAATTGACACAAATTTAAAAATATGCTAATATAGCATTATCAGAGCCAAAAAGGAGGTGCATATGCACGCATTTGGGCTTTGGGTAATAGAGCGCTTTGAAAAATTCAGCCATAAGTTCCAAAAGATGTTTGGGCGTGATTGCTTTTGGCTTGCCAGGGCATGTCTTGCTTCCTATGTGCTCGGCTGTGCTTTTGGGACAGTAATGCTGCTTTTGTATGAGCATTTCGCCGCCGCTTTAGGGTTAGTTGTTTTGAATCTACCCATAGCCCTCGGGGTTCCCGGATATCTGAAAGATATCAAGAATAGGGAGGATGAAGTTTGGCGGAAGCCCGGCCTGGCAAATATCTTAAAACTTAGGGCAGAATTCTGCACAATGCTCATCGGGTGTTCTCTCCTTGTCTGTAGCACATCATTCCTTTTTTATAGATTTACTGCCCCACGTGTTTGGTCTCCTTATTTCCTGATACTCTCATGCAATTTTATGCTGGTCTTGTTCATGATGATTTTTAGGTGCTGTGACCCCATGCCTCCGGCAAAATCAATGTTTGAAAAATTCAAAAATACTAGTATCGAACGGATTAAAGAGTTGTCCGTTAGCGGGTCGCTTCAGCCGGCTCCAGTTCGTATCCCGCGCTAATGCGGGACTTTTCTTAGCGCACAATATATTGAATATATTGCGCTCAATGTATTCTTTCCGCGTCGGAAGCATAGAGTGCTGTAATATAAGAATATCGCAAAGAATCCTATTCCGTACCCACTATTAACAAAATAGATACGTAGTATAAAAACAAATCCTTTCCGCACGGCGTTCTATTATTGACAGGCAAAATTTGATATAATAAAGATAGATAATTCGATTAAGTTTCGTATTTACGAGGCTCTGTGATTTGCAAAATTGTCGTTTAGGCATAAACGACATTCTGTGCGCGGAGCATTCATAATTTAAAATTTAAGATTAGACAAACTATCATGACACCATTCAACAACTTTACAATTAAAGCTCAAGAGGCGCTGAAAAAATCGCATGACCTTGCGATTGAGCGGTCTCATCAGCAGATAGAGCCGATTCATCTTGTAACCGCTCTTGTTTTGCAGGAGGAGGGCACAGTCCAGGGAATTCTTGAAAAGCTGGAAGTAAACGTTTCAACTCTTATAGACAAACTTTTGCAAAAACTCGATAACTTTCCCCGGGTAAATGCCCTTTCTCCGGTTATTTCGCTTTATCTTTCTCAAGACCTTGCGAAAGTTATGGAGCAGGCGAATAAAGAAGCCCAACAGCTCAAAGATGAATTTATTTCAACAGAACATCTTTTTTTGGCGCTTGCGGAAGTTCCAACAAAAACAAAAGATATGTTGGTGGAAATGAGCCTTACGCATGAAAATATCCTGAAAACGCTTGCGTCTCTTCGGGGTTCTCAGCGGGTGACCGATCCGGAGCCGGAGGCAAAATACAATGTTTTGGAAAAGTATGCGAGGAATCTGACCAAGCTTGCGAGAGAGGAAAGGCTTGACCCAGTTATCGGGCGGGATGACGAGATCCGCAGAGTTATGCAGGTTTTATCGCGGAGAACAAAGAACAACCCCGTTCTTATTGGGGAAGCCGGAGTTGGAAAAACTGCAATTGTCGAGGGTCTTGCCCAGCGCATTATTTCAGGGAATGTTCCCGAACCGTTGAAAGAAAAGGACCTTATTTCACTGGATATCGGCTCTTTGGTTGCCGGAACAAAGTATCGCGGAGAGTTTGAAGACCGCCTGAAAGCAATTTTAAGAGAGCTTGAGCGTTCTAATGGCAAATACATCATTTTTATTGACGAATTGCATACAATTGTTGGTGCGGGTGCCGCAGAAGGAGCCATTGATGCGTCAAATATGCTAAAACCGGCTCTTGCGCGCGGGGAACTTCGCGCTATTGGGGCAACGACCCTAAAGGAATACCACAAGTATATAGAAAGAGATACTGCCCTCGCTCGGCGCTTTCAGCCGGTATATGTGGATGAGCCGACAGTAGAGGATACAATAGCGATTTTGCGCGGCCTGAAGCATAAATATGAGGTTCACCACGGCATTCGCATTACAGATCCGGCAATTATTGCGGCCTCACATCTTTCAAGCCGTTATATTACTGATCGATTTTTGCCCGATAAGGCAGTTGACCTCATTGACGAGGCCGCGTCTTCCTTGAGGCTTGATATGGATTCTTTGCCGAAAGAGGTTGAGGAAGTAAAGAAAAATCTTTCACATCTCGAGATAGAGCGGGAAGCGCTTAAACAGGAAACAGCTCCAAAAAAGCCGCAGAAGGACGGAAAAAGCCGCTTAAAAACGCTTGATAAGCAAATAACCGTAGAAAGGGCAAAATTTGATAAAGTAAGCTCAAGGTGGAAGGAAGAACGCGATTTTATAAATCAGATAGGCGAAATGAAAAAGCAGATGAATATTCTTTCCCAGGAAGTCGAACGGGCGGAACGTGA
Organism: Candidatus Sungbacteria bacterium RIFCSPLOWO2_01_FULL_47_32; assembly: GCA_001820685.1. Taxonomy (GTDB): domain Bacteria; phylum Patescibacteriota; class Minisyncoccia; order Sungbacterales; family GWA2-42-14; genus GWA2-47-10. Next base: position 51,075 of record MHQP01000033.1, on the reverse strand, counting down.
GGGGAATTTCGAACGCGTTGCGGAGATTCGGTATGGTATTGTTCCCACCTCTGAAAAAAAACTTATCCAACTTGAGAACCAATTGAAGAAAATGCAATCCAGCAGGAAGCTCCTAAGGGAAGAGGTTGGGGAGGAAGAGATTGCGCAGGTTGTTGCGCGGTGGACGCATATTCCCGTAACGCGAATGCTTGAAGCAGAGTCAAAAAAACTCATGCGTCTTGAAGAAGTCCTCTCAAACCGCGTTATCGGTCAGGCTGAAGCAATTTCAAAAGTAGCGCACGCGGTGCGGCGTTCTCGGGCCGGAATTCAGGATGAGGACCGTCCCATTGCGTCCCTCATGTTTTTAGGGCCTACGGGGGTTGGAAAAACCGAGCTTGCAAAAGTGCTTGCCGAATTCATGTTCAACGACGAAAAGTCGCTCATCCGTTTCGACATGTCCGAATATATGGAGCGGCATACCGTTGCGAAATTCATCGGAGCTCCGGCAGGATATGTCGGATATGAAGAAGGAGGCCAGCTTACCGAAAAGATAAAGCATCGGCCCTATTCCGTTATTCTCTTTGATGAGATAGAAAAAGCTCATCCGGAGATATTCAATGTCATGCTTCAGATACTCGATAACGGGCGTCTGACCGATGCAAAAGGAAGAACGGTAAACTTCAAGAATACAATTATCATCATGACATCGAATGTGGGGAGCGAATTTATGCAGGAGATAGCCCGCCTCGGATTTGCCGATGGCGTAGAAGAGTCTCGGGAGAATAAGGAAGAAGAACTCAAAGAAAAGATACGAAAATCTCTTGAAAGAAGGTTCCGACCGGAGTTTCTGAACCGCCTTGACGAAGTTATTATTTTCAACAGCCTCAACCCGAAGGTCATAGCGAGGATTGTTGAACAGCACTTGGATAAGGTCCGGGTACGCATGGGAGAAAAAGGCATTGCTCTTTCATTCAGCGATGCCCTTAAAAAGTATATTCAGGAAAAGGGATACGACGAACGCTACGGAGCGCGTCCGGTAAAGCGCGCGATACAAACGTATGTCTTAAACCGCCTTGCCGAAGAAATTGTTTCGGGCCGTATGAAGGAGGGTGACGAGGTGGTATGCGATGCTCGGGGCGGGGAAGTTGCATTCCTGAAGAGTTCTTCAGAGATAAAAGCCATAAAAGGGGAGGGTGGAAAAGGAAAGAAAAAGGAACTCGCGCGGATTTGACGTGTTGGTTTTGGCATCTCCCTCAGCGCTTGACGCTGAGGGAGGTTTGTTTTTGGGGTATAGAGTTGACCCCACTAGAGGTCGCCCACGCATTTCTTGTGAGAGAAAACAATAGGCGAAGTCCCGTTAGAAGTTATGGACTGACTTGCTGTGATTGTGTTAACTCCAGCCGAAGGCGATTTCGCGTTATAATGTTTGCTTTAGGTCGGTCTCGGCTGAACTTCTAACGGGACGAAGCTGCCTTCGTCTTACAATGGTTTGAACAAGTATGAAGAATTTTAAACCTCTAATGGGGTTGACAGGTCTTGGCTTATTTTTATAAACTCAGGAGGTGTGTTGTCTCTTAACTATCAAAAAACCATGACAAGTGAAATGAACCGAAAAATATTCGAACTTACCCTCGCCGTCTACAGGGTAACCGACCTATTCCCGGAAAGTGAGGTTTTAAAACGACAGGTCAGGGAAAAGGCAAACGAAATAATGTCTTCCGTTCTGGAACACGGTACTGCCTATAAGAAGGCGGAGGCAATTTCCTCTGTTCTCGCAAAAATTCAGGCAGTCCGCTCCCTTCTAAGCATCGCTCGTTTCAGCAGTATGGTAAAGCCGGTTAATATTATGGTTCTTGATAGGGAATATAGTTTTTTTTCTAATTTTTTTGAGCGCGAATTTAACTATGCCGTGGAAGAAGCAAATGGACTTATAAATGAAGCAAAAATTGAGCAAAAAGCGCCCATCGCCATAAAGCCGCTACTTAATACGCCGCATGTTGTAAGGCAGGTAAGAACAGAACGGAAAAGTGCTATACAGATCAAGAAGGACGCCAAAAGGAGCACTAATATTGTAGAAATTGGCCATGAACCAATAAGAGAGGAAGAAATGCAGGAGAGCGACAGAAATGGAATAGAAAAGCGCATATCAGCAAGCGAATTTTTTAATGACCGGCAGAAGACAATTCTCGACCATATTCGCTCAAATCAACAGGTTCGGTCTACTGACCTTACCGGTATATTTGCCAATAGATTCAGCATTAAGACTCTCCAGCGGGATTTGGCCTCTCTTATTAGCCAAAATGCCATTGAAAAGGAGGGTGACAAAAGATGGGCTGTTTACAGGATAAAGATATAAACCCCATTAGAGGCATTTCTTCTGATGATTTTATCTGGAGTTAGGTTGGTATCGTTCAAAAGACATTGCGCTATAAATTACTCTGTTTTAAGCATCTAATAGGATAAGCGACAGCCATTAAACGACATCTTATAAACGACAAAGCGACATTTTTCGCATATACCTGGTATCAGCTATCTAGTAGAGATAATAGGTTGGTATGCCTGCTGTCCAAACAAAATAGACTTGTTCAGCGGTGGTGCCTCGTAAAACACCTTGGCTAATCTCAACATAAAAAAGGTTATAATTCCGGTTGCGGGTTTTGGAACCCGCTTTCTTCCTGCGACAAAAGCACAGCCAAAGGAGATGCTTCCGATTGTTGATAAGCCGGTTATTCAATATCTCGTTGAAGAAGCGGTTGCTTCGGGAATAAATGAGATTATTTTTGTAACGGGAAGGGGCAAGCGTGCTATTGAGGACCATTTTGATAACGCCGCTGAACTCGAATACTTTCTCGAGAAACGAGGCAAGCATGAACTTGCGCGTGAGATACGGAAAATTTCTTCTCTCGCGAATTTTGCGTTCGTGCGGCAAAAAGAACCGCGCGGGAACGGCGATGCTCTTCTTCAGGCATTTCATCTCATAAAAGATGAACCTGTCGCTGTGCTTTTTGGAGACGACGTCGTTTATTCAAAGACACCGTGTCTTAAACAGCTTATTGTCGCTTTTAAAAAATATAAGGCACCCATATTTGCTCTTGAAAGGGTTCCCATGGAACAAGTTTATAAATATGGGATTGTCAACGCAAAAAAAGTTGCTACCAGGACATATCGCATAAACGCCGTCGTTGAAAAACCTGCCGTGAAAGATGCGCCATCGGATCTTTCTATTGTGGGCAAATACATATTAACTCCGGATGTCTTTTATGAATTATCGCGACTGGAATATAAATCGGGAAAAGAACTTGAACTTACTGAAGCGTTTAAAAAAATGCTCAAACACGGCAAAAAGATATACGGCTATGAATTTGAGGGAACGCGCTATGACTGCGGAGACAAACTCGGACTTCTGAAAGCGGTTGTTGATTTTGGTCTGCGGCATCCCGATGTTGGGAAGGGGTTGCGGGAGCATCTTTATAATTTGCACTAAGCCCGGGTTGTTGCATTATTTTTTTGAATGAACTAAGGTCTGAAAAACAGATAATAATAAAATAGTGATACGGGTAATGATAATAAAGAAAATTGAATGATTATTATAAAGCGGCAGGTGATTATAGATTTTGTTTACCGCCAGCTATTTCAAGCATCTTTTAAGGCTATCTCCAATATTCTTGAATACGAACGCGAGAAGTCAGAAAACCGCAGAATGCCGAGGGAAGACGGAGGGCACGCATGGTTGAAGATACCTCATTATCCTGTCTGTCCCGTTAGGGGTCTAAGTAGAATGTTTGTTTAAAGAATAAATAAGCCACCGGCACCTTCGCTTTTCTGAAGTATTTCTCGACGGGGAACATGGCTGGACTTCTGACGGGGTTGACTTATATATATGAGAGAATTACCCTAAGAAAGTCTTTTTTCTAATGGCGAACCGTCGAATTTTGTGAGTTTTGGCAGTTATCTTCATTCAGAGGATTTTTTAGCAGGATTTTTCCAGGAAAACAGGCCTTCAAGATGTTTATTGATTAAAAAACCGCATAATAACTTATCCACAACGGGGGTTTACAAGGTTTTTGCCCCATTTTATACTATAGGAGTAGGTTAAAGATGGATGCCTATGGTCTGATTTAATCAATTTAAGAGCCATTTTTTGGCTTAGTTATGGTCTTTATTATCCACAATTGAGGGTTTGCAAATAAATTTCGGAGTTGGTAATATGAATTGGTCATTAGAATGAGGGGACGCTTGTGTTTGTTTTATCCTTCGAAATTTGGTTGCAAATGAATGTATATTTTCTGAGCGGAAAGAACTTTGATAACTAAAAAATACTTTTCTGTGATTCTGTAAAGAAAGTTCATCTGTTTCCTTTCGGAAACAGTTCGGAGATACTTACGGAACAAACTTAACTAGAATTTCGATTAGGAGCTAAAGGTCCGGTCGACCCCTTTTGATTCAAAGGTTCTTGTATAAAGAAATCTTCGGATCCTAAGGCGGCCCCCATTTCTAGCCCGTGCGTCGGGAGAAGAAGGCGAGCGTAAAAACTCTCTTCAAAAAATTCTTGCGAACGCATGGCGAACGAATGGTGACTTCGCTCCGCTGATAATTCGTTATTGATTATTGATTCGCGGTTCAAATTTTTTTCCGGTTATGCGCCTTCGGCGTTTTATCCGGGAGTCGAAAAAATTTCGGAACGCGAGTGTAAAATCTTTCTCAAATTTTTCTGTAAAGAAATTTTTGAGAGGGGAAGTAATTAAAAATAAATTTATGAATAAATTCATTTCAACTACAGCCGCAGTCTGGCTCGCGTCTGCTGTCGTCTTGGTTCCGGTCGCATCCTTTGCGGATACGCTATCGGACTTACAGGCTCAGATTGCAGCTCTTACGGCACAGCTTGCAGCTCTTCAGGCCTCAAGCCCGTCGAGTTCAGCGGCATGCACATTCAGCCGCTCGCTTACCATCGGCTCCAGAGGAGACGATGTAACGTGCTTGCAGAATTACTTGACATCAACAGGACACTTCACCTATTCGGGTGGAGCAACCGGTTACTTTGGTGGAATTACCAAAGCAGCAGTTGCTGCGTGGCAATCAGCCAATGGAGTTTCGCCGACAGCAGGTTACTGGGGCCCGCTCTCACAGGCAAAATATAGTTCGGTGGCAGTAGCACCAGCCCCGGCACCAGCTCCGGCACCAACACCGATATCTGGGCAACCGACGGTTTCAACGGGACAAGCCCTTTCGGTTACCGCAGCGGCAAGCCAGCCGGCGGCATCAATCGTTCCGCCGGGAGTATCACGCTCGCCCTTCACCAATGTCGTCTTTACGGCAGGGTTTGATGGCGACATCGTTGTAAACTCGGTCACAGTTCAGCGCGAAGGAGTTGGAGCAGATGCTTCACTCTCGGGCATTGTTCTTCTTGACGAGAACGGAATGCAGATAGGACTTTCAAAGACATTGAATTCAAACCATCAGGCGATCTTGACCTCGCCCTTTACTGTGAAAGCAGGAACATCGAGGGCAATGCAAATTGGCGCAAACCGCGGTGCGGCAGGCGCACATGGAGGTGAAGTTCTTCGCTTGACCGTAGTAGCAGTTGATGCAGGAGGAGCTTCCGTTACAGGTCTTCCCGTAACCGGAACAGGACAAACCATCAACGAAACATTGACTGTTGGATCATTCACGCTTACCCGCGGTCCGAACGACCCGGGTTCAAGCCAGACAAAAGAAGTCGGAACAGTTGGCTACACCTTTGCTTCTATCAAAGGAACAGCCGGCTCCGGTGAAGATGTCTGGGTAAAGACAGTCCGCTTCAACCAATCAGGTTCAGCGGCGGCTTCTGACGTTGCAAATATCAAAGTATACGTCAACGGAACCGCTTATGACACGATTGTAAGCTCTGATGGCAAATACTACACCGCGACTTTCGGGGCAAACGGACTTCAGGTTTTGAAGGGAAATAGCATTGAAATGACGGTAAAGGGAGATGTTGTTTCGGGTTCAAACCGGACCATCATGTTCGACCTTTATCGCTATGAAGATGTAAACGTTCTCGGAGGAACCTACGGATTCGGTATTTTGCCGAGCGCAACGGATTCTGGTGGTTCAGCAACTGACCACAACGGAACGTTCCAGGCATCAAATCCGAACTATGACTCCTACACGACAACCGTTGGAACAGGGAGCTTGACAGTATCGAAAGGTGTTGCGCCAGCAGCGCAAAACATCGCGGTTCAGCTTTCAGACCAGCCATTGGGCGGATGGGACGTTGAAGTAAAGGGCGAACCTGTACAGGTTGGTCAGATGGTTTTCCGCCTCTTTATCGGTAGCGACACAGCAGCAGCTGATGTGGCTGATATCACAAACATCTCGCTTTATGACTCAACAGGAAAGGTTGTCGCAGGTCCGAAAGACGGCGCGTGTGAAGACCAGGCAGGTACTGCGTGTGATGCGGACCCTGATGGAAATGGTACTGTAACATTCACTGATACGGTTACATTCCCGGTTGGGAAGAGCACGTATATCTTGAAAGGCAAGCTTGGAACCGACTTTACCACTGATCAGACGATTTCTGCTTCAACAACTCCGACAGCGGATTGGACGAACAGAACAGGTCAGCAAACCGGTACGTCAATTACGCCTTCAGCCGGAACATTCCAAGGAAATACAATGACAGTAAAAACAGCAACCAACACAGTTTCAGTTGGTTCTGACCCCGTCGCGCAAAACGTCGTAGCAGGCATCAACCAGTTCGTTGTCGCGAAGTTCATCTTCGACGGAACAGCTTCAGGTGAAGATGTGCGCTACACATCGATGAGCTTCCAGTTCAACGGAACAGCATTCCCGACGGGTTGTACCCTTTGGGACGGCACGACCGCTTTGAACTCCGGAACAAACCGCGTAAGCCCGACAACAGTCGGAGACAAAACCTTCACGCTTGATTCAAACCTTGTTGTCGCCAAAGGCGTAACAAAGACCGTTTCAATGGCGTGCGATATCCCGGCAGGAATTTCAGGAAACATGCACTGGGATCTTCCGACCACAGGCAGTCTTATCGCGGGAACAGGCCTTGTTTCAGGACAAACGGTTAACGCAAGCTATACGGTTTCGGCATTAGGTCCGACAATGACTCTTGCAACAGCAGGTACATTGACCGTTACACTTGATGCTTCAAGCCCAACCTACACGGTTGTAGCCGCAAACAGCACTGATGTAACACTCGGCCTTCTCCGCTTCCATGCCGCAAACGAGGCAATCAGCCTTCAAAAGCTTGCATTGCAATTGACAAGCCCGGCAGCATCAAGCTCGCCCGCAGACTTGGTCAAATACACCCTCTGGGATGGTTCAACGAAAGTCGGCGAAGGAGTGTTCGCGGGTTCCAACAGGAACGCGACAACAACTCTTAGCGCAAGCTTCATCATTCCGAAGGATGGCGATAAAGTTATGACCGTTAAAGGAGACTTGAACGCAATCGGCACATCTCTCCCGGGAACGCAAGGAAATCTTCTCCGGGTTGACTATGACGGGCATGATTCGCTTGGAACACAGGGTTCAGGCCAGTCATCCGGCTCGAATATTGTCCAGGGTTCGGCAGATACCGCAGTTAACGGTGTCCGAATCTTCAAGTCCTTCCCGGTTGTAGCTAAAGTCGCAGTTCCGACAAATACCTTGAATAACGGCACAATGTCGATCCTGCGCTTTAAGGTAACTGCAGATTCACACGGAGATCTTGGTCTCTACAAGTTTACCTTTAGAATGGCAACCACAACCGCGGCAATCACAAGCGTGATTGTGTACGGTTACAGCGACTCTGCTTACTCGACAGCGGCTTATGCCAACTCGGGTCGGTTGAATAGCACAGCCATTCTCGCAACTGGCAACGCAACATGGGTATCGTCAGCTACCGATTTGGACATAACATTTGATCCGATTGGACAGGCTGCAACACCTGAAGCAATTCAGGTACCGGCCGGAACAACTCGCTACTTCGATGTTACCGGTACAGTTACCGGAGCTGTTACTGGAGCATCCGTTTCAACCCAACTTCAGGGTGATGCGGGATATCCGTCACTTCCGAAAAATAACTCTGGTATGTCAACGTCAACCAATATGATGACGAATGCCGGAACAGTCTTCGGAGTCGATAGCGATACGAACGACAACTTCATCTGGTCGCCAAACGCAACGACGACAGCAGGAGTAGGACACCTTGACTGGACAAACGGTTTTGGTGTGCTTGGACTCCCGTCGACGAACTTGTCGGCAGAAGTATTGTCGAAATAACCTCGGCTTAACTTAGATCTTGTGGCTCTAAGTTAGCAGGCAAGAACCTCCTTTACAGGAGGTTCTTTGCTTTTTAGGTTTTGCTTGCCCTATTAGAAGTTTAAGTAGTACTTGGTTTTTTACTGATGTAAGCCGTTAGGCGACTTCGCGCAATAAAACTATTGTATTGATTAACTAAGCCGAACTTCTAATGGGGTGGCCCTAGCCTAGAATCAATAAAGCCTCCCTTTCAAAAGGGAGGCTTTATGTTGTCTTGCCCTTCCCCGTTGATAGGTTACTGTCGGTAACCGCAAGCTCTAACGGGGTGTGGCACCAGCCTAGGATTAGTAACGACCCCATCACGTGGGTCTTTGCGTTGGCTAAAAGTACTCTTGACTTTTTGACCTATTTTCCCAATAATGGGTAGTATCGCGTTATTTGAAGCGCTTTTTATATTGAAATCTTGCAGGGAAACGCGCGAGTTTACGCTCGTTTAGATTCGTTCGTCATTAAATATTGAAATCTTTATATTTTTAAATTAAATCACAAACAATGAACACCCCCAAGAAAAACATTATTTTTGGCGTAAGCGGTATGGCAATAGCCATTCTTTTTGCCGGCGGGATGTATGTATATTTCTCAAAAGTAGCCGGAAACGGGGAAATTTCAGGAAATATAAATAATGGAGGCGAAGTCGGAACAACTACGGATATTAGTCCCGCGCCTGCTCCGGTTAAAAAAGCTCCATCCCTTCCAAAATATAAAGGTGAGGCTGTGGAGATAGTAAAGGAGGACCAAAGCGTTACGGCGTCCTACCCCGAGGAAACAAAAAAAACAAAAAAGCGCGAGCTTCTTGAACTTGCGCAAAAACTGGCTAAAAATCCCAATGATTTGGATAACTGGCTTCAGGTTGGCGTCATAAAGAAGTTTTTTGGGGATTATAATGGGGCGCGTGACGCTTGGGAATATGTAAACATTATTCGGCCTTCAAATTCCGTGTCTTTCTTTAATCTGGGGGGGCTGTATGCTCTTTATTTGAGGGATTACCCAAAAGCCGAGGCAAACTATAAAATGGCTATTAAAAATAGTCCACTGGATGCTATGTATTACACCGCTCTTTCCGATCTGTATCGAAATTCAATGCCGGAGAATGCGGGCAAGGTTTTGGACGTTATGAACCAGGGACTTGCCGTAAATCCTGATGACACAGGGCTTTTGGTCTATGTGGCGGGGTACTACCGCGACACAAAAGACTATGCGCGTGCGATTGAAGCTTACCAAAAAGTTTTGCTCCAGGACCCGTCAAATGAGGCGATAAAAAATGCCATTGAAGACCTTAAAAAAGCAATGGGCTCAACAACCCCAGCAGTTCCCGAATAGTTTTTGTAGAGTTAAGGGTTTTTCGCCGCAGTAGTATTTTTAAATCATAATTCCTATCTCTTATTTTCTCGGCTATGGTTTGGAAAGAATACAGGACAATATTTAAGTATTTCCTGCAGGTTCTCCTGCTTGTCGCGTTCGGTTCGGCCGTTATTTTTGGAATTGGATACTGGCGCTATTATGGCTCCCCGGATTATAAAGAGCTAAAACGTCTTGAGGAGCTCCGCGACAAATACATGGCCGACACGTATGGCGGCAGTACCCCTGAAGAAACCCTTCAGCTTTTCATCGACGCATTGAAAAAAGGGGATACGGAGTTAGCCTCAAAGTATTTTGTGCTGGATAAGCAGAGTGATTGGCAAAATAAGTTGGAAAAAATTAAAAGCGGTAGTCTACTCGCCTCCATGATAGGAGACCTTTCTCGGCCGAATAAAAATAAATACGCTATATCAGAAGGTCAAGTTGCCTTTGATGTTGTTAATGATAAAAAGGAGCTTATTTTGACAATCTCTTTAGGTCGAGGGCCAAATGGAATATGGAAAATTCTAGGAATGTAAAAATCCTTACAGGTGTCATAGGAGGAGGGGTTCTTTTTTTGAGTATCCCTCTTTTTATTTATGCGTACGACAACAAAACGACTCACCCGGCACTCACTCAAGAGATTGGGAGGTTTTATAGCGCAAGTTTCAATGAAAACAAATTAACCGCAGAGGACATAATGCTCCTGATGCAAGGAAGCGACGACGAGGATGTAGGGACGCGGCCTCTTCGGCACTTTTATGATCCTGTACACGACGATGGGCTTCATATTTCAGGTGTTGACTGGGAAAGCTCAAAAGAGTGGGCGAGCGATACGGTCTCTCAAGCGGCATACGACGAGAAGCGTCCAGCCTCTTTGTATGGGGCTACCCTGCCTCTTTTTTCTTCGGACACCGACTTTTCGTGGGAACGCGCGGTATATGAATACGCGTGGAAAGACAAAAAACGCGGTCTTGTAACGCTCGGCCACATCTTACATTTGGTGGAAGACGCGACGGTTCCCGACCACACCAGAAATGACCCTCACCCACCCTTTTTGTATTTAGGAAGTCCATACGAGGGCTGGGCGGAAAAGTTCAATCCTGAAACAATTCATACGGCCGACAGTCTTATTTCTTCGGGACAGCGTCCGTCGGTTCTGACTTCTATAGACAGTTATTTTGATAATACAGCAAATTATTCAAACAATAATTTTTTTAGTAAAGACACTATATTAATAGCAAAATATAGTGCTCCAACAGTAACTCACTATGGTACCGAAGTTGATAGCAACGGAATGTTAACGAAGTTTGGGTTTGAAAAGAAAGAAAATGTCGACATCCACTTGGTAAAAACTCCACTTCTGCCTGACTGGAAGTTAATATTAGGAAGTGACACAGACCAGTACGAAATAGTCGATAAAGATTATAGGATTCTTACCGACTACTGGAACCTTCTTTCTCAAAAAGCCGTCATAAACGGTGCCGGTGTGGTAAAGCTCTTTTTTGACGAAGTAGAAAAAGAAAAACAGACAAAAACTCTTTGGAAGAAAAACAGAACGTGGTTTGGGAAAGCGTGGGATTGGACAACCGATACTATCTCAAGTTTTTGGAGTTCTCCGCCGTTGGACACCGTAAAAACAGACACCCAATATGCAGGCCTTCTTACAGCCATAAGCGGCCAAAACAGCCCAGACCCCACATCGCATGATAATCCCCCTGAAATAGGTCAAAATGAGCCTCAAACAGGCTCCAGTTCACCTACGGAAGGTGTTGAAGCGGCTTCGGGAGGGCAAGTACTGGGTTTAAGCACTACAGCTTCAAATCAGCTTAATTTTGGGACCACAACAACAGAGGTTCAATCCGGTTTGCGTATTACTGGTTTTTTAAGTGGTGGACTTGGGGCGTTCACACCGCCGGAAGGAGTAGGGCCTTCCCTGGCCGATATGCCTTCGGAGAACTCACAAGTCTCGACATCAACCTCAACTACAACCCCACCGGCACCGGAACCGGATACAACTCCACCGGATGTTTTGCTCACAATAGAAGAGTGCGTGCAAAGTTTTTCGAGTGAGGGGTGTCTCGTGCCGGCATCAACTCTCCACATGGAGCTTTCTTCGGTATCGTCAGACATTGAGTCATATTCTCTTTCTTGTAAAACAAAAAAGCGTCCTTCTGACGCGTGGCTGTCCTGTGATAACTTTTCATACGATGGACACGCTACGTCATCTGTGCTTACCGCAACAGAAGGCTTGTATGAACTCACTGCGCAGGCACAAGACATCGCCGGAAATGAATCGCCGGAAAGTTTGAAAGACGTCGAAGTAAATTCATCCCCCGTTGTTCTTAATGAAGTTGCCTGGGCCGGCATGGGAAATTCCGCAACGACAAGCAAAGATGTTTGGGTTGAGCTGTATAACCGCTCGTATTCAGCAGTCAATCTTTCGGAGTGGAGCCTTTCGTTTTTGCGTCCGGCCTCACTTGATATCGCGCTAAAAGCAGAGTTGCATGGAACTATTCCCGGACGCTCTTTCTTTTTGATAGAAGGAGAAACAGATGATGTTCTTCCCGATATTTTAGCTGATGAAGTTACTCTTTTGCTGGAAGGCATACTCGCTGGAGGCACTATCGTGTCTCTTGAAAAGAATGGCACTACATTCGACCGCACCCCTTTGGGGTGTTACGGCTGGTGCGCTGGGTATGCACCGGCAAGAAGCACAATGGAACGGATTGATCCGGACAGTGAGGGTGGCAATGCTTCAAATTGGGGAACGTATTATGAAGAAGATATTGCTCGTACACATACAAGTCGCGAAGGAGAAGAGGTTTTTGGAACGCCGAAAGCGAGAAATAGTTTAAATTTCCTTGTAGCTCCGACCGGTGTTTTGGAAGCAGATAAAACACTCGCGAAAGAAAATTCGCCATATGTTGTAAACCGATCAGGGTTAATAGTTCCTGATGGCAAACTACTTACTCTTGGACCTGGTGTTGTAATAAAAATTATCTCTGCAGGAAGTCCGGAAGTTACTGTCCGAGGAAAACTAATTTCTCAAGGGACCGTGGCGGAGCCTGTCGTCGTCACAAGCATTTTTGACGACGAATACGGAGGAGACACAAATAAAGACGGCCTGTGCAGCCCCTCCGACGCTTCTTCAACGGCTCGTTGTCCGGTTCCGGGTTCTTGGGCTCGCATCAATGTTGCTCGTGGCGGTATCGGCGAACTTGCCGGCACGATTATTCGTTTTGGCGGGGGAATCTCTCCCGGGCCTTTCGGTCGAAATGCTTCAATTCTTTGCGACGGCGCAAATATCGGAATCTCTGATTCTACTGTCGAATATTCTGCGGGAATCGGAACATCCTATATTCTGTGCCAAGGCAATATTTTAGGGAGTCTCTTCCGTCACAATGGACTGCAACCGGTTCTTATCGGGGGCGGGAGCGTTGCCGTATCTGGGAATCATTTTGAGCATAACGCGGTCGGGATGAGTATTTCGGAGTCTCCTCACAGCAGTATTGTGAATAACGAATTCCTGGAAGATACATACGCAGTTGAAGTAATAAATACTCCGCCCGCGTTTAGTTCAAATAAAATTCTTGACGGAAGTGCTGGCATAAAAGGTGTTATTCTCAAAGGCTATTCAACAGAAAATTATTCTTTTATGGCAGACATGCCGTATATTGTTGAGTCCGCGTATACTTTTTCGGACGGCCTTTTCGCTTCCATCGGGAAGGGGACAATCTTCAAATTTATGGAGAATTCGGAACTTGCTATAGCGGGTTCGCTCACAGTTTCAGGCGACAGCGAAAATCCCATAGTCTTTACTTCGATCAGCGATGACGAATTCGGGGGTGATACGAATGCGAACGGAGCATCAACAACGCCGACTCTCGGCGATTGGCGAGGCATCAGTATCACGGGTTCCGGAAATTCTCTTTTTGACGGAGCGACGGTGCGGTTTGCGGGAGGAAGGTTTCAGCAATATAATGGTGCCGGCATTAAGGTTGAGGGTGCGGAAGCAACAATAAAGAATTCCGTTATTGAGAAAAATAAGAACAGGGGAGTGTGGTTCAAGGGAACAAATCCCGGCATGATTTCTGATACGATATTTCGCGACCACAAGGACGAAACAGGCGAAAATTATATGGCTCTTCTTTTCTCCGGCGGCGCAAGTACAACGCTTCAAAATCTTGTTTTTAGAAATAACGGAACTGCGGTCTTATCCGACGAATCGGTTTCTCTCACAAATAACGGCGGAATTGATATTGACGCCTCAAATGATATTGCTACGGTCCCGCCGGGCCTCTTTCCGTAAAACATTTAACTCTTGGTTGAGGCCAGCAAAAAGCCCCGGCACGCGCCGGGGTTTTATAAGTACCGATTTAACAGCCGAAGCTCTAGGGAACAAAAGATACAAGTGTTAGCGAGGGTCCGCTGTATCGCGTGGTAAAGCGGCTTGCGAGTTCTTCCGGGAACGGCTTTTGCCGATAAAATTCAGTCGGTAAAATTAAAAAGAACGGTTCATTAAGCACCTGGTCTTCCTGCATAAGATATACTTTTCTGCCGCCGCTGTAGTAAAAGATCGTGTCCCACAAGCCGAAATTATATTCATACACTTTTTCGGGATATGGATTCGCCGCCAGTACCAATCCGGCTTTCTTTTCATCGCGAGCAAGCGTGTTGAGGGCGGCAAATGCGCCGTACGTGTGGAATCCAGCCATAATAGTATAAATAAGGGCGGCGCACAGTATAAGAGGCGCCAGAAGGGCGAAGAACATTGCCATGTTTTGTTTTCTGTATAGTATGCTACCTGTTAGTGCAAGGCTTAAGGCGATGAACGAAAAGCTCGGGACCGAATAGTAAATAACTTTTGTTGTCGATACAGAAAATACTATAATTATTGAAAGCGCAGCGCACGCGAATACATACGAAGACTTTTTAAATGGGTCATCTCTATCTTCATTTTTCGAAAATATTAAAACTGCTGTTAGCGGGATGAGTAAAATGCTCCACGGGGCTCCGTATTGAAGTATATATGTTAAAAATCCTCCCACAGAGGCTGACGAACCGTTTACAATGTCGGCTGCAAATCTGTTCACCACCAGGTGAAAAAAGTATTCATTCCAAAATTGGGAACCAAAGAGATACGTTTCATACACATGCCAAGGCAGAACTATAAGGACTCCGAGAATCGCTCCGCACCATACATACGCGCTTTTAAGCCAGCTGAAGTTTCTAAAAAACAGGGCATAAAAAACGATTGCGGGAAGAGCAAATAAGCCTACAACGCTTTTCGTCATGACCCCGAGCCCTATGAACGCGCCGACCCCCAAATACCAGCGGGGGTTTCGCAAGCCGCGGAGAAAAAAGTAAAACGCAAGAAGTATCGGTAATGTAACCGGCACATCAAGCTTTACCTGCCTTCCGGCCTCGAGGAACGCAGGAAAGAGGGTAAGTATTATTCCAGCCGAGGCGGCAGTCCAAATACTTCCGGTTGCTTCAAACGCAATAAGCATCGTGGCGAGAACAGACAGAATTCCGGCAAGTGCTGACGGAAACCGATACGCAAACTCCGGGCCGGGAAATATTTTGCTTGCGAGAAGCCCCTCCCAATAGTAAAGCGGCGGCTTATCAAAGAAATTCTCTCCCCGGAACTTTGGCGTCAGATAGTCTCCTGAAACTTCTGCCTCCCGCATTACCTCCGCATATACCGACTCATCGGTATCCCAAAAAGCCCCGTTGCCCAGGCGGAATAAAAACAAAAATGAGCTTACCGCAAGAACGGCAACGCAAAGCCACCAGCCAATGGCATATGTATTCCGCGCTATGGACACCGCATTGCTTTTTTCCGAAAGTATTTTTTCCTTCGACATGCGTATTCTTGGGATACATGTGAAAACAATTACAAGTATATGCCTGCAAGGCCTAAAAATCAATTTTAGAGTGCCGGGTTCTTTTACCGGAACTTAAAAAACTTAAATTTTTATGCGCTAAAAATATCAAAAATTACCCGATATTCAGATAAATTTGACAATATACATTAAACATGATATATTAAGTTTATTATGTTCTCTGAAAATATTGAGAGGGCGCCATGCAGTCAATCGGCCTCGAATTTCTAAAGAATTCCCATGCAGAAAAAGGCGGCGCAATATCTCTCTACGGTACTCTGCGCTTTCATCCTAACTCCTGCCGCGGAGGGGGGGCGTGCTTCGGCGGGATTGGTGTCTGGAGTCGGGAATTTTTGAACCACGGAAGAAAAGGCAATCGAGTCCGTATTGAACCTGACGGCATTGTTACAATCATTGATGGGGCGGGAGATGTTGTCTCAATTGTTGAGCGTGAAGATATTGCGGCCGTCGATTCAGAGACGGTTAAAATTGTTGTCCGTTCGCAGTATCTTAGGCCTTTTGAGTATAACGATAGCGATTATGAAGAAGCTCTTTTGTGCGCTGACCGAGGCGAGCGGCCAGCTCTGTTTGATAATTCTCCTTTTATTAAGGTTCTTGACAGCCCTCCCGGAACGGAGCTTGTCCTTCTTGAACTCGACAACGGTTCCGACGGCACTTTCAAAGTATTCACGAAGGATGGAGAAGAGGTTCCACACCAGGTTTTATATCCGCTTTCGTACGAACGGTGGGGAGAACCGCTTTCGTCAGGTAAAGCCGGAGCCTCCATGCCCCCGGGCGAAATCGCATATTTCGGTGCGCATGAAAATTACCTTCTTTCATTCGGCGTGGAGTATGAGCAAGACTCTATTCGGGCCGACGCGGAGTATTCTGATGAGGTCAACCTGCGAGCGCTTGCGTCGCTTCGTCTGGCGGGACTTTCCTCGGATTCGTGTAAAAACGGTCATCCGGAAAACTCGCTCATTGTTATTCAGGGCGGGGACGATGTTGGAAAAATAAAGTGCACTGCTTGTGAAATCACCATACTTCCAACGGAGCTTTTCAAGACGCTGGAAGACGTGTAAAGAGCAGGAACCCGTTTCGGGTTCTTTAATTTTGGCTTGACAAGGCCATGAGTTCGGTGGTACTTTTTTAAAATGTAATTTGAAAATGAGCTGGTTACGAGTGAAACACGCCATACTGTTTCTCGGATGTCTTCTCTTTTTTTCAGGGCTCACATTTCTTGCGATTCAGACTGATCTATATTTTAACTCATCATGGCTTTTTCCAGCTATGGGAGACTGGAGGTGGTATAATTATCTCACAAGCCAGCATGGTATTACCGTTCTCTATCTAAAACATAATTTCTTGTGGCTTCTGCCGTCCGTTCTTTTTTCTTTGGCGATTACGATAAAGATATGGTATACGCTAAAATACGGCCGCTAGTAAATTAAAAAAGCCCCAATGGGGCTTTTCTTATTTGCGGATTTACTGTCCGCCTTTCAGTTCAAGCAGTTTTTTGAAGATGAAATATGACTGTTTTGCTCCTCCGAGCGCTTGGTGAGGATATGGTTCCGGAGGGATGCCGAGAAGTTTGGCTATTTTGTTATTTCTGATGCTGTAGTCTCCGGGATCATACAACTCACCCGGCTTTAAAAGTGTGCCGACCGCCATTGAGCGGGTATCGAGTTTTGTATAGTGAACGTAGCTAGCCAACTCCGCTTCCTGTATGCCGGCAAGCGCCAAAGCAATGACGATGAACGTCCAGTCAAAAAAGAAGTTATGCCCGACAAGCAATACCGGTCCGCCATCTTCCTGTATAAAGCGAAGAAGCGTTCCGATAGCTTCTTTGAGCGAAAGAGCTCTATCCCATTCTCCGGCGGCAGCACGCCTCGGGTAGCCATTTATTTTCCAGGCGTCTTCGTCTCCGTGCTCCAGATGTTCCGGGTGAACTTTGATATTAAACATCTGCAGTGGTGAAAGATCACCTTGTCTCGCAACAACTCCGCCGATCTCGATTATCTCGTGCCACGCCGAAAGACTGCCGTTGACAAGCCGGAGCGGTTCGTTTCCCGTTGTTTCAATGTCAAGAAAAAGAAAAGACCGGACTTTCTGCGGCATGGCTTCTTTCTGTTTTTAAAAAACTTTTTATGAATATACCATTTGTTTCTGTGAAAAGCAAGAAAAAACAGCCCCGCTAAAAGCGGGGCTGTTTTTATATTCTGTTCCGATTATTCAACAGCGACTACATTTCCCGTCGTTACGTCGATGTAGATATTTTTTATATCAAGTCCTTTCAGTCCTATCACAAGCCATACTTTTTTCCCTTCACGCGTTACGGTTTTTACGGAGAGAGCGTTCGTCAGGTATCCTTCGCCGACCGCTTTGTCCACCGCGCCCTTTGCGGTAATTTTGACGCCCGCATCCGCCTCTCCTTTCGAGACGATATGGATGGTGTCTCCAACGACATCAAGTGATGCTTTTGCGTCAACACCTCCGCCGACTGTTGTTTGCCCCGATTCGTCCATTCCAAATGTCAGGTTCGTGTTGACGGCTCCTTCGGTGAATGTAACAAGGTTTGAAGTAAGGGTTACTCCGACGTTGTTTCGAGTCTCAACTTTTATAACGGGGGCGAAAATAAGCTGGCCGGAACCCGTTTGGTGGAGAGATTTATCCGCAAGGAAGTCGAACGAAGCGCTTGACGTTTGTCCGTCGTTCACAACAAGCGTTCCCACCATTTTTAAGTCTTTGGAAGGAAGTTTTGCTTCGGCGGTCGTTCCGTCTTTTGCGACAACAGTAACTTTATCGATGGCAAGCCGCAGTTGATTATAATTTCCTGCCGCTACCGTTACGTCGGCAAGAAGGGCGATAGAGCCGGAACGCTTAAGAGCTAAAAGGTCGAACTGCTTTTTCTCTTCGGAAAGCGTCACCCATCCTTTCGATTGACTGCTTACACGGACTTCCGAAATGCTCAAAATTATTGAGTCATAGTTCTCAAGTCCGATGGCGGCATCAGTCACCGCAAATACCACCCTTCCTTTGCCCATAACAGGGGCCGAGGCGGGAGGAGGCGTTGCCCCGGGAATTGCCGGCGTTATCCCCGGTTGTCCCGTGTTTTCTGTCGTTGTCGGGCTCATGGCCGGCTTCGAATAGAAGAAAAAGCCCACAAGAACTACAAGGACGACGACTGCGGATATGATAATGATTTTTTTCATGCTAAAGGTGATGTGGAATTTGCCTAAATGGGGTTACATTTTCGGCTAATTTCCAAGCAATATTAAGTAGTTATTACATATCCTACTATAGCTGTTTTTGGGTGCGGTTGCAAACCAAGAAGATTTTTCTGCACATAAAAACCGCCTGGTTGAGACCGGGCGGTTCGTGATTACGAACTAGAGAAGTTCTTTTAGGATCGGAAGGAGCAAGAGGGGATTTCGCGAGGGTGCCACAATATAGATGCCGGTTGCTTTTCCTGAACTTCGGATGTGCCTGACAAGTCCGATCGTTCGTTCAGCGCTCTTGCGACGCAACTCGTTTTCGTCGGTAAAACTTGAAATAAGTTCCGAATACTCTTTTCTCGGAAGCCGGACTCCTTCAACGGAGCCGGCTCTGATGTTCTCAATGGTTTTGAGATTCAGCGTTGGCCATACTCCGACGAAAAGAGGGCGCGCCGAATGCTCTCCATAAAATTTAAAAAGTTCATCGGCCTGGACGCTATCAAACACAGGCTGGCTCATGAAAATATCCGTTCCTGCCGCGATCTTTTCTTCAATGCGCTTTCCTTCTTTTGCCCTGTCATGTTCGTTCTGGTTGACGGCTGCCGCAAGGACAATGTTTAAGGGGCGGGCAAGGTTCTTTCGGAATTGCCAGTCGATAGCTTTTAGCGCTCCGATGGAATCTGTTTGGAAAACGCCGCGCGACGGGAATACCGCCTGTTTGGATTCGTACGGGTCTCCCGTGATAACAAGAAAATTCTTAAGGTCGCTCCATTCGTACGCGGCAAGTATCTGGTTTAAAAGGCCGTTTACGGAGCTGTCGCGCGTCGTAATGTGCGCGATAACGTCGGCGGAGGTTCCGCAAAGTTCCGAAGCAAGCTGTATGGAGTCATGGCATATTCTTCGCGATGAGTTTACGTCGAATACTTTCACGCCTGCCCTCCGGAGTTTTTTCAGCGAATCATTAAATTTCGGGAACATGCCCGGGGACGGCGGGTCCAGCTGGACGCTTATTAGGAACTCTCTTCGGGCGATACGCTTCAAAATGCCGGGTCTTTTTCCCGATTGGCGCATTGGCGGCCGGTTCTCAATTCTCAAAAATCTTTTTATCACTATACCATGCCTCGCCACTGGGGCAAGGAGGCGCTGGCTTGAGTAGTATAGCTTAGTTTTTGTTTCACTGGATTTTTTCCGCAAAACGGTTATACTGGAGCCGTTCGGTCTTTTCCAACACCTATTCGATACGCGGAGGGGATATGGTAACTGACGTCCGCCGGAAGAATGTTGAAGAGTTTGCGCTCTCTGTGTTCAGAAAGAGCGGGGCGATTCTCGAAAACGGGCACTACGTCTATAATTCGGGTCGGCATGGCAGTGAATATGTGCTGGGGGATGCGCTCTGTGCTGACGGAGAAGAGCTTTCAACGCTCATGTTTTATCTCTCCGAAATGGTGCTTGATTCAGGCTTCAGGAAACAGGCGGAAGTCATTCTCGCTCCGGCAGTCGGCGGAATTCCTCCTGCCATGAGGTTTGCCGAACATATGTCAAAAGCCGTTTCGCGGAAGATCTATTTCACCTGGGCAGAAAAAAGTTCGGCGAGTCAAAAGAATCCTTTTACTATTCCCGAGGCGTTCAAAAAATACATCGCGCAAAAAAATGTTTTTTTGGTTGATGATGTTGTAACGACTGGCATTGCCTTCAGGAATCTTTCGGGCCTGGTGCGAAATCTCGGCGGGAATGTTTTAGGGGCGGCGTGTCTTTGGACCAGAAGCAGTATTCAGTCATATGACATTGGGGCGGTACCCCTCTTTTCGCTTATCGAAAAACAATTCGAAAGCTGGAAAAAGGAAGATTGCCCGTTGTGCAAAAGTCTTCGCCCTATCAACACCGACTATGGACACGGAGAAGAATTTTTAGAAAAAATGAAGCGCTCATAAGGAGCGCTTTTATGTTAAGGCCCTTGATAATACTTATACAATATACTACGATAACAATGTTGTCCATTGACAGTTGAATACCGGGAAGACCATGAACGACCTTAAAAAAGATGCATTCGCTATTGCGACAGGTATTTTTTTGGGTGTTATGTTTGCGCATGCACTGGGTATTTATTGGCCGCTTGGCATCGTTGTTGGCGGGGCCGTTGGGTATTTGGCTCGTCTTTTGACCGAACCGAAGCGCGTTGCGTCTGCCGCGGAAATGGCGTGGAGAGCGGTTGCTGAAGGTCTTCCGAAATACCAATTCAAGCAGAGGGTGATGTACGGTTTTTGTGTCGCAGTATCCCTAGCAGGAATGTTTGGACTCGTCCTTACTGTTATACTTCTTATTCAAGTATTGCTGGGATATAAAATGCCATCCGACCTTCTTTATAGGGTGGCTGTTACCGTATTTCTTGTTCATGCCGTGGCTACTACCGTGGGTTTTTTGGTTGCTACATGTTTGTCTCCTCCTCCGTCGAAAGAAGATGTGCAATTGGCAAAAAAGGGATTCACTTATTTCAATTTTATTTCAATTCACATTCTTGCAGGTTACTATCCGCTTAAGGGGATTGTGCTGTTTGTGAAAAATTTCTCATTTTTTGCCCGCACTACCTTGAAGTTCACACGGCTTTTTCTTAAGTTTGTTCACTCCGAAATGTTCACGGCATGCAGTGCGTATTCAATGGTTTTCGGAACGCTCACGTTCTTGGCGGTTCCGAACAGCCTTGCCTTCATTCTATTCTTTGCGGTTTTGGGTGGCATTGCCGGGGCCCTCGTGCGTCTTGTAGTGCTCGAGCTTCTTCAAGAAGCGGATGCGAACCCATAATTTTCCTGCGGAGCAATCATGCTCCGTTTTTTGTTTGATTTTAGTGCTGTCTAATGCTATAGACTTCTCTAGTTCTTCGTGCAGAGGGTTTTGCGGATATGCGGACGCGACAACATTCGGACCGGGATATGTCGTGCTAAAACGGCTTTTGAATTCTCGAACGGTTCTTATTTTCGCAGTATTCTTTAAAGAGCTTCAGAACTCCCGAGCGGCCCAGGCTTTCGCGGCGTTCGTGAAGTGGCTTTGGAACTCGCGCGCGGCTCTGGCTTTCAGGGCATTTATGAAGTGGCTTTGGGGTTTTCGCGCCGTGCGCATTTGTTCGGCTGTTCTTCTCATCGTTCTTTCGCCGACAGCTATTTTCATTCCGGTTTTTGGCGCGTGGATGGCATGTATTCCCGGGTTCATCATACTTCTCCGCGAGTTTAACTTTCTCCGATTCCTTCTCGTCAAACTTTTCAGAAAATTCCCGTATTCCCGAAGAGTTGTTTCCCGATTCCGGAGGTGGGTGCACAAAAAAACAGGCATAAAAATAACATTCAGAAAACACGCAAAAAACAGCCGAATGGGCCATGTTCGGGGCTCGCGCAAAATATAGCCGTCCCGCTAAAAGCTGGACGGTTTTTTCACTGTTTGTCTGGAATACTCCGCAGTAGCTGACGCGGTGGCAGGGGCGAATATAGGAGCAAACAATTGACAAAAGCACGTGTAAGTATGGTACTATTTTCCCAGCAACTTGAATTATAAATACTACGGTAAGCAATGGCGGACGCGAAAGAAGTTACGCTCCATGCATTGACTGGCGGCCCGTGCGGGGGCAAATCAACCGGCAGGGCAAAAATTGTTGAGCGTTTGAGCGACTTCGGATACTCGGTTCTGACACCTCCAGAAGTTGCAACGGAACTTTTCACGAATGGAGTTTCCATCGGCGGGACAGGTCTCTCACTCAAGGATTTTCAAAGGCAGGCGCTCTTAATGCAGCTTGAGCGTGAAAATCGCTATCTTGAAATGGCAAGGCGCTTTAAAAACCCGAAGTGCATTGTTCTTACTGACCGCGAATGTTGTGACAATGCCGCGTATCTGCCTCCGGGGAAATTTGAAAAGCTTATTAGGGAGATGGGGCTTAAAAAGATGGAACTGCTCTTGCGGTATAAAAGCGTGCATCATCTTGTGACGGCGGCCCTTGGCGCTCCGGAGTTCTATACGAAAAAAAATAATTCCGCACGGAAAGAAACTGTTGAGGAGGCAATTGTCCTTGACCGGCGGACGCTGGATTCCTGGGTTGGCGCAAACCATGTTCAGGTTGTCGATAACAGCACCGGATTTGACGAGAAAATTTCCCGCCTCCTTAAGGGCATTTGCAGTGTGCTCGGAACCCCCATTCCTCTTGAGATAGAACGCAAGTTCATCGTGAAGATGCCTCTGTTTGCTCACGGGTTTGTTGTTGTACCTGCTGATATTGAGCAGGTAGAGCTTCGTTCGGACAAAGAAGGCTCGCATCGTATCAGAAAGAGGGGAAGCGACGGATACTACGCGTACTATGAAACTCGAAAAAAGAATATTCGAAAAGGTGTCAAGCATGAGGATGAACACATGATTCGGCCTCAGGACTACGCACAATTGCTTAAGAGCGAAAAAGATCCCGATTCGGACGTCGTGAAAAAAAATCCGCAGCTGTTTTTTGTGGAAAGGCCAATACTTCGAGCTCGATGTGCTCGAGGAGCCGACATATTCCCGTCTTATCCGATTGCTTGAGGAGGATGGAGAGTACGCAGAGTCGCGAGGTCCGGTTGCCGTTCTCGAAATAGAGCTTACGGAGGAAAACGACCGTGTTTTCATTCCGCCCTTTATTGAAGTGATAAAGGAAGTTACCGGAGATTCGCGATATTCGATGAAAAGTCTTGCGAAGAAAAGAAACTAGCGCCGCAGGAAACCAAATCTTTCCTTGCGGTTTTTTTTTATGCTATAGGATAGCTGATTTGACGCCGCGCATACTGCGGCGTTTTTTAATATGTATCTGGCAAAATATTTTCCGTCTTCTTTAAAAAGCGCTATGTTTGTGATACTATTCACCTGTTGGCTTTGGAAAATACTACAGGAAAATCGGTTATTTTCGTGTTCACAACGGCTTACGATCCGTTCATTGGGGGAGCCGAAATTGCAATTCACGAAAACGCAAAACGCCTTGGCGGAGAGTTTGATTTTGTTGTCCTGACAAGCCGTTTCGCGCCCGAACTTCCAAAAAAAGAAACGAAGGAAAATATTACCATCATGCGCCTCGGGCTCGGGAAAGCATGGGATAAGTTCCTCCTTCCGTTCACGGCTTTTTTTGCCGTTCTTTTTTTATGGCGCCGCTTCAAAGGCCGAAAGAAGATATTCTGGGTGGTCATGGCGTCCTACGGTTCCATCGCGGCAAGCACGTTGAAGTTTTTCTTTCCGCGCGTCCCATACATTCTGACCCTTCAGGAGGGGGATACCGAAGAGCATCTTCGAAAATCTCGTCTCGGACTTGTTCATATCCTCGGTTTCAGATATGCCTTAAAACAATGCGACTATGTGACTGCCATTTCGGCGTATCTTTTGGACCTTGCGTATCGTTTAAACTATAAAGGGCCGGGGGAGGTTGTTCCGAACGGAGTAGACCTTAAAAACTTTGCGCGTTCGACGTCGGCAGAACGCTCCGAAGAGATTTTGCGGAGGCTCGGACTTAGGGGTTTTGAGAAGATTATTATTACCGCTTCGCGCCTTGTGTTAAAGAACGGAATTGACACCATCGTTGCGGCTCTTGCTCTGATAAAAAAAGCAAACCCGGAGCTTAACCTGAAATTTTTGGTGCTTGGTTCCGGCCAGGAAGCACAGGCAATAAAAAGCCTTGCCAAGGCTCTCGGAGTGCTTGATGATGTCATATTTGCCGGCTCCGTTTCGCACGAACATTTGCCGGACTATCTTAAAATAGCGAATGTCTTTGTGCGGCCTTCGCGCTCGGAGGGCCTCGGAAATTCTTTTATTGAGGCAATGGCGGCTGGTGTTCCCATTATCGGGACTCCTGTCGGCGGCATTCCCGATTTTCTAAAGGACGGAGTAACAGGTCTTTTTACGAGCGTTGACGATCCCGAAGACCTCGCTCAAAAGATACTGAAAGTCTTTACGGATGAATCTCTGAAAACTCTCCTCGTGAACGAAGCAAAGAAACTGGCAACGGCGCGCTATGACTGGGAAGCCATTTCAAAGAGTCTTTTGAAAATATTTTCAGCGGAACTTGAGAAAAGCGCAAAGCCGCGCGTCCTTGTCGTAACCGGCATATTTCCGCCTGATATCGGAGGCCCCGCGACGTACTCACGGCTTGTGGCAGGAGAACTTGAGCGGCGGCGTTTCTTTGTGCGCCTTATTTCCTATCGCGATGCGGAGGTACTTTGGGGCGACGCAAAAGACGGCGGTATCCGCAAAATCCGATACCGGACATATTTCATTTCACGGAAAATTCCGAAAGGCATCCGTCATTTTCTTTATTTTCTGAAGTGTGTCACGGCGGGACTGCACTGCGATATCTTTTTTGCCCAGGACCCTGTTTCGGCGGGATTCCCCGCGCTGTGCGCCGCGCGTATCCTAAGGAAAAAATATATCGTCAAAGTAACGGGAGACTATGCGTGGGAACAGGGGGTTACGCGTTTCGGCGTTGAAGACGCGATTGACGTGTTCCAGATACGCCACTACCGGTTTTTGGTCGAGCTACTCCGCTTTGTTGAGGCACACGTGTGCGGAAACGCGGACCGCGTTCTTGTTCCGTCGCAGTATTTGAAGCGCATCGTTTCCGGGTGGCGTATTCCGGATGAAAATATTTCCGTCATTTTTAACGCGGTTGAACCGGTTGACATACCCGAGTCAAAAGAAGAGATACGGCGTGAGCTCGGCATCCCGGAGGAAGAAAAGATAATTCTTTCCATTGGAAGACTCGTTTTGTGGAAGGGGTTTGAAACGCTCATTTATCTTGCTTCCGACCTTACAAAAACATACAACTGGGCGCATGTTATTATCGTCGGCGACGGCCCCGACTACTTCCGCCTCCAGCGCGCCATCATAGAGCGGGAAGCGGAGAATGCCGTAACAATAATCGGGAAGCGTTCGAAGGCCGATATTATGAAATATCTGAAAGCTTCCGATGTTTTTATTTTGAATACGAGCTATGAAGGATTTTCGCACCAGATAATCGAGGCGCAAAGCGCGGGAATTCCCGTTATCACGACGGATGTCGGCGGGAACCCGGAGATCATTACGGACATGGAGAACGGCATCCTTGTGCCCTTCAACGATTCGCGGGCGATACGGGACGCGGTGCGGTTGATTTTTTCGGACGCAGGAGTATATAAAAAGCTAAGGGAGCATGGAAAAGAGCGCGCCCGTGAGTTCTCAAAAGAGCGCATGATGAAAGGACTTATCGGCCTTTTTGAGAATTATTCGGCAAAGAAACATGGGAGCAAAAACCCCTAAAAAAGCTATCATAATTGCAGGCGGGAAAGGAACCCGGCTGTATCCGGTAACGCTTGAAACGCCAAAGCCTCTTTTGAGCGTGAAGAAAAAGCCGATTTTGAATTATCTCATTGAGCTTTTCCGGGAGCACGGCGTTACCGATATTAAAGTAGTCATCAGGGAAGCCGACTACGAGGACTTTTCGTGGTGGCGGAAGCGTTTTGAGGCGGGGCTTGGGAATATTTCAATTTCTTTTGACATCGAGCCGGAACCGATGGGAACTCTCGGCTACGTTTTCCATAACCTGAAAGAATGGATTGGCAAAGAGCCGGTATTTGTTACGAATGCCGATGAAGTGAAACGGGTTGACTTGAAAAAACTTTTTGAATTCCATAAAACGAACGGAGGGCTTGCGACTGTGGCCCTTGTATCCGTAGAAAATCCGTCTGACTACGGGGTTGCCGTAATGAAGGGGCCAAAGATCGCAATGTTTCTCGAGAAGCCAAAAGATCCTCCTACGTCATTTGTATCGTCCGGATTGTATGTTGTTTCACCGGAAGCACTCCTGCATGTTCCGACGCAGGAAAAATTCCTTATGATAGAGCGCGACCTTTTTCCGCACCTTGCGTCTCGCGGGCTTCTTACCGGTTTCAAGGGAGAGGGATTCTTTTTTGATTGCGGAACCTTCGAGCGGTGGAACAAGGCAATCAAGCATTTTTCCGAGGGAGAACAACATCAGCAGTAATTTTTTTAATCCCCGTTAGGAGCTTACCGGCGAAGTTCTCTAAAACGAACATAGGTTTGCGAAGCTGATATATAGCTCGGCGCTCTCTGGCAAGTTTTTGAAGCGAGTTTCTAACGGGGTGAACACACTCATATGAAAGTTTTGATGTTAAGCATTGACCCTCTGATATTCGAAGAGGGGTCGGAAGTGCGGGAGCGCATGAAGGAATACGGAACGCTTTTTGACGACCTTCGCGTCATCGTCTACACGCACCCGGGGTATGCCGAGGAAGAACTTGCTCAAAACGTTCGGATATATCCGACGAACACCGGATTAAAATTTTCATATTTTTTTAAAGCTTTTTCTCTCGGAAGACGCATACTAAAAGAGGGAGGCTATAAAAAAAACGACGCCGTTATAACCTCGCAGGATGCAATGACGAACATTGCCGGTTTTTTGTTAAGGGCGTTTACCGGAATTTCGCTCCAGGTTCAGATACATACGGATTTTTTGAGTCCGAATTTCAAAAAAGAATCGTTCAAAAACTCCATGCGCTACCGCCTGTATCGCTGGTCGGCGCGCCATGCCGATTGCGTTCGTGTCGTGAGCGAGCGCCTGAAAGCATCTCTTGAAGGAAAATTCCGCATCCATGAATGGCGCATTTCCGTTCTTCCGATATTCGTCGATGGCGAGGCAATTCGGAACGCTGTACCAAGTACAAAAGTGCACGACAAATATCCGTCGTATGACTTCATCATTCTGATGGCGTCCCGCGTTACAACCGAAAAAAACATCGACATGGCGTGTCTTGCGATGCGCGAGGTTATAAAAAAATTCCCTAGGACTCTTCTGCTTGTCGTCGGCGATGGGCCTGAAAAAAACAGGCTTAAAGATCTTTACGGCACAACTCCTCAAAGGCCGGTTTCCTTTGACGATGCTACCGAAGAAAAACCTTTTGACGGGCCGATGGTTATTTTTGAGGACGCGGTGCCCTACGAAACTCTTCTTTCGTACTACAAAACCGCGGATATGTTCCTTGTTACGTCGAACTATGAGGGGTATGGAAGAACTATTCTCGAGGCCCTCGCTTCCGGGCTTCCGGTTTTTTCGGCGGATGTGGGTATTGCGCGGGAAGCAATTCGCATCAACGAGACAGGAAGAATTTTTCCGGTCGGAAATTCCCGCAATCTTGCCGATATTCTTATAAAAGTTTTTTACGAGTTTGAAAATTACAATCTCATGCGCCTTCGCACGAAAGAGCTTTCAAAAACGCTTCTCGCCTCTTCAAAGAGCGAATATCTTGAGTCGTTTCGGCAGAGTCTTGTGACGTGCGGGAGCGCACCGCGGAATTGATTTTTAAGGGAAATATGATATAGTGGCTTCTATGATATCTGTTGTCATTCCGGTCTATAATGAAGAAAAAAACGTTTCCGAACTCCACCGGGAGCTTTTAGGTGTTCTTAAAAATATGCATCAGGAATTTGAGATCATCTTCGTTGATGACGGTTCAAAAGACGGAACGTTCACTGAACTTAAAAAGTTAAAAAGCGTTAAGGTAATTTCATTCTTACGAAATTTTGGAAAGTCCCAGGCGCTTATGGCAGGATTTGAAGAGGCGGGGGGAGAACGCATCATTACGCTTGACGGCGATTTGCAGGATGATCCGAAGGAAATTCCGCGTTTTTTGGAAAGCATGAATGCCGGGGCCGACCTTGTGTGCGGATGGAAAGTGAATCGGCTTGATGATCCGTCGAAAATTTTTCTTTCCAAAATAGCAAACGGCGTTACGCGCTTTTTCACCGGTGTTGAAATTCACGATATGAATTGCGGATTCAAAGGGTACACGAAGGAGTTTGCAAAGAATCTCAAGCTTCACGGGGATCTCCACCGCTATATTCCCGCACTCGCCGCATACGACGGTTTCCGTGTTGCCGAAACTCCGGTGAATCACAGGAGGCGTCTTCATGGGAATTCAAAATACGGTTTTTTCAGAGTATTCAGCGGTTTTTTCGATTTTCTTACCGTCATGTTCCTTAGAAAATATATTGACAGGCCTCTTCACTTTTTCGGGCCCCTTGGACTTACCTCGTTTTTTGCCGGGTTTGTTATTTTGTTTTATCTGACATGGGTTAAGCTTGCGTATCACATTGCGATCGGCTCACGCCCGCTTTTATCGCTCGGGGTTCTTTTGGTTTTTGTCGGGATACAGTTTTTTTCTTTAGGGCTCATCGGAGATCTTGTGGTACGTAAAAATGGTAATGAGCGGAGGAATTACATAATTAGGGAGCGTGTCTCCAACCTATAATCATGGCGGACCCAAAAGCATTTCTTGATGTTCTGAAAGGGCGTAAAAGTATACGGAGTTTTCAGGCGCGACCCGTTGATTCCGAAGTTATTAAAAAAATTTTAGAACTTGCAACATATGCGCCTACGAACTGCAACCAACAGGCGTGGAATTTTATTGTTGTGACTGATAATGAAACTAAAGAACGGTTAGTGAAAGAGGCGGCGTCGAATACAAACCTCCGCCGGGCGCCCGCCATTATTGTGGTAACGTATGACGGGTGGAATTATAAGGAAGCTATTCAGGGAGGGGCGCTTGCTGTCGGACATATTCTGCTTGCGGCCGAGAACTTTGGTCTTGGCGCTTTGCCAATGAACAGCTACGGCGCTGATACGCAGATAAAAAAGGTGCTTCAAGTTCCCGCAAGTGAAACGATTTGCTGTTTTGTACTTCTTGGATATCCAGACGGGCGGGCTCAAGCAATGCAGCCTGTTTCAAGACGGCCGGTTGAAGAGGTGGTGCATTGGGGTGTATTTGGTACGCGGAAGCGTCCGCCATTTACCTATGGTCCAGACGATTGGACCCTTGAGACATTAAGGATGCATCAGCGGTACTATTGTCGAAAAACGACATTGGGCAAGGAGATGGATATCATGAGCCGCGACGAACGGGCGCTTGTGCGAAACACTCTTGCCGCGGTCAAAACTTCTATTCTTGATCTCTGTTCGTACGACGGTAGCTATGTGAGTGAGTTTCCAAATGTGCCGGTACAGATGGTTGATTTATTATCTGAAACGTCGCTGTATACCAAAGCGGCGGCGGAGCAACAGGTGCCGCAAAAGATACGGCAGCATATCTTCAGCGTTTATGATGAACAGGCTTCGACGCTTGCGTCTCAGCCGGTGCAAACAATTACCATGATTTATAAACTGGAACGACTTCCTGCCCCGCTTCGTAGCGAGATGTTCTCAAAGGCGTATGCGACGCTTGAGCAGGGTGGCGAATTTATCATTTTTTCCAGAAAATCGAATCCTTTTCTAAATCTATTCTTTTTTATTGTGAAAATTCTGTTCGGCAATGATGTCCGCAAAACCGGTATGTATGCCTTTTTTGGGCCTTATCAGCCGATTCGGGTCTCGCATACGTTGACCCTTCTTCGGCGTGCAGGATTTACCAGCATTGATTGGACCGGCTATTTTCCGGTACCGCCGTTTTATGAACAAGTGTATCAAATGTTTCTTCAATATCGTAAAAGTGAAGGGTCAAGTTATCTGCACCGGGAAACTCGTTTAACCGTCGTAAGCCGGCTACTTTCCGCCCTTTTTTCATTTCAGGGCTTCATGCGCGTAGGCCGCGCTGGCTCTGTTGTTGTCATTCGATGTCAAAAATAGCTTCAAATATTTTTTTGCAGTCGGCCCTTGCCGAAGTTCCGCGCCTTCTGGGTCTTCTCAACCGCAATCCGGCTTCCCATTCATACGGATCGTTCGATCGCGCCTTTTGGCATTATCGTACGGCTGATATAAGCTGCGCCCGCTATCAGGAGGCAGTACTGACCCTAGCACTTCTTTATGCGAATGATTTTGAAGAAAATATATATTATCAGGACTCGCGCGTGTTGGAATGGATAAACGCTGCCATTGGTTTTTCTCTGTCCCTGCAGGATCGTGACGGGTCGTTTAGTGAGTGGTATCTCCACGAAAGTTCTTTTGTGGCGACTGCCTTTGTGACCGCGGCGCTTTCCGAGACGCTTTTGGTATTAGGAGAACAAAAGATTCGAGGATACAAAAAAGCAGTTGATGTATTGTGTCGTGCTGCTGACTGGCTGACTTCCTTAGACGAGGAACTGGTTCGTAATCAGGAGTCAGGAAGTATGCTCGCTCTTGTGAATGTATGGCTGCTTACCCGGGATGAACGATATCGAATGAGCGCCTTTGAAAAAGCTAAGCGTTTTACGGATGCCCAGGTGTCGGAAGGGTGGTGGAGCGAATATGGCGGCCCCGATATTGGGTACCTTTCGCTCACTATTGATTATCTCGCTAAATACTCTCAAAAATATGATGATCAGAGAGTTGTTGAAGCAATTCGCAAATCATCGGCGTTTTTAACCAATTTTTTACATCCCAATTATACTGTTGGCGGCGAGTATGGCTCGCGCAATACCGAGTATCTCATACCTTCCGGATTTGTGCTGCTTTCCGATAAAGACCAAAATATGCGTCTTATTGCGGAATTTTGCGCTCACTCACTTGCTCTTCAGTCCGGCATCGGACCGTCTAACCTTGATGACCGCTACCTTGCCTATATCCTGTATAACTGGTTACAGGCGGGGCTTATATATGTTCCCAGTGACGGCGGGCGGATTCGTCGATTTCTTGCGGAGCGCCGTGTTGATACTTTTTTTCCGATGTCCGGTATTCGTGTTGTAGACCGCGGGATATATTATTTTGTAGCGAATCTTTATAAGGGCGGAGCGTTTCGAGTGTACGCACCAGGAAAGACATACCTTGATTCAGGCGCAGATATCATTTCTCGGGGGCACGCGTATACATCTAATGTTCTTGATAAAAATAATGGTATTCACTGTGTTTCTGCGGTAGCGAAAGAATTTTCTACAAGCGGCTTTTTAAAGTTCGTTTCGGAACCTTTGATGAAAACGCCAATAATGCTTTTATTTAAGATGTTTCAGTTGACCATCGGGCAATCCGGTATACTGCGAAAATTTTTAAAAAAAGTACTGCGCAAGGGGATGATTACAGATGCCCGGCGGTCATCCATTTCTTTCAAACGCTCGTTTGTTCTTACAGATAACGGTGTGCGTATTGTCGATGTGGTTGGTGCGGCACTACATAAGGAAGACATATACTATGGCAGAAAATCGTCGTATAATTTTATTCCCAGTTCGAAGTATTTTTTAAACCAGGAGGTGGGAGGCGAGCGCAGTAATTTTCGTGAACCCGTTTTTTCTGTTACCGGAGACACAACGACAACCGTGCAGGAACTATATTGGTAACGCATAATTCTGTTGAAATATATGTTGCCTGAACAAAAAAATCCTTCCGACAAGTCATCTATATGTGCCGGTATGTTAAAACCTTTTTTGAGCTGGTCCTTTTTCCACTATCTTTGGACGGGCGGCGTGTTAGCGCTTGTACAAATTTGTTTACTGTGGCTTTTTATTGATATATTTCATATTTCCACGATCATCAGCAGCATTACCATCATTGGTGGACTTTTCATCATGCGTTTTTTGATGCTTCGATTTTTTAATGTTGTCGGCTGACATGAGGAAATTTTAAACTATGGATGACCAATTCAGTTTTCGCAGAGCGTTTGCTCGCGAACAAATATATTTTCGGACTATTCTTATAGCTCTTTTGTTTATTGCGTTCATACTGAGACTGGGTGCGGTTTCTTTTGGAATTCCTCAAAGTTTTTATGGGGATGAGCTTGTTTCGGTTGTTGGCGGCTTTAAAATATTACAGTCAGGATCTTTGTGGGGGAACTCGTTTTTATACATTCCTCCGCTTTTTTCGTATATACTCGCTCCCTTCTTTGGTGTTGCGGGGGTTGCCGGAATTCTTCTTGGCTGGTTTTCGGGAGTACATGAGTTTCAGCAATATGTTCTGCTTCATCGCGAAGAGTTTCTTGTTATCGCGCGTATCCTGTCTGCTCTTTTTGGAACTGCAACGGTCTACATCCTGTATCTTCTCGGAAGAAATGTTTTTTCAAAGCATGTCGCTTTGCTCTCGGCGGTATTTCTTGTATTCGATTTTCTCCATGTACACGAAACTCAGACCGGGCGTTTTTGGGGACCAACGGCCTTTTTTGTTGTTGCCGGGATATACTCCATCGTGAAAATGAAGGAAACCCGCCGTCTTCTTTGGTACGTGCTGGCAGTTTTTGCTATCGGGTTCGGATATGGCATGGGATATATCATTCTTGTTCTTCTGCCCTGGTTTTTTTGGGCTCACATGCATGGGTGGAGGGGAAGGCGCATGCGGAACCTTGTTATGAACACAAAAGAGGGTGCGTTTTTTGATAAATCCTTCATGGTGAGTCTTGTTTTGCTTTGCGCAATTATAGTTTTTTTCTCTCTCGCTAATCCATATGCATTTCAGCGTCAATTCGGATGGCTCGTTGCCGGGGTCGGAAGTATTTTTGGGTTCTCGTTTCAGCACATTACGACGAAACCTGTTGGAGGAGGAATACACCTGTGGACAAATATTTTGAATGTAAGCAGGTATTTTTGGTCAGAAAGTCCGCTTTTTCTTCTCGGCGCCGCAGGGCTCATTGGGTGGTGGCGCGCAAACAACGGGAAATTTTTTGAATTTTCGCTTTTGCTTGGTATGCCGCTTCTCTATCTCGCCGGACTCATATTCGGATTTTCAAGAATAGAGCCGCGGTTTATTCTGCCGGTTGTTCCTCCGCTTCTTCTCGGTTCGTCCTACGCGTTTTTTCTTGGTTTTTCGAAGCAGCGGACTCCGTTCGTGAGGTATCTTCTTCTTGTCTTTTTTACGTTCGGATTTTTCTGGTATTCGGTTTATCCGGTGTATCGCTACGGTGCGCTTATGTCAAGTTTTGACACGCGCACACAAGCCGTCGAATGGATTCAAAAAAATGTTCCACTTGGTTCCGTCATTATTCTTGACGATTATACGGTGTATGTACCAATGAACAAGGAAAGTGCCGCCGCACTCAAGGAAAACAATCCTGTTCGTTTCGATACCCGCGCAGGAGCCGTTCTCGGCATTTCGCCGGATAGCCGTCTGTACGAGCCCGGTTATTTTGTTTATGATATAAGTCGGTTTCAAGATATCGACGGCGAATTCAAAAAAATCCCCGCTGGATATCTTTTTTATTCATATTGGAATGCGCGGCAAAAGAGGGAACTCGAAGCGCGCTACGCCGGTTTGGATAAGGTGCGTGTTGTCGGCTTTGCGCCAAGGCGAGATGGGAAGGATGCCGCAGATATTCTGAATGACCCTATGTATCCTGCAGATGCTCTTTCCGGCAGAGAATTCTCGGGTCCGTATGTTGAGATATACACATTTAAAAATCGGTAAGCCGATAGAGGAACATGAAAAAACTTTCCATCGTTATACCTGTCTATAACGAAGAAAAAACCATCGCTAAACTGGTTGACCGCGTGAAAAAGGCTGATTCGTTAGGCATGGAAAAGGAGATTATTGCGGTTGATGATGGCTCTAAGGACAGAAGTCTTTCGATGCTTGAGGGGATTTCCGGTATTCGCATCGTCAAGCATCCGCAAAACCGCGGCAAAGGAGCAGCCATTAGGACCGGACTGAAAGTGACGACAGGGGACATTGTTCTTATTCAGGATGCCGACTTCGAATACGACCCGGCGGACTATCCCTTTTTACTCAAGCCGATACTTGGAAATCAGGCGGATGTTGTTTATGGCTCCCGGCTCATTTCGAACCAGCCGCGTAGGGTTCTCAACTTTCACCACTATCTTGCAAATATTCTCATTACATTTCTTTCAAATTGTTTTACGAATCTGAACTTATCGGATATTGAGACCGGCTATAAAGTTTTTCGCCGGGAAGTCGTAGAGTTCCTTCTTCCGAAACTCGTGTCTGACCGGTTCGGCATTGAGGTTGAGCTGACCGCTAGAGTTGCGAAAGGAAAATGGAGGGTGTACGAAGTTGGAATATCGTATTCGGGCAGGACATATGAAGAAGGAAAAAAAATCAACTGGAAAGACGGAATAGCGGCTGTGTGGCACGTCATTCGGTTTAACGTGTTTGGCTAAAACCATGGATAGGCTTCTTGACCCTTTATTGCGTTTTCTGAGAGTGCGGCGGGTTCGGTCGTACATTTCGAGGGGTGCGGTCGTGCTTGACGTCGGATGCGGTTTTAAGGCTCGTCTTCTTCGGTCGCTCTTGCCTCTTATCAGTAAGGGCATCGGCATTGATATGGATGTTCCAGAAGGGGAGGAAGGGAATATTACGCTTAAGAAAGGCCTTCTTGAAAAAACACTTGATCAAGAAACGTCGTCCGTTGATGTCGTGACTCTGACTGCCGTGCTTGAACACCTTCAGTACCCTGAGGATATTTTGAAAGAAATATACCGTGTCTTAAGGCCCGGCGGAACTCTTATCATTACCGTTCCGACATGGGCGGCGCGTCCGGTGCTGGAAGTTCTTGCCTACAAGCTTCACGTCATTGAAGAAGGGGAGATACGTGACCACAAACGCTACTTCTGGAAGCGTGACCTCTCACGCATGCTGGTTTCTGCCGGCTTTAAGACCGAGCATATAACACAAGCGTATTTTGAAGCGGGCTTCAACTTGTTTGCCGTCGCAAAAAAATAACAGCATCTCGTATCATTCAGATAACGCGGATTTTTTACGAGGAAAACATATCGGTTTAGGGTCTTTTTGGGATATACTATCCTACGAAATGAAAGATGGATAAATGAATAAAAATATATGAACATGATGCATACATCATACTTCCTCGATTTCTTAGAGCGTTACTCCCGCCGTCTTCTCTGGGGGGTTATTGGGGGAGCCTTTTTGGTTTCGCTTTTCTATTCTTTTTACTATCGCATCGAGCCTATGGTAGACGCCGAAGCTTATAACGTGATCGCCCAAAATATCATATCGGGGAACGGATACCGAATGGATACGAATGATATTCCGTTGAATGCGGATCGCTCGATGATAAAGTCGGGACCGGGATATGAATTTTTGCTCGTCGGTTTCTTTTATGTCTTCGGCCATCGCTATGAACCGGTTTGGATTTTTCAGGCGCTTTTTCATGCGCTTTCGGCTTTGCTTGTATTTCTTATTTCGCGCCGGCTATTTAAAGATATGTGGCATCCGGCAATGGGCTTGACGGGGGCGGCGCTTATAGCGTTTTCTCCTGACCTGATACTTGCAAGCTCCATGCTTCTTGTCGAAAATTTTGCTCTTTTTCTGATGCTTCTTTTTGTCTGGTGGTTTTTCCGATATGATGATATGCCTTCAGCATCAGGTGCTGGACTTGCGGGAGTATTATTCGGGGCAGTCTATCTTACCCGGTCTCCCCTCGGCATTTTGCTTCTGCCGGCCTCAGCGCTCTTTTGGGTGCGAAAGCGCTTTGTGCATGCTATCGTTTTTCTTTTTTGCTGCGCCATTCTGATGGCGCCCTGGGCTGTAAGGAACTATCGCGTGTTTCATAAATTTGTTCCGACAAATCTTGCGGTTGGGGATGCTTTTTTGAACGGCAACAATCCGAATGCGACGGGTGAAATTGACGACTCGCGCTATGAGTATACGACGCCTCTTCGGTTTGCCGAACGATTCTCGGCAAACAAGACCGAAATAGACATGGCGCTTGGGTTCATAAAAGCAGACCCGCTTCGCTTTCTTAAGATTACGTTCTATCGCGTTTCGATATATTTTAGCATTGCTCGTCCAACTGGCTGGTGGCCGTATCTGGAGGGGATGCGTTTTCAGCAGCTTGCCGTGGTAGTTTCTTCGGCGGTCTATGCGTTTGTTCTTTTTCTGCTTGGGGGTGCCGGTGTTTTAGGCGCGATCACGCGTACAACAGGGCAAACACGGCAGAGGGTATTGTTTTTTACCGTCATGCTCATTTTGATGCCGGTCTCGTTCATGTTCCTTATTGTTGAGACGCGATATCGGTATTCTGCTTACCCCTTTATGGCGCTATTTGCCGGGTATGCGTTTACGTTGCTTATGAGAGAGCGGAACTTTTTCGATCGGGCGCTTCTTATTTCTTTTTCGTTATTTTCTCTCAACACGCTTTTTGATGTTGCCAGAAACTTTCAGCGAATCCTGGACCGTCTATAATAAACAAAAACACCACAGACATTCTGCGGTTTTTTTATTTATTGTTCTTCAAGGTATTTGTTCGGGTATGCCTGGTCAACTTCCGCTAAATTGTTAAGCCGTGAAATCCATTCTTGCTCGGTGCCGGGAGGAACTTCAAGCCAGTACATTCCGCCGGGGCTCTCCGGAGACGAAACTATCTGAAGCCAAAATTCAGAAATAATGGTTTTAATGCGTTCTTCGGATATGTTCTTTTTAAAAAAAATGATAACGTCTCCTGATACCCATCCGTTAGGGGTTGGCATAGGTAAGTTCTTTGCCCTTGAATATCAAAGGTGTGCTATGGTGATTATATAATTAGAATGCACTTTTGTCAAGTTTTTTATTCCTCGTCCACACCTGTGACGGCTGGGGTTAGAAAAAATCCCGTTTAAAACGGGATTATTTTTTTATTGTCTATTTTTTCAGCGCCTGGTCGATGTCATCCTTTAGGTCTTCAATATGCTCAAGGCCTGTTGAAAAACGGATGAACGTGTCTGTAATACCGGCCCGCTCCCGCATCTCCTGCGGAATGGTTGAGTGTGTTGTCAGGGCGGGGCATGTCGCAAGCGAGTGAATGTCGCCAAGATTTACCGCATGCGACCAGAGCTTGAGCGACTCGATGAAGCGGGCGGCATCCGCCTTAGTTCCCTCAAGCTCAAGCGCGAATACGGCTCCACAGCCTTCCGGCAGGTATTTTTTGGCGCGGAAATAATCTGGCGAGCTCATGAGCTTCGGATAAAATATTTTCTTTACCCGCGGGTTTTTTGCAAGAAAGGACGCAAGCTCGAAAGCGGACTTCGACTGGCGGAGTACCCGATCTTTCAAAAAAGGCATTCCTTTGATTGTAAGCCATGCGTCAAACGCGGAAAGCGGGGCTCCCCAAAGGTTTGAAATTCCCACGACTTTTTTTATGCCGTCTTTCGGTCCCGACAAAACTCCGCCTGTGTTCGTTCCTCCGATATTCATGAATTTTGTCGTTGAGTGGATGCTGTAATCAGCCCCCCAGTCAAGCGGGCGGAAAAGAACCGGCGTTGAGAAGGTCGCGTCAATCACGAGGGCGGCGTTGTGAGTCTTTGCAATTTCCGAAATAGTCTCGACATCAAGCACTTCGAGTGTCGGGTTCGAAAGAATTTCGGCGAATAGAAGCTTCATTCTCTTTTTCTTGCATGCACGCTTCCATTCGTCGGGGTCGTTCGTGTCCTTAATGAATGTAACGCGTACCCCGGCGCGCATCAGGAGCTTTGTAATCGCGGCAATTGTTCCACCGTACATTTTTTCCTGTACTGCGATGTGGTCTCCGTCTTCAGCAAGCGCGTAAAGCAGGCAGTTGATTGCGGCAAGTCCCGAGCCGAAGCATTTTGATGCTTCAGCCCCCTCAAGAAGAGCTACACGTTTCTCAACAAGAATATCATTATCCGTTCCGAACCTCGCATAAACAAGCCCTTCCTCGGTTCCGGCAAATCGGGCCGTGGCAGTTCTGCAGTCAGGTTGCACAACTGCGGCATCCGGATAAATCGGTTCCGACCTGTGCCAGCGGTGTTCCGTCGGGTCGTATCCGCCCGAAACAAGAAGCGTATCAAAGTTCCAGCTTCTCATCGTTACACCTCATATCAAAGAACAGAGTAAGAATATGCCATCAGTACCACAAAGAAGCTTGTTTGTACACGCACTTCTAAAAACCGAATAAAAAAGATATGATGCAGGTATGGCGCGACCAAAGGTATGTTTTGTAATTCCCGAATATCGAAAAGACACCGCAACACATTTTGCGCATGTCTATGATTTGCTCAAAACAGTTTCCAAAAACCTTGATATCTTTCTAATTATTGAAAAAGGGGAAATGCCGGAAGGCAAAAGAATGTTTTCGCATGTACGCCTTCTTTCGTCTTCCTCTTTGACCCTGCGGATCCTCGGAACTCTGTGGGTGATTATTCGGGCTCGCAAGGAAGGATATAGTGATTTTTATATCCACTATTCTTTTTTTTCCGCGTTCCTTGCGTCTCTCGTCGCGGGCATTTCCGGAGGAAGAGTGTTTTATTGGAACGCGGGAGAGCCATGGAAGTATAAGCGCGGAAAACTTCGTGAAGCATTCGAGCGGATGGCATATCGGCGGGTTACCTTTCTTGTTACAGGAACGGAGTCTCTAAAGAAACGCTATGCGCTTACCTACGATATCCCCGGGGAAAAAATAAAGGTACTGCCGAATTGGATCTCGCTTGAACGCTTTAAAAACCTTCCGGACGGAGAAAAAGATGCGCTGAAGAAAAAGCTCGGGATTTCTGACGGAGCGAAGGTTGTTCTTTTCGCCCACCGATTAAGCGAGCGGAAAGGCGTCCAACACCTCCCGGATATTCTTAGTTCATTTGCCGGAGGGAATATAGTTTTTCTTGTTGTAGGAGACGGACCGGAGTGCAAAAATTTAAAATTTAAAATTGAAAATTTAAAATTACAGAAAAATGTCCGCCTTCTCGGCTGGATTCCTAATGCGGAGATGCCGAAATACTACGCCATTGCCGATTTATTTATCATGCCTTCCGACGAGGAGGGATTTCCGCGGGTGCTTTTAGAAGCGATGGCGATGGGGATACCGTTCGTTGCGTTCGGCGTCGGCGGTGTTTTAGAGGTTGTGCCTTCGGAACTCAAAAATCTCGTTGTGACGAGCGGCGCAAAAAAACAATTCGTTGGTGCCATGAATTACATTCTTAATTCAAGCCATGAAAATATTCTTATCATTCAAAAACGCGAAAAAGAATGGGTGAAAAAATTCAATGTCAAAGAGGTTGCAAAAATGTTTGAGGAGTTGTTCAAGATATAATCTGCCGCTTGATTTTTAGGGTTTTTCGATTTTACTCCTTCACCCGAAAGTTTCTGGTCTTTGAGATTTCACATGTGTCTGCGTTAAGTTATTAAAAATCAATGAGCCTTGATTGCGACAGGGTGGCAGGGGTATACTCTTGGAAGACCTTTTTAGTTTTGGAGGATTATCGTGGTCATCGACTTCCACTGCCATTTTGGGAAGAATCCGAAACCTCTTAATTTTCAAAAAGAGGAAGACACAACCGCCGGGGACATCGTTGCGGCTCAAAAACGATCGGGGATAGATTATTCAACGGCAATTCCTTTTTCGGCGGCATATCGCGAAGACCTCGAGGTTGCCAATGGAATGATGATGGCGTTAAGAGCTGAAACACTTCTGCCGTTCGTCTGGCTCAATCCGTATTTTCTTCGCATGCACGATAGGCGGGGAACGGACGAAGTACTGCTCATAGATCTCATCATCAAAAATAACGTGCGCGGCATTAAAGTCCATCCCGTTTGCGACGCGTATTACCCGACGTCTCGGCTTCTTGGTCCGGTTTTCGAGATCGCCCGCGAAACAGAACTTCCTCTGCTCTGGCATACTGGGTGGGGCTCGTTCGGAGACGCGCGATACGTCGAAGAGCTTGCGGAAGTATACGGCGATGTTCAAATTGTTATCGGCCACATGGTGGACCAAAATGCCCCCGGCATCGCGAAGCGTTTTCAGAATGTGTACCTTGAAACCTCATACTGCTCCGGTCCGCGCCGTCTTGCGGGTATTGTGAATATGCTTGGTTCTGAAAGAATTCTTTTCGGCTCTGACTTTCCGGCCGGAGACCTGCTCTTTCAAAAGACGCTTGTCGAATGCGCGAAAATACCGGATAAGGACAAGGAAAACATTCTTGGGCTGAACGCCAAGCGATTGCTCAATATAAAATCGTAAAGCCGCAAACAAAGCGGCTTTTTACATTGCAGGAGTTTTTTGACTAAATTCGGTTTTTTGGTACAGTATATAAGGTAATTGTGCTGTCAAACAAAATGGCATGTCCTCCTATAATACTTCTTAGCGGTCGGGCACGAACGCGCTCGGCACTGTGTGGCTTCTGAACTACGCCTGCTTTGCGCACAATGTTAAATACATAGATACAATGGCAAAATCAAAAGTTTTTATAACGGGAGTAGCCGGATTTTTAGGGAGCCACCTTGCAAAACGGCTTCTTAAGAATGGGCACAGTGTTTCCGGCTGTGATAACATGTTCGGGGGATATCGAGATAATGTCCCGGAGGGAGTCGAGTTCCATGAGGACGACGCGCGCGATTTTGAAAAAATGAAAACATTGCTGAAGGGTGTTGATATTGTGTATCACTGTGCCGCCGCGGCCCCCGTTGGCCTAAGCGTTTTTTCGCCGAACATCGTTACCCAGCACACATACAACTCAACGGTCGCAACGATCAGTGCCGCGGTTGTAAATAATGTGAAACGCGTCGTGTTTACTTCAAGCATGGACCGGTATGGAAACCAGGGCGGCAAAGGAGGAGTTTTTACGGAGGACATGCCTGCCCGACCCGTCGACCCGTACGGTATCGCCAAGTTTGCATCCGAACTTTTTGTCGAGATGATGTGCAAGGGAAACGGTATTGAATATGTTCAGGCAATTCCTCACAACATTTTTGGGCCGAAACAAAAATACGATGACCCGTATAGGAATGTTGTTTCCATCATGATCAATAGAATGCTTCAGGGAAAACAGCCTATCATTTACGGCGATGGAGAACAAAAAAGAAGCTTTACGTATATTACCGACGCCATTGACCCGCTGGAGAAAATGGGCTTTCAGGCGGGACTCTCCGGAGAATTCATCAATATAGGCCCCGATGAGGAATTTATTACCATAAATGAAGTCGCGCGCACCGTTGCGCGTTTCATGGATTTTAAGCTTGAGCCTATCCATGTACCCGATCGGCCTCATGAGGTAAAGAACGCAGGTGCTTCTGCTGGAAAAGCCCGCAAGCTTTTGGGGTATAAGACGACGACTTCATTCGAAGAAGGAGTAAAGCTGACGATAGCGTGGATAAAAAAGAGGGGAGCGCGCCCGTTTAATTATCATATTGAGATAGAGATAGTGAATGGTGAAACGCCGAGTACGTGGAAGGACAAGCTTATTTAACGGCGGGGTCCGGGATTTCCGGCGGCCTTATAGTATAAACATATGGATGAAGGACAAGACATATTAGCAAAAAAGAAGCGGGAAGTTCTCGAGAACTACCGGAAAAACGCGGTAAAGCGGAAAGCACAGATAGAAAGGAACCGGTATTATTACAACTATATCGGGCATATTTTAAAATTTCTCGTTGAGCCGGAGAAAAAAGTTCTGCTTTTGAAAAGCGATCTTGGAGATTTTTTGGACGCGGTTAAGCCAAAAATCGGAGTCGGCCTCGACTATTGCGAAGAGCTTGCAAATTTCGCCAAAGAAAAATATCCGCAGTATCGTTTTATGAGGGCGGATTTTGAAGCTTTACCGATGAGTGAAGTCTTCGATTATGTGCTCCTTGTGAATCTCATTGACGATATTGTGGATGTCGAGAAGCATTTTACCGAACTTCATAAGGTTTCGAATGAACGGACGCGTATCATAATCGTGAACCATAATTTTTTGTGGTATCCGCTGATAAAGGCGGGTGAGAAGCTAGGATTAAAAATGAAACAGCCTGCGTTGAACTGGGTTTCTCTTTCCGATATTTCAAACATGCTGCACCTGGCGGGGTTTGAAATAATCAAGCAAGAACACGAGGTCATTTTCCCAAAATACATTCCAGTCATAAGCCGGTTCTTAAACCGATTCATTGCAAAAATTCCGCTTATCAATCGCCTCTGTTTTCTCCAGGTATTGGTAGCTAAAAAAATATCTTCTCCAAAAGATCCTCACGCATACTCTGTCAGCGTCATTATTCCCTGTAAGAATGAACGGGAAAATATCGAAGGGGCGGTCATGCGTGTTCCGAAAATGGGGAAGGGAACCGAACTCATTTTTATTGACGATAAATCTGACGATGGGACGGGGGACGAGGTTCGGAAATGCATAAAGAGGTATCCCAATAAAAACATAAAACTTTTTCTCGGCCCCGGAGTTTCAAAGGCAAAAGCCGTATGGGAGGGGTTTAGCCACGCCTCGGGAGATATTTTGATGATACTTGATGCGGATCTTACGGTCTTGCCGGAAGAGTTGCCCTATTTTTACAATGCGCTTATTCAGGGCCGGGGAGAATTTATCAACGGATCCCGCATGGTCTATCCGATGGAGCAAGACGCCATGCGCCCCTTTAACATCATTGGAAATAAGTTTTTTAGTGTTGTATTCTCTTATTTGTTGGGGCGCCCTATAAAAGACACGCTTTGCGGAACAAAAGTATTCTGGCGGGCCGATTATGAGCGAATGAGGCAGTTTTTCCACACATGGGGCACTGAAGACCGCTGGGGAGACTACGAGCTTCTTTTCAGCGCTTCAAAGATAAATCTTGAGATAATTGATGTGCCGGTGCACTATGTAAGTAGGGTTTACGGCGAGACAAAAATGAAAAAACGCTTGTATAACGGCGTTGTCATGCTGAAAATGTGCGTTGCAGCCTTCCGGAAACTGAAACTTATGTAGCGTTTATCTCGTTTTATAGGTATTACCAATTTACTCGAATATAGCCGCTTATTTCATGAATGGCTAAAAATATTTGTGAAATTCGTACCTACATTTGCGCGTATTCGCGAAGCAATGGCAAAGAAAAAAGTAATGCTTATTACGGGATCCCAGGGCCTTATCGGTTCCGAGGCTTCTTTGTATTTCGGTAATAAAGGGTACGAGATTCACGGCATTGATAATAATATGCGGAAGTTCTTTTTTGGCGACAAAGGGGATACATCGTGGAATCTGAAACGGCTCAAGGACGGCATTCCGAATTTTGTCCATCATGATATCGACATCCGCGACCGCATGAAAATATTTTCGCTCCTCAAAGAGAACCCGCCCGAAGCCATCATTCATTGCGCGGCCCAGCCATCCCACGATTGGGCAAAAAAAGACCCGCTTTTGGATTTTG
The DNA here is from genome assembly GCA_001820685.1 of Candidatus Sungbacteria bacterium RIFCSPLOWO2_01_FULL_47_32. GTDB lineage: Bacteria > Patescibacteriota > Minisyncoccia > Sungbacterales > GWA2-42-14 > GWA2-47-10. Next base: position 7,351 of record MHQP01000033.1, on the reverse strand, counting down.
AAGTGAACGCGGTTGGAACGCACATTTTACTTGAGGCTACGCGCACATATTCTCCTGAAGCCCCGTTTGTTTTCATGAGCACCAATAAGGTGTATGGCGATAGCCCAAATTATCTGCCTCTAGAAGAGAAGGCAACGCGCTGGGAATATTCAAAACCGGAACACTTTGACGGCATCGATGAAACACAAAGCATCGACGGCTCCAAGCACAGCATCTTCGGCGCTTCAAAAGTTGCCGCGGATGTCATGGTCCAGGAATACGGAAAATATTTTGGGATGAATACCGTCTCCTTCCGCGGAGGATGTCTTACCGGCCCCCAACATAGCGGTGTGGAACTTCACGGGTTTTTGTCATACCTTATTAAGGTTGCGGTGAGCGGAGGAATGTATACGATCTTCGGTTACAAAGGAAAACAAGTCCGCGACCAGATACATTCATACGACGTCGTTCGGGCCTTCGAAGAATTCATCGCTAATCCGAAACAAGGAGTCGTGTATAATTTAGGCGGAGGAAGGGGGAACAGCATGTCTATTCTTGAAACTTTTGATAAAATAAAATCTATAACCGGCAAGACGGTAAATTCCGTTTACGACGAAAAGAATCGCGAAGGAGACCACATCTGTTATATTTCAAATTTAAAAAAACTTAAAACCGATTATCCGGACTGGGGTATTACCAAAAAACTTGACAATATTATGGAAGAGATGATAGATGCGGAAGCAAGCAGGCTTGTGTAAATAGTATGAATGACCAGCGAAAAATAAATGAAATAACGCACGGAAAAAAAATTGCCGATTACGCGGAAGGTGTGTGGGGAAGAAGCGGCGAGGCTGGGAGGATTCGGACGGAGAGGCGGATAAATCTTATGATAGAGAACGGTCTCATCTGGTCCGGAAGCCGGGTGCTTGAGCTTGGGTGCGGAACGGGGGAGTTTACCGCGAAACTTGCGCAAACCGGGGCATCAATAACGGCGATAGACATATCGCCGGACTTAATTAAGGTCGCAAAAAAGAAAGTCGAAAAATATCGGAATGTTGAAGTAAGAACAGCGGATGCCGAAGAACTTGACAATTTTTCTGACGGAACCTTTACGCATATTGTCGGAGTTTCTGTGTTGCATCACACTGATCATAAAAAAACACTTGAATCGTGTTACCGGAAGCTTGCGCATGGCGGTCTTCTTCTTTTTAGTGAGCCGAATATGGCAAACCCGCAGATATTTTTGCAAAAGAATATTCCATGGCTGAAGAAGGCAATGGGAGACTCTCCCGACGAAACAGCTTTTTTCCGTTGTGGGCTCGCGCGCTCACTCGAAGAAGTCGGGTATAGGAACGTCAGTGTCGATAATTTCGACTTCCTGCATCCGGCGCTCCCCGACAGTATCGTGCGTTTTTGTTCTGCTCCGCTTCTTGTGCCAGAGATTGTTCCGCTCTTAAAAGAAATTTCCGGCTCACTATTGATAACAGCTCAAAAATGATTTTATCGCTCATACAGAAGGTGCGGGAACACTACATTCTTGTTTCCATTATTGTTTTTGGTTTCTTTCTTCGCGTCTACGGCATTTATTTTGACTATCCGGCGGTAGAGATTGTGACGGCGGAGACGTGGAACATGTCGTATCTCTTGAGGGTTTTGCAGGGCGATGTATTCAATAACGTATTGCAATACCCCGCACTGCTTTCTTTTTTGTATATTCCGGGAGTTCTTATAAAGATTGCATATATTGCCGTTGTGAGGGGGTTATACGGCATTGATACGCTAAAAGCGTATTTTATCGTGAATGGCATGGGAGATTTGGTGGTGGTTGCCCGATGGTATGCCGTGTTCTTTGGAACAGCTACGATTTTTCTTATTTACAAAATATATCGAATAGTTTTTAAACAGGAGCCGCCGGCGCTGTATGCGGCTTTGGTGTGCGCGGTAAGCCTTATGCCGGTTCTTGTGTCCCATTGGGGAAAGGCGCATAGCGGTTTGATATTTTTTCTTGTTTTATCTCTCTATTGCATTTTGCGGTTTGAGGAAGAAAAAAAGCTTTTATGGTTTTGGTGTTCAGTGATTACTGCGGCACTATCGTTCTCCGCCCATTATCTCGGAGTAAATGCTTTTTTCATTCCCTTGTGGGGTTATGTGTGGAACAGGGAGAGCATTAAGTTTCGGACCGTCTTCAAAGCGGCACTGGCCTATGGGGCCATTGTTGCTTTTTTTTACCTCGTAAATTACCGCGGAGTATTCTATTCTCTCTATATAACTCTTATTTCGCCTACCAGTTATTATGGTTCAAATAACTATACGAGCATTTATCCTATCGGCCGGTGGGAAAGATTTTACTACGTGATCAGAGAGTCGTTCAACCTAGAGCCGGCGTTTGTCGGTCTTTTTCTGGGATTACTCGTGTTTAATATCAAAAAGTTTTTTAAAGACAGGTTTGTGCGGTATATTGCCGTATTTCTTGCGTGTAATTACCTATTTTTGACACTGGTTGTTGCATCAAAATACATGTCGCGATATGAGACGCCTTTTATCCTTTTTTCCTCAACGCTTGCCGCAGCCATAGCTATGGAGTGGCTGCTCAAGAAAGGATTCGGAAAATTTGCCTTATGCGCCATCGGAACCCTGTTTCTTATCCCGAGCCTTATTTTTACGGCGAAATGGCTGATTCTTATACATAACGATACCATGGTTGCGGCGCGAGAGTGGCTGCTCACGGTTCCGGCCAAGGGCGATGTTATATATTCTACCAATAACCTTATTGATGTTCCTCTTTCTTATGACGCGGCTCTTTGGCAGCGGGATATGAACGGTGTTACGGCCTCCGGCAAGATTAACTACATCATCAGCCACAAGGAGCAATTTCAAAATAGCGGAATAAATATTTTCTATGATCGTGCGCTTCGGCATAAAGAGCTTGCCGGTCCGGCAACGAAGTATGCGGTTGTGACGTATTGGAACAGCGATGATGGAGTCACTAAGGTTGAAAAAATAAAGAAGGAGCATACCTTGGAATTGGTCCAAAAATTTTACCCTACTGACCGCAAAGATCTGCCTTTGGGCGAGATTGAAGAAGGATATGTGAATAATCCGCTGAATTGGAGGGTACTTATGCAATTGCGGGGGACCGGTCCGTTCGTCGAAATTTACAGAGTTATTTCGTATGATAAAAGTTCAATCCAGCAGTTAGCATATGACTAACTGGATATCACAACTGGCGAAAGAACACGCGATTCTCCTGGCAATTCTTATTGCCGGACTCGCGCTGCGCATATACGGAATTTACTTTGATTATCCAGGCGTAAATTTTATCTGGGATGAGCATTACCACATTTCTTACATTCTAAAAGTTGCCGATGCTAAGAGTCTTGCTACGGATGTCCTCCAGCACCCGATTTTATTGACACTCTTTTATATACCGGCGGTTGTGCTCAAGGTCGGGTATACAGCACTCACCCAAAATCTTTTGAGTGCGGAGGCAATAAAAACGCATTATATTCTATCCGGGATGGGAGAGCTCATTATTGTTACGCGTTGGTTCTCGGTCGCATTCGGTATGCTCGGTGTATATCTTATTTACAAAATATACCGCTTGCTGTTTGCTCAAACCGCAAGCGCATACGCCGCTGCCGCTGCATATGCGGTGAGCGTGCTTCCTGTTTTCTTGTCCCATTGGGGCAAAGCGCATAGCGGAATGATCACTTTCTATTTGCTGTCCTTATTTTTTATTCTTATTTTTGAACGCAAAAAAGACTTTCGCTTTTTCTATCTGTCGGTTTTTGCCGCTACCCTCGCGCTATCGGTGCATTATGTAGGGATTTCCGCCTTTATCATTCCTGTTTTTGGGGTCATGTTCAATAAAGAACTCTTTCGCAAAAAAGAGATTCTCCGGGCAACGCTTCTTTATGCGCTTCCGGTTTCGTTTTTTTACTTAATGAATTTTAACGGCGTAAGGAGAATGGTGCTCGAAAACCTCTATGGATACTATGCGGCAAATAATTATGTCAGCTTTTACCCGGTAGGCAAGTTTGAACGTTTCTATTTTGTTTTTCGCGATACCTTTTTTATTGAACCGGTTTTAATGGCCGTTTTTTGGCTTGCAGTTGCCCTTTTTGCTTCATCGCTCGTTAGGGACAAACTGCATAGGTATGTATTCGGCGCGCTTGCGTTTAATTACCTGATCATGGTGAGCATCATCAGTGCTCCGCGCATGACCCGCTGGCTTTTGCCGTTTTTAACACTTGCGGCGACATTCGGAATAGCATATGCGGTTGATCGGCTTACGGGTAAAAATTGTAAGCGGACTGCCCTCGGAATATTTATAGGACTTCTGCTTATCCCAAGTCTTTCCACAAGCATGAAGTGGGTTAGTCTCCTTCGCGCGAACACGTTTCTTGAAACAAAGCAATGGCTTTCCGATAATCTTCACGGGAAAGAAGTTGTGTATTCATTTGAACACCGTTTCGATGCTCCGCTTTCTTACGAGGCCGCTCGGTATCACAAAGAAGTGAACAAGCAAAATGAGTCGGCGAAAATAAATTACATTGTCACAAAAAAAGATGTATTTGACGGAACGGGAATGAATCTTTTTTACGACTTCTATAATTACAGATACGAGGAACTTGGTGGGAGCAATACGAAATATATTCTTATCGCATACTGGAAGAAAGAAAAGGGGGACACAATTCGTGCGGGGGTTGAAAAATTTCATCGTATAAAACTTGTTCAAAGTTTCTATCCGACGCATGACGAGGCTCTGCGCGGCGGCGGAATCGATGATTATCTGAATAACCCGACCCAGTGGACTGTTTTATGGAAGCTCGATAAAAGTGGACCATTTGTTGAAATTTACGAAGTGCTCTAAACCGCTAATATTCGCGAGCATGTCATCACTACAAAAAATTTACGAAACACACCATAAAGAAGACCGCTCCACCGGTTTTTCCATTCTTGAAGACGAGCGTGGAAAACTTTACGGCAGTATCTTAGGAACCGGAAAAACCGTTCTTGATATCGGATGCCGCGATGGCGCCTTGACGCGCCATTTTAGTAACGGAAACAAGGTTTTAGGCGTTGATATAGACAGCATTTCGCTTGGGCGGGCAAAGCAAACACTCGGAATTGAAACAATGCTTGTTGATTTGAACGGAGATTGGCAGGAACTTGCCGGGCGGGTGTTTGACGGAGCCGTTGCGGGGGAGGTATTGGAGCACTTGTATTACCCGGAGCGCGTCGTTGAAAAAATTATTTTGCGCCTGAAGCCGGACGGCGTCTTTGTGGGTTCAGTTCCAAATGCGTTCTCGCTTAAAAATCGGATAAAATATCTTTTTGCAAATAAGCATTTTACCCCACTGGAAGACCCGACGCACATAACGCAGTTTTCCTCGCATGAGCTTAACGGCATGCTTAGGCGCCATTTCAGTTCCGTTAAAATTATTGGATACGGGAGACTTGGGGTGCTTGCTCGCATGTGTCCGGAACTTTTCGCATTCGACCTTTCGTTTGTTTGTAAAAAACCAAAACATAATGCATCTGGTTCGAATAATATGCGAGTGCCGCAAATATGAAAAGTCTTGAACAGTCGTTTGCCGGCGAAACAAAAGGGAGGAATAGGGTAGATTTTCTTACTGACGGTAAGATTATTTTAGAGATCAAGGCAAAAAGGATTGTTGGGCGAGAGGACTACTTTCAAATGAAACGATATTTGATTTCCTCTAATAAAAAGTTAGGCAACCTTGTAAATTTTCAGCAAAAATATATCGCGGCTAAACGTATCTTGAATGCGGATGTTCCTCTCAATCATTTGTAGCATTCGAAATTATTTGTAGATTCTCATTTATGAAAGCAAAAATACTTTTTGCCGTAAATAATTTATCCATCGGGGGAGCGGAACGCATGGCCGTGCATCAAATTTCGCGGATTAATAGGGATGCCTTTGAACCGTGGCTTGCGATACTTCTTCCGGAGTCGGAAAATAGTTTTTCGAAAGATGTTTCATTTCTTGGAAGGCACTATGTGAGATTTGCTATGCGCGGCCTTTGGGACGCTTCTGAAATGCTCAAGGTGTTCCGTTTTCTCAAGCAAGAGAAATTTGATGCAGTAGTTACAACACTTTTTTTTACAAATACAGTCATGAGGGTTCTTGCGCTATGCGCCGGAGTGCCTGTTATCATATCGCATGAGCAGAATATGTATCGTGATAAAAAACGGTGGCAGATGCTGATCGACAAAATTCTTTCTTATGGCACGACAAAAATTATTGCTGTCTCAAAAGACGTTCTTGAGTTTACCTCGAGACAAGAGCATATACCTCGCGAAAAATTTATCGTTAACTATAATACAACGCCCTTTCAAGATTTTGAAAATCTCCCACAAAACAAAAGCGAGCTGAAGTATAAACTTGGCATTTCCAATGGCGAGGTCGTATTTGCGACAGCTGGGCGCCTTATTGAGCAAAAAGGGCACATATATTTGATACAGGCCGCCGAGGAATTGCGGAAACTTAAACCCGATGCGAAATTCAAAGTGGTTATTTTTGGGGACGGTTCGCTTCGCTCCATGCTTGAGGCGGAGATTAAAAGGCTTGAGATGCGCGGCACAGTGCTTCTGCCCGGCGTCTGGCCTGCTCCTGATATTATGGCAGTTGCTGATATATTCGTTTTACCTTCTCTATGGGAGGGGCTTCCAGTCGTTCTCGTTGAGGCGATGGCTGCGGGGAAACCCTGTATCTCAAGCCGCGTTTCCGGAGCTCGGGAGCTGATAGAAGATAAAAAGAGCGGACTACTTGTCGAGCCGAAAAACGTTCCCGATTTGCGCGAAAAGATGTTCCTGCTTATGTTTGATGCTAATCTTAGTCATCAATATGGCGTGGCGGCAAAAATAAGAACCGGTGAATTTTCAATTGAAAGACATATGGAAGTATTGGAGGAACTTCTTAAAAATGCTAAAAAAGGAGAATAGACCAATTGATAGTAAACATATCTGCGGGTTAAATATTCTCATATTCTTGAGAATGTGAGAATATTGTGCTAGCATGGTGGTATGACAAAAATAAAAACAAGCAAACAACTAGAAAGGCATTTCAAGGGAGTTGCCAATCACCGACGGATAGAAATTTTATTCCTAATACAAAAATTAGACGGCATTACTCTTGATGAGATCGCGGAAAGGATTCGGTGCAACATCAAAACTACTTCCGAGCATGCGCGACGGCTGACTCAGGCCGGCCTTGTGAATAAACGATATCAGGGCAGAGAGGTAGCGCACTCGCTTTCTCCATATGGCAAAAAATTCTTTTCATTTATCAGAACATTCTCACATTCTTAAGAATGTGAGAATGTTTATGTTGTGGATGGGGCGAAGG